>JBEVNG010000009.1:0-18735 GCA_040508235.1 Polyangiales bacterium | reverse complement strand
TGCTCGAGCTGTACCTGAACGTGATCGAGTACGGCAGCTCGGTGTACGGCATCCGGAATGCCTCGCTGCATTACTTCGGCATCCTGCCGCTGCAGCTCACGCCCGCGCAGGCCGCGTTCCTGGCCACCATCCTGCCGAGCCCCAAGGCGTACGACGAGCAGTGGGCCAAGCATACGATCACGGAGTCGACCAAGAAGAAGGTTGCGGCCTTCCTGCAGCACATGCGCTCGCGCGACCGCATCGACGACGAGGCGCTCGCGTACGGCATGGAAGAGCTGTCGAGCTTCCGCTTCTACGACCCGTCGCAGCCACCGCCGCTGCCGCCCGTGCAGCGTGGCGCGGCCCAGGCACCCCCATTTCAGCTCGAGCCCGTGGAGGGCTGGAACACATTCGACGCCAACCAGAAGGTCGAGGACGGGAGCTTCGGCACGGTGCTCTGAGCGTGTGGGGCCGCGCGGGCATTTGTGGCCACAAGACCAGCCTGGGGCGCTAGTCTTTGCCGATGGTTCGCGATGGGCACGTACTGGTGGTCGACGACGACCTTGCGTTCGCGGAGACCGTGGCCGATGGGCTGACGGCGCTCGGCTGGAGAGCGACCGCATTCGGGAGCAGCGAGGCCGCGCTGCCGCTGATCGCCGAGCGCGAGTTCGACGCGCTGGTGACGGACCTGCGCATGCCGCAGGTCGACGGCATCGAGCTGCTCACGCACGCCAAGCAAGTGGCGCCCGAGCGGCCGGTGATCATCATGACCGCGTTCAGCGCCATCGACTCCGCGGTCGAGTGTGTGCGTCGCGGCGCGTACCACTACCTGACCAAGCCGTTCAAGGTGGCCGAGCTCGACCTGTTCCTGCAGCGAGCGCTCGACGAGCGGGCGTTGCGCAAGCAGGCGCGCGAGCTCAAGCGCGCGCTGCACGAGCGCTACGCGCTGGGCTCGATGATCGGCCAGAGCATCGCCATGCGCGAGACGTTCGAGCTGCTGATGCGGGTGGCGGACTCGACCTTGCCGGTGGTGATCCTGGGCGAGACCGGCGCGGGCAAGAGCCAGCTCGCGCGCGCGCTGCATGCGGAGAGCGAGCGCGCTCAGGCGCCGTTCGTGAGCGTCAACTGCGCGGCGTTGCCGGAGCCGCTGCTGGAGAGCGAGCTGTTTGGCCATGTGCGCGGCGCGTTCACCGGCGCCAACGTCGCGCGCAACGGCCTGTTCGTGGAGGCGCACGGCGGCACGCTGTTCCTCGACGAGATCGGCGACATGCACCCGCTGCTGCAGGCCAAGCTGCTGCACGCGATCGAGAGCCGCAAGATCCGCGCGCTCGGTGCCAGCCGGGAGCGCGACGTCGACGTGCGCATCGTGACCGCGACCCATCGCGACCTGCGCAAGCTGGTGGCGGCCGGCACGTTCCGCGGCGATCTGCTGTATCGGCTCGAGGGCGTCACCATCGAGGTGCCGCCGCTGCGTCAGCGTCGCGAGGACATCCCGCTGCTCGCCGAGCACTTCCTGGCCGAGGCCAAGGTGCGCCACCCCAAGGGCACCGTGGAGCGCTTCTCGGCCGCCGCTTCGCGCGCGCTGCTCGAGTACAACTGGCCTGGCAACGTGCGCGAGCTGGAGCACGCGATCGGGCGAGCGTTCCTGCTCTGCCGCGGGCGCGAGATCGAGCCGAGTGACCTGCCCAGCGCCGTGCTCTCCGAGCCCAACCACAGCATCCGCGAGTTCGGCGACACGGTGATCCCGATCCGCGAGCTGCAGCGTCGCTACGCGGCCTGGGCGCTGGAGCGCCTGGGTGGACGCAAGATGATCACCTGCGAGCGGCTCGGCATCGACGCCAAGACGCTCGCCAAGTGGCTGTCGGCGAGCGAAGAATGACGCCCGAGCGCTGGCTGCTCGCGGCCATGGTCGCGGCGGTGTCGTTGGTCGCGGTCGCGATGATGATCGACGAGGACCGCGAGTTCGAGACCTGGATGTTGTGGCTGGCGGAGAGCCAGGTCGCGTGTGCGACGGCGGTCGCGGCGGACCTGGAGGCGCGGCTCTCGGACTACGAAGAAGAGACCGGCCGCGCGCTCGATGGCAACACGCTGAGCGCCAACCTGACCAAGTTCCTGGGCGGCGCGCAGCAGCTGGAGCTGCCCGGTGGCCTGCGGGAGATCTGGATCGCCCCGCCCGGCGAGGACACGCTGCGCCACGCGGGCTCGCCGCCGACTCGCTCGCCGGCGATCACGGAGGCGATCACGCGCGGGCAGAGCAGCTTCTTCCTGTCGCGCGAGGAGTCCGAGGATCTCGGCCTGCCGGGGCGCGTGACGGCGGTCGGCATCAGCCGCGTGAAGGGCAAGGGCGGGGCCTGGTCCGTGGTGGTGGTGGCGTCGGGGCAACGCCTGCGCGTACGCGAGCAACACGCGCAGCTGCGCTTCTTGCTCGGGCTCGCGGCCACCTTCGCGCTGGTGGTCGGCTTTGGCGGCGCGGCGCTGCGTCAGCACTGGCGCAAGCGCGAGGTCGCCCAGCAGCTGGAGCTGTCGGCGCTGCAGAACGAGCGCGAGAAGTTGCTCGCGCGCGCGGACAAGCTGGCGACGCTGGCCGCGCTCTCCAGCGGCATCGCGCACGAGGTGGCCACGCCGCTGGGCACCATCATGGCGCGCGTCGAGCAAGTGCTGCCGGCGCTGGAGAACGCGCCGCGTGCGGTCGCCGCGCTGACCGTGGTGAGCGAGCAGGTCGAGCGTATTCAGGCGATCATCCAGGGGGTGCTCGGCCTGGTGCGCGGGGAGCTGCCGCCGTTCGTGCACGCGCAGCCGTCGCAGCTGGCGCGCAAGGCGATGGGGCTGGTGAGCCATCGCTTCGGCGAGGCGCGCGTCACGCTGGCGCTCGATGCCCAGGGTGATCTTCCTCAGGTCGCGTGCAACCCGCCGATGCTGGAGCAGGCGCTCGCGAACCTGTTGCTCAACGCCTGCGACGCGAGCCAGTCCGACACCGCCGTGCGCATCGCCGTGAGCGCCTCCGAGGGCCGCGTGTCGTTCGCGGTCGAGGACGAAGGCGAGGGCATCGCGCAAGAGAACGCCGAGCGTGTGCGCGAGCCATTCTTCACCACCAAGAACCGCGGCACCGGGCTCGGCCTGGCGATCGCGCGCGAGATCGTGTCGCATCACGGAGGGCGCCTGCACCTGGAGCAGCGCGGCTCGTCGCGCGGCACGCGGGCCGTGATCGAGCTCCCGCACACCTGAGTCGCTGGGATTCACTCCGAGCCGAGTCGGAAAAAATCCGTCGCCTGGCTGCGCCGACCGCGGACGCGTTTGGCTGACGGCGTCCAGGCGAACCATCTCGCGTTTGGCACACCAAATGCCTTGTCCGAGCGCGATGAGAGAGGTCGTACCCGCGTCCGTGCGCGAGCTGATCCGCGAGCGCGTGCAGGCGCTCGAGCAGCTGGAGATCTTGTTGTTGATGCACGGAGAGCCCAAGCGAATCTGGAGTGCCGACGAGCTGGCGAACCAGCTGCAGCTGGGCATCGTGTTGGTGGAGGCGGCGCTGGCGCACCTGACGCACCACGGCTTCCTGGCGGTGGAAGCCGGGCGCTATCACTACGCGCCGCGCGAGGCGAAGGAACGCAGCGCGGTCGATCAGCTGGCGCGCAGCTACGAGGCGTCGCGTCCGGAGGTGCTGGCGCTGATCTCGTCGGACGCGATGGGCCGCGTGCGCCGACGCATGCGCCAGCTGCGCGACCGCCTCAAGAACTGATCACTCGTCGTCGCTGAGCTTGGCCAGCACGCTGAAGTCCTCCAGCGTGGTCACGTCGCCCTGGGGCGCCTTGCCGCTCGCGATCTCCTTGAGCAGGCGGCGCATGATCTTGCCGCTGCGCGTCTTGGGCAGCGCCTCCGCGAAGCGCACGCTGTCGGGCACCGCGAAGCGGCCGATCTCCTTGCCGATGTGATCCGCGAGCTCCTTCTTGAGCTCCTTGTTCGACTTGATGGAGCCCTTCACGGTGACGAACGCCACCAGCGCCTGGCCCTTCAGCTCGTCCGGCTTGCCGACCACCGCGGCCTCGGCGACGGACGGATGCGCCACCAACACGCTCTCGATCTCGGCGGTGCCGAGGCGATGGCCCGCGACGTTGACCACGTCGTCGACGCGACCCATGACCCAGAGGTAGCCGTCCTCGTCCTTGCGTGCGCCGTCCCCGGTGAAGTACTTGCCGGGGAAGCGCTCGAAGTAAGTGCTCTTGAAGCGCTCATGATCGCCGTAGACCGTACGCAGCATGCTGGGCCAGGGCTTGTCGATCACGAGCAGGCCGCCCTCGTTGGGGCCCGCCTCCGTGCCGTCCTCACGCAGCACCTTCACGCTGACGCCAAAGAACGGCAGCGTGCACGAGCCGGGCTTGGCGGACACCGCGCCGGGTAGCGGCGAGACCATGATCCCGCCGGTCTCGGTCTGCCACCAGGTGTCGACGATGGGGCAGCGCTCCTTGCCGATGACCTTGCGGTACCACATCCACGCTTCCGGGTTGATCGGCTCGCCCACGGAGCCGAGCAGGCGGAGCGACGATAGATCGTGCTTGGTCACGTGCTCGTCGCCCCAGCGGATGAAGCTGCGGATGGCGGTGGGCGCCGTGTAGAACACGGTGACCTTGTGGCGCTCGATGATGTCCCAGAAGCGATCGACATCCGGGAAGTTGGGCGCGCCTTCGTACATGAGCACGGTCGCGCCAGCCGCGAGCGGGCCATACACGACGTAGCTGTGGCCGGTGACCCAGCCGACGTCGGCGGTGCACCAGTAGAGGTCGTCCTCGTGCAGGTCGAAGACGTAACGCGACGTGAGCTCCACGCCGAGCAAGTAGCCCGCCGTGGTGTGCAGCACGCCCTTGGGCTTGCCGGTGCTGCCGGAGGTGTAGAGGATGAACAGCGGGTCTTCCGCGCTCTGCGCGACCGCCTCGTGCTCGTCGCTGGCCTTGCCGAGCTCCGTGGCCCAGTCGAGGTCGCGCCCGCTCTGCATGGTGACGTCGTTGCCGTAGCGCTTGAACACCAGCACGTTCTTCACGGACGGGCACTGCGCGAGGGCGCGGTCGACGTTGGCCTTGAGCGGGACCAGCTGGCCGCGGCGATGGCCACCATCCTGCGTGATGATCAGCTTGGCCTGCTGATCGTTGACGCGATCGCGGATCGCCTCGGCCGCGAAGCCGCCGAACACCACCGAGTGGATGGCGCCGATGCGCGCGCAGGCGAGCATCGCGATCGCGGCCTCGGGCACCATGCCCATGTAGATCGCGACGCGATCGCCCTTGCCGATGCCGCGCTCGGTCAGCACGTTGGCGAGCTTGCTGGTCTCGGCGAGCAGCTGCTTGTACGTGAAGGTTCGCTTCTCGCCGGGCTCGCCCTCGAACGAGAGCGCGATCTTGTCGCCCTTGCCGTCGGCCACGTGGCGGTCGAGGCAGTTGTAGGACGCGTTGAGCGTGCCGTCCTCGAACCACTTCACGTCGGGCAGGCTGCCGCTCAGGATCTTGGTGGGCGGCTTGAACCAGTGCAGCGTCCTGGCTTGCTCGGCCCAGAACGCCTCGGGGTTGTTGATGCTCTGCTGGTACAGCTCGTCATACTTCGCACGCGAACCGACTCGCGCGCGCTTGGCGAAGTCGGCGTTGGGTTCGAAGGTCCGCGTTTCCTTCGAGATGCTCTCGATGCTGTGTTCGCTCATGATGTCCCTCCCGACCCCGACCGAGTGGTCACTTTTGGCAGGTTAGCGCGCCCACCGGGCCCGCAAGCGCTAACATCGCGTCCGAACCATGCATTCACGTTTCGTCGTCATCGAAGGCATCGACGGTGCGGGCACGACCACCCAGACAGATCGTTTGGTGCGCGCGCTGACCGCGAGCGGCCAGGCCGCACACGCCACCCACGAGCCGAGCAAGGGGCCGCTGGGGTTACACTTACGCGAGATTCTCGCCAAGCGCGTGACGCTGCACGGAGACAGCGGCGCGCAGCTGGCGCTGTTGTTCGCGGCCGATCGGCTCGATCACCTGGGTCGTGAGGTGCGCCCCGCGCTGGAGCGCGGCAGCTGGGTGATCAGCGACCGCTACGATCACTCCAGCGTCGCCTACCAGAGCGTGAGCGCGGGCGCGGAGATCGCGTGGCTGCGTAGCCTGAACCAGCGCGCCGATCGGCCCGATCTCGTGTTGGTGTTGGATGTCTCGCCGGAGGTGGCACGTACGCGCAGACTGGCGCGCGACGAGCACCGCGAGCTGTTCGACGACGACGCATTGCAGCGTGCACTGGCCGCGTTCTATCGCGACATCGAGCGCCACTTCCCGGAGGACCGCGTGGTGCACATCGATGCCGACCGCGATGCCGACGCGGTGTTCGCGGACGTGCAGCGCGAGGTGCTCAAGCTTCGCTGATGCGCACGCCGATCGCGCCGCGCCAGCTGATCAGCTCGCCGCGCGCGATGGCTTGGCTCTCGCGCCGCAGCTCGACCGTGTCGGCGAGCGCGAACGGCGCGCGCTCGCCGGCGGCGATGCGTGCGAGCTGCGCGAACTGCGTGGGCTCCTGCGCGAGCACGAGCTCGATGTCGTCGCGCGTCGAGCTCGGGCCTTGCGCACGCAGCTGGCCCGCGCTCACGATCGCGGAGAGCGGGCTCGTGCAGCCCTCGACCGAGAGCTGGACCTCGCCGGCCAGGCCGTCGCTGGCGCTGCTCAGGTTCCAGCGGTCGCTGATCCAGACCTCGCCGGCGTGAAGCGCAGAGGGCGCCCGATCGAACACGGACACGGTGAGCCGATGCGGGACGAGCAGGCTCTCGGCGAGCCCGGGCGCAAGCGCGGCGGTCAGCGCGACCGGGCCCAGCGCGCTCTCCAGCGTGATGGGCCATAGTACGCATGCGTCGATCTTTGGTGCGGGCCGTACGTCGAGGACCTGGAACGAGGCCAGCTCGCGGCACACGCGCGAAGCCAGGTACGCGAGCACGCCACACTCGCCCTCGCTCAAGCTGCCGCTGCGGGCCGCGAGGCCCGAGTCGCCGTTGCCGCCGAGCGCGCGATCGACCCAGCGCGCGGCGTGCTCGCCGGAGATCCGAAGCGCGAGCTCGCACGTACTCGCGTTGCCGGGGCTCAGCTCGATGGCAATGTCCGCGCTGCGCGCCGCCGTGCTTGCAGTGAATACGGGCCAGCCCACCCGTGGCGAATGCAGCTCACCCCCGAGCAACGCACGAAATGCGTCACGCGCGGCCGCCACGATCTCGCGCGGGAGCTGGTCGAGAGCTCTGCACGACTCGGCATGTTGTTGTAGGGTCGTCATCGCTGGCCGTGAAAAATGCGCGCACGCTCGGGATAGGAAGACGTGAGAGGGCGCTCTCCGCTCTCTTTTCCCCTATACTTCCCTCGGGCCTCGCGTGCGGGGCGGGAAATCTGGTTCCGTGAACGCAACAGCCTCGTACATCGGTAAAGAGATCGCCGGCCAGTTCCGGATCCTTCAGCGCATCGGCTCGGGCGGCATGGGTGCGGTCTACAAGGCCGAGCAGCCGGAGATGAATCGCTTCGTCGCGATCAAGATCCTGCACCCGAAGTACGTCTCGCGGCCTGACCTGGTCTCTCGCTTCCGCCGTGAAGCGCGCGCGATGAGCCACCTCTCGCATCCGAACACGGCGCGCGTGTACATGTATGGCCAGCTCGAGGACGGCGCCTGTTACATCGTGATGGAGTATCTCGAGGGCAAGAACCTCGCGCAGATCACGCGCGCCGAGGGCATGCTGCGCCCCGGCCGCGCGATGAACATCATGGTGCAGGTCTGCGGCGCGCTGGAAGAAGCGCATCGCCAAGGCATGGTCCACCGCGACCTCAAGCCCGAGAACATCTTCCTGACCTGCCAGGGCGGCATCGCGGACTTTCCCAAGGTGCTCGACTTCGGCCTCGCCAAGGTCACGCAGCGCGAGATGCGCCCGGGCTCGCTGATCCTGACCCAGGAGGGCATGGTCTTCGGCACGCCGGAGTTCATGAGCCCGGAGCAGGCGCGCGGGCAGCAGCTCGACGCGCGCTCGGACATCTACTCGCTCGGCTGCATCCTGTACGAGATGCTGACCGGCAAGCTGCCCTTCGATGCCGCGCAGCCCATGGACTACCTCGCGCTGCAGATCCGCGGCACGCCGATCCCGCTCGGGGAGCGTGTGCCCAACCTGCGCCTGCCTCCGGGCCTGGAGCAGGTGGTCATGAAGACGATCGAGAAGGACCCGGACAAGCGCCACCCGAGCGCGGCGGACTTCGCGATGGCTCTCAAGGACGTGTTGCCCGACGAGGTGCGCGACGACGCGATGCGATCGGTTCCCAAGCCGAACGATCAGGCGCGCGCGATCGCCAGCTCCAACTCGAACGCGCCGGGACGGGGCAAGGAGTCGCTGCGCACGCCGGGCTCGTCGCGCCCGTCCGCGCGCTCGGGAGCGCCGTCGGAGCGGCCCCGTGCGCAGCAGCAGGGCGCGTCTTCCCTGCCGCAGTCTCCGCTGGTTTGGGCGGCGATCGGCGCCGGAGGCATGTTGCTCCTGGGTGGGGTCATCGTGCTCGCCTTCTTGTTGCTGCGCTAACAGGCTGCCTTCCGGACCGGTGCGGAAAGCGGCGCCGCGAGGTTGCCTTCCGCATGAGTCGGCCCTAGAGCGCTGGTCGCGGATCGTTTTGGATGCGCTCCGCGTTTGACCGGCTTCGCGGCGTCTTGCTATATCGCCGCACCTTTTCCGGACCCGCGCGACGCCCTAGTGTCGCGCGCTTGGCTGACGACCCCTCTGGGTCCATTGCAGTGCAGAGTGCGAACTCCATGCAGGCTGTGAACGTGCGCGATTGGTCTCAAACATTCCGCGACGTTGTCTCTCTAGCGAAACCGAGAATCACTCTCATGGTGTTGATCACCACGGCGGGTGGGCTTGCGCTCGCAGGACACGTCGATGCGCGCACCGTGATCTTCACGTTGCTCGGCGTCGCTTTGGTGGTTGGTTCGGCGAACACGCTCAACTGCTGGCTAGAGCGCGACAGCGATCGCCTAATGACGCGCACCGAGAACCGTCCGCTGCCCGCGGGCCGGCTCTCGCCCTGGGTCGCGCTGTGGTTCGGGCTCGCGATGGGCGGCATCTCGATCCCGCTGCTGACGCTCGGCGTGAACAAGCTGACGGGGCTGCTCGCGGCGATCGCGCTGGTCAGCTACGTGGCGGTCTACACGCCGCTCAAGCAGAAGACGCCGGCCGCGCTGCTGATCGGCTCGGTGCCGGGTGCGCTGCCGCCGCTGATCGGCTGGACCGCGGTCACCGGCCGCCTCGACCTGGCGGGCATCGCGCTGTTCGGCGTGTTGTTCTTCTGGCAGCTGCCGCACTTCATCGCGATCGCGATCTTCCGCGAGAGCGAGTACACGCGCGCGGGCATCCGCGTGCTGCCGGCGGTGCGCGGGCTGCGCGTGGCCAAGGTTCACGCGGTGATCCACTCGCTGTTCCTGTTCGCGGCCGCGAGCTCGCTCGTTCCGCTCAAGGTGGCGGGCCTGCCGTACCTGGTCGTCGCCACGCTCCTGGGCGGCGTGATGATCGCGCTGTCGGTGCGCGGCTTCTGGGTGCCGGCCGGGCAGCAGGGCTATCGCTGGGCGCGTCAGCTGTTCTTCGCGTCGCTGATCTACCTGCCCGCGCTGTTCACGGCGCTGGCGATCGACGCGCTGGTCTGAGCCGTGAGACAGGTGCGCATCCTGCTCTGGGCCGCGCTGGTGGTGGCAGCCCTGGCGGTGTTCGCGCTGTATCGCCTGGGCGAGCAGAAGCAGGCCGGCTCGACGCAGGGTGAGCTCGGCCGCGTGCCGACGTTCGCGCTGACGGACCAGGGCGGCAAGCCGTTCGGGAGCGCGGAGCTGGCGGGCAAGCCGTGGGTCGCGAACTTCGTGTTCACGCGCTGCCCCAGCGTGTGCCCGCTGCTGACGGCCAAGTTCAAGTCGCTGCAGGGCAAGCTCGCGGACGTGCCGGACGCCGAGTTCGTGAGCTTCTCGGTCGACCCGGAGCACGACACGCCCGAGGTGCTGACGGCGTACGCCCAGAAGTACGAGGCGGACACCTCACGCTGGCACTTCCTGACCGGGCCGCTCGACGCGATCGAGAAGACGGTGGTCGCCGGCTTCAAGATCCACATCGGCGACAAGAAGCCGAGCGAGAGCGATCCGACGCTGATCGAGATCATGCACGGCGAGCACTTCGTGTTGGTCGACGCGTCGGGCGCCATCCGCGGTTACTACCGTGCGGAGGCGGCGGAGCTCACGCAGCTGGCCGAGGACATGCGCGCGCTCTCCAAGGAACGGCTCGCCAAGCGCTGATGCGCTTCAGCTGGTGCAGTAGTCCTTGGCCAGGCTCTTCATGTCCTTGAGTTTGGCCTTGGCCTTGGAGACGAGCGGGCTGTTGGGCTGCGTGCGGATCAGCGTGTCGAGCGCGTTGCGCGAGTCGCTGCAGGCGCGCAGGCGGTAGAACGCCTCCGCCATGTCGAGCAGCGCCTCGTCGACGGCGTCGCCGCCGCGGAAGTTCTGGATCACCTTCTTGAGCTCGGCGAGCGCGGTGGCCGGACGGTTCTCGACCAGGTAGCTGGCGCCGATCCAGTACTGCGCGTTGTCGGCCTGGGCATCGGTGCCGTAGCGTTCGATGAACGACTTGAACAGCGTGCGCGCCTTGGTGAAGTCGCGCTCGCTGTAGGCGCGGTAGGCCGCGGCGTAGTGCTCGTTCTTGTCGGCGGGCGTCTCGTCGGCGGGCGCCGGCGTGGGCGTGGAGCCGCTGCTGGCGCCGATGGGCGCGGGCGCCGCCACGGGGGCCTTCTTCAGCTCGTCGATGGCGTACTGCAGCTCGGCCAGCCTGCCCTCCAGCGAGGCGACCTTGCCCTGCAGCTCGCTCACCTGCGTGACGACGTCGGCGCTGTTGCGCTGCACCACCTGGGTGGCCTGCTCGATCACGCCCTCCAGCTGCGTGATGCTCTGCTGGGCCTTGGCCTCGGCGGTCTTCAGCTGCTCCAGCTGCGCGTTCTGCTGTTGCTCCAGCTTGGTCACGCGCTGGGTGTTGGAGTCCGTCTCGCGGATGACGCGCTTGCCCTCGGAGGTGATCGAGAAACAACCGCCGAGGGTGAGGCCGGCGAGGGCGAGAGGAAGTACGCGGGTACGCAGCATGGCTCTGCGCAGATATAGCGCAGCTTCTGGCCAGGGCTGAGTTTTCGCTACTTGCCCGTGAACTCGACCTTGCGGTCCTGGGCCATGCCGCTCTCGTCGTCGCCGCGGGCGAGCTCTTCGCCCATCGAGGCGGAGCTGAGCTTGCCCTTCTCGATGCCGAGGCTGCCCATGTACTGCTCGACCGAGCGCGCGCGACGGTCGCCGAGCGCGAGGTTGTACTCCTCGGTGCCGCGGTTGTCGGTGTAGCCCGTGAGACGGACACCCGGCATCGTCTTTTCACGGACGCACTGCGCGTTCTTGGCGATCACGTCGCGGGCCGAGGGCTCCAGGTTCGACGAGTCGAACGCGAAGTACACGGTCTGCAGCTGGCAGCCGGTGCTGACCGGGGCGGGGCGCTCCAGCGGCTCGGGCTGCGGAGTCTGGCAGCGGTTGCCGACACACTCCTGGCCACCGGGGCAGGCCACGCGCTCGTCGCAGTAGCCGGTGATGTCTTCGCAGATGCCGGCGTTGCAGCTCTGGCCCGTGGCGCAGTCCTGATCCGAGCGGCACTTCTGGCACGTGCCCGAGACGCAGAACTCGCCGGCCTTGCAGTCGCCGTCTTCTTCGCACTTGGGGTACTTGGGCCCGCAGCCCGTGCCCCAAAGAGCGACCCCGAGTGCCAGCGCAGCGAGCGCGGGAAAAGCCACGCGCTTGGCGCGAGGGGACGAGGCGGCGGACGTCGGTTGCATGGACATGGTCTCGTTCCTCCAGGGGGCGACGCTTCTTACCGCTGTGAGATCGCGGTGCAAGTTGGTGACTCTGCGCGCCCGAGCTGTTGTGCCCGCCGATTTTATAGACGGAACGAGATGATCGCGAATCCGCGACGTGGGTTGCACGCGAAAAATGGCAGCACACGGGTCCGCAGCGGGAGACGGCTGGCGGTGAGCCGTGCGTTTGCCACACTCGGGCGGTGTCAAAATCCGTCCATGCACCGTCGCTTGCAGCCCGTTTGCAACAGCTGAAGGCATCCGCGACGGCCACCTTCCTTCAGAAGGTGGTCGACCTTCGCGCACGCGGTGTGGAGGTGCTTGGGTTCGGCGTCGGCGAGCCGGATTTCCCGACGCCCGAGCACATCGTGAGAGCGACCTCCGAGGCGATGGCGGCGGGGGGCACGCGCTACACCAGCGTGCGCGGCATCGCGCCCCTGCGGAAGGCGATCGCGCGCGACTCGGCGGCCCGGCGCGGCGGCATCACGCACGAGGAGGCGGAGATCGTGGTCTCCGTCGGCGCCAAGCACGCGCTGTTCAACCTGTGCTTCGCGCTGCTCTCGCCGGGGGACGAGGCGATCGTTCCGACGCCGTGCTGGGTGAGCTACCCGGAGCAAGCACAGCTTGCGGGCGCGACGCCGGTGCTGGTCGAGACGCGGGCCGAGGACGGCTACAAGCTGACGGCAGCCAGCCTGCGGGCGGCGATCACGGAGCGCACGCGGGTGCTGTTCCTGTGCAGCCCCTGCAACCCGACCGGCGCCGCCTACACCGAGGCCGAGCTGGCGGCGCTGGCCGACGTGCTGCGCGAGCATCCCATCTGGATCGTGGTCGACGAGATCTACAGCGCGCTCGTGTATCACGGCTTCAAGCAGCGCTCGTTGCTGGAGGTCGCCCCGGACCTGCGCGACCGGATCGTGATCGTCGACGGCGTCAGCAAGCGCTTCGCGATGACCGGGTTCCGGATCGGCTGGCTGCTCGCGCCGCGCGCGGTGGCCGCCGCCTGCGACACGCTGCAGAGCCAGTCGACCACCAACGCCGCCACGCCCATGCAGCACGCGGCGATCGCGGCGCTGGAAGGCCCACAGGACGTGGTCGAGACGATGCGCGTCGCGTTCGAGCAGAGGCGCGACCTGGTGCTGGAGGCGCTCGCGGGCATCCCGGGGGTGTCCTGCACGCCGCCCGACGGCGCGTTCTACGCCTTCGTCGACGTGCGCGCGCAGCTGGGTCGCACGTTCTCGGGCGTGCGCATCGACGACGACGTCACGCTCGCGGAGCAGCTGCTGGAGCGCACGCACGTGGCGATGGTGCCCGGCACGGCGTTCTGCGCGCCCGGCCATCTGCGCCTGTCGTATGCCGCGAGCGAAGCCGACCTACGCGAGGGCCTGGCGCGGCTCAAGGCGTTCTTCGCCTGAGGGCTACTCTTCCTTGCGACCGAACAGGCGACCCAGGAAGCTGGGGCGCTTCTCGGGCGGCCGCGAGGGACGGCCGCTGGGCGAGTTGGCGGGGCGGGCGTCGGTGACCACGTCGTTCACGATCTCGAACTCCGCGGAGTCGAGCGTCTCGTCGTGGAAGCCCGGCTCCAGCTCGACCTCGACGTCCTCGTTCGCGGCCGGGTAGGGCACGCTGTTGTGCAGCGCCGCCGGGTCGAGCGAGAGCTCGCTGGTGTGGAACACCTCGGTGTCGTCGCTGGGCTCGCGCTCGCTGACGCTGGGCATGCTGCTCTGGCGCGTCGCCTCGGCGAACAGCGCCGCGAACGCTGCGTCCGCCTCTTGCTCGGCATCGGCGTTGGCGGGCGCGCTCATGTCGAACAACGCGCTGTTGGCCAGCGGCGTGGCCTCCGGGCGCATGTCGTCGATCTCGGCCTCCAGCAGCTCGTCGTCGACCGCGTCCATGGTGATGTCGCGCGTGATGTCGCGCGCGGCTTGCTCGCGCGGCGCGTTGGACTTGGTGACGGTGAACGCGCCGCTCTCGCGCATCTCGAAGTCGTTGCCGCCCGCGAGCGGCTCGACGTCGTGGCGCGCGGTGATCGGCGCGTCGTTGTCGGCTTCGAACTCGAGCGCGCGTGCGCTGGCTTCGTCGAGCGTGTGCGTGCCGGTCGGCTCCTCCACCAACAGCGCATCGCGCAGCGGCTCGGGCAGCTCGATCTGCTCGCTGATCTCTTCCTTCGCGAGCTTTGGCGCGGGCTGCTCGCGGACGACCGGCACGCCGACCTCGAGCGCCTCGAGCGCGTCATCGATCGACGGCAGCGAGCCGAGCTTGCCTGCGTAGCGCTCGGCGAGCGCCACGATGTCGAACCCTGGAACGTCGAAGCCTGGAGTCGTGCTCAGTGCGTCGAGCTGTGCATCCAGCGCTGATAAATCCGGGCGCATAGTGCCATTGGGACACACCGGCCAGCCTCGATCAAGGGCCGATCGGAGCCGACGACGACAGGCTCAGATGCGGCATCAGCTCATGAGCGGTCACGACGGCGAGCGACGGTGCGCGCTCCGCCACCAGCGCACGTACGTGTCGGCGCAGCTCGGCCTGGGTGATCAGTGCATGCGGCAGGGGGGCGGCGCGGTGTGCGGTCTCGATCGCACTGGCGATCTCGCGCGCGAGGTCGGGCGGCAGAACCAGCGTATCCGCATGCAATCCGTCGCTGAGCGTCTCCTCCAACTCGGGTGTGAGGCGCAGGACATGGAGCGTACCCCCAGGTGCGAGCGCGTGGGAGATGCGGCGCGAAAGTGTACGCCGTGCGCGCTCCGCCAGCGCCTCCGCGGAGTCGCCCTGCTGGCTCGCTTGCTCCACACCGAGGCCGTCGAGGATCTCCCCGAGCCAGCGCACGCTGACGCCCTCGCGCACCAGCCGGCGCAGCACCTCGGTGAGCATGCGCGGGGAGAGCTTGCTCGCGCGCACCAGCGCGGGGTGCTCGCGCTCCAGCTTGGCCAGGGCACGCTCGACGGCGTCGAGGTCGAGCCACTGGTCGGCGTGTGCGCGCACGAAGCGCTCGAGCGCGGCCGCGACGGTCTCGCCCTCACGCGGCAGCTCGGGCAGATCGCGCAGGCGTAGCTGGAACGTGGCGAGGCTTGCGTTGCGCAGCAGCGTGGGCCGAGGGAGCTCGATGCCGAGCGTGCGCTCCAGCTGTGCGCAGGTCTGCTCCACGCCGAGCTTGTTGCGCTGCGCGTACAGCGCGTCGCTCAGCTCGATGGTCCACGCACTCTCTTCGGACGGCTTGCGCAGCGTCGAGCTCAGCGCGAGCGCGGAGAGCGCGAACACGGCGAGGAACGGCCAGGTCGGCAAGCCGGGCACCAGCGCGAGCACCAGCGAGACCACGGCTCCCACCGCGAGCGCGCGCGGCTCGTCGAGCAACGCGCTCGCGATCTGCGCACCGAGCGTGCGCTCGCCCTGCACGCGCGTGACGATCAAGCCGGCCGCCGTCGCGCCGAGCAATGCCGGCAGCTGCGTGACCAGGCCGTCGCCGATGGTGAGCAAGCCGTAGCGCGTGAGGCTCTCTTGCAGCGGGAGCTCGCGTGCGAACACGCCGATCGAGACGCCGCCGATGAAGTTGATGGTGGTGATCGCGAGGCCGGCGATCGCGTCGCCCTTCACGAACTTGAGCGCACCGTCGAGCGCGCCGTAGAGGTGGCTCTCGCTCTCCAGCTGCTTGCGCTGCAGGCGTGCACCCTCGGGGCGGAGCGTGCCCGCGCGCAGCTCGGCGTCGATCGCGAGCTGCTTGCCGGGCAGCGCGTCCAGGCTGAAGCGTGCACCCACCTCCGCCACGCGCTCGGCACCGCGCGCGATCACGATGAACTGGATCAGCGTCAGCATCACGAACACCAGCGCGCCCACGCGGTAGTCGCCGCGCACCACGAAGTGACCGAACGCCTCGATCACGTCGCCCGCGTCCGCCTGCAGCAGGATCAGGCGCGTGGAGGCGACGTTGAGCGCGAGCCGATACAGCGTGCTCAGCAGCAGCAGCGTGGGGAACGCGGCCAGCGCGAGCGTGTCGCGCACGTACAGCGCCGCCGCCAGCAGCAGCACGGAGAAGCCGAGGTTGAGCGCGATCGCGAGATCGATCAGCCAGGTGGGCAGCGGCACCACCATCATCGCGATCACCGCCAGCACCAACGACGCCAGCGCGAGGTCGGCGCGCGGAGCCTTCATAGATCGCGGCGTCCTTCGAACGCTCGGCCGAGCGTGATCTGATCGGTGAACTCCAGGTCGCCGCCGTGCGGGACGCCGCTGGCGATGCGCGTCAGCCGCACGCCCGCGGGCTTGAGCACCTGCGCCAGGTAGAGCGAGGTCGCCTCGCCATCGACGCTGAGCGGCGTGGCCACGATGATCTCCTCGATGCCCTCTTCCGCGACGCGCTCCAGCAGCGCACGCACCGGGATGCGCTCCGGACCGATGCCGTCGAGCGGCGCCAGCAGCGCGTGCAGCACGTGGTAGCGCCCGCGGAAGTTGCCGGTGCGCTCGATCGCGATCAGGTCCTGCACGCGCGCCACCACGCACACCACGCGCGGATCGCGGCGTGGGTCGAGGCACACGTCGCAGCGCGAGCGGGCGCCGAAGTTGCCGCACAGCTCGCAGCGGTGGATACGCTCGTGCAGGCTGACCAGGGATTGGCCGAGCTGGCTGGCGTAGTTGGCGTCGCTACTGAGGATGTGGAAGGCGAGTCGCATCGCGGTCCGCTCGCCGATGCCGGGCAGGCGCGCGAGCAACGAGACCAGCTCTGCGATCGGACCTTCCATCAGAGGATGCCGGGCATCTTGATGCCCTTGGTCACCTTCTCCAGCTCCGCGTCGACCATCTCCTGCGCCTTCTTGAGCGCGGCGTTGCAGCCCGCCACGAGCAGGTCCTGCGCCATCTCCAGGCTCTCGGCCGTGAGCAGCTCGGGCGCGATCGTGACCTTGACGATCTCGAGTCCGCCGTTGGCCGTGACCTTCACCTGGTCGTTGCCGACGCCGACCTCGACGTTCTCGGTCTTCAGCTCCTTCTTACGCTGCTCGACCTTGCGCTGCATGCGGCTCGCCTGCCGCATCAACTCGCTCATTCCACCGCGAAATTGCATGTCCAGGCTTCTAGCAAATTGGGCACCAGGGCTCAATCCCCCCGGGAGCTCGCGTCGTCCGCGGCGTCCGGCTGGGTTGCGTCGAGCACGCGCGCAACGCGGGCCGCTGTCGAGCGGGAAGGGGGGGCATCGCGATGACGGGACGTCAGTCGATCTGGATGTCGGTCTTCTTGGCGAGCTCGGGGAAGATCTTGAGGGCTTCGAGCACGCGTGGGTGGGCCATCGCCTTTTGCTTGATGCCTTCCTTGCGCTCGTCGACCTGGGCGGCCTCGCGCTGCGCGACGCTCTCGCCGATCAGCTCGCTGACGAAGCGCACGTCGACCGTGGGCGCACCACCGAGCACCGCCTGGGCTGCGCGGCGCAGGGCCTCGACGCCGCCCGGGCTGCCGGCCTGACGGCCGAAGAACGAGCCCTCCTGGAACGACACAACGACGCTCTCGCGCGTGAGCTCGCTGGGCACGCCGTGCTCGAACATCGCCGGCCAGCGCGCGTCGCCCTTCCGCAGCTCGCCGATCACCGCGAGCCACTGCGCGTGATCCACGCTCGACGTCTGGCGCGCCATGGGACGCTGAGGCGGCGTGGGCTTGGCGACGGGTGCGACCGGCGCGACCGGCGCTGGAGCTGGAGCGATCACGGGCTGCGCGAGCGCGGCGGCCGAGCGCGCGTTGCCGATCGGCGTGACGTTGTTGGGGGCAGCCTGCGGCGAGAAGGGCGCCATGGCCGGCGCCGCGCTCGACTCCGGCGGGATGAAGCGCTGGAACGGGTTGGGCTTCTGCGCCGGGGCGTCTTGCTGCGGTGCGACCGCGCGCGTGTTGCCGGCGGGCGGCGCGGCGGGTGGGCGCGCCGGCTGCTGCGGCGCGGGCGGACGTGCTTGCGGCGGCGCGGCCTGCGGCGCTTGCTTGGCGCTGCCGAGCTGCGCGACGCGGGCGATCAGCTCCGACAGGTCGCGCAGCACCGGACGCGTGGCCAGGCGTACCGCGCCCATCTCCAGCTGGATGCGCGGCGAGCCGGCCTTGCCAAGCTCGTCGATCAGCTTGCTGATGCCGGCGAACACGCGCTCCAGCTCCAGCACGTCGTGGGCGTCCGCCAGCGCCTGGGCGCGCTGGCGCTCGGCCTCCGGCAGCTCCACCAGCTCGCGCCGCTCGCCAGCGACCTTGAGCACCACCAGGTCGCGCGTGAGATCCAGCCACTGGCGCGCGAAGTGGGTGAAGTCGACGCCCTGCTCGGCGATCGCGTCGATCACCTCGAGCGCCTCGCGTGCATGGCCGCTCAGCACGGCCTGCGCGATCCGGAACAGGAACTCGCGGTCGGCCAGCCCGAGCTTCTGCGAGAGCTCGGCGCCGAGCAGCTTGTCGCCCGAGAACGCGATCACCTGGTCGAGCAGGGTCAGCGCGTCGCGCATGCTGCCGGCAGCCTCGCGCGCCACGATGGCGATCGCCTCGTCGTCGGCCTCGATGCCCTCGGCCTTGAGGATGTGCGCCACGCGCGCCGCGATCACCGGCTGCGGGATCAGCCGGAAGCTGTAGTGCTGGCAGCGCGAGCGGATGGTGACCGGGATCTTGTGCGACTCGGTGGTGGCGAAGATGAACTTCACGTGCGCCGGCGGCTCTTCGAGCGTCTTGAGGAACGCGTTGATGGCCGACGTCGAGAGCATGTGCACCTCGTCGACGATCACGATCTTGTAGCGATCGCGCGCGGGCCGGAATGGAATGCTCTCCTGCAAGCGGCGCACGTCGTCGACGCCGTTGTTGGAGGCGCCGTCGATCTCGAGCACGTCGAGGTCGATGCCGGCGGTGATCTGCGTGCAGGCGTCGCACACGTTGCAGG
>JBEVNG010000005.1:0-10793 GCA_040508235.1 Polyangiales bacterium | reverse complement strand
AAGGTCAAGGCCGCCCCCCTCAAGGCGCTCGCCGCGCAGCGTCTCGCGTAACCGCTCGTTCACGGATACGCTTGCGCCGTGCTTCCCGACGATCGCAGCGGTCCGTCTCCGCAATCCGTTACTCGCGTGCTCCACATCCTGGAGGCGCTGTGCGCGGGGCCGATGAGCTTGGCCGAGCTGAGTCGTGCGCTGGAGACGCCCAAGAGCAGCTTGGCTGCGTTGTTGCGTGGCCTGGCGACGGCGGGCTTCGTCGTCGCCAGCGACGGTAGCTTTCGGCTGGGTGCGGGGGCGTTTGGGCTCGGCAGCGCGCTATTGCAGGCGCGTCGGCAGCTGCAGTCGTCGGAGCTGGTGCGCGAGGGCATGCGACGGCTGGCGGAGCAGGCGGGCGAGACGATCTTGTTCGCGGTGCCCGACCTCGATGGCGAGACGATGACGTACATCGAGATCCTGGAGAGTCGGAAGCCCGTGCGCTTCGCGGTCTCGGTGGGAGATCGACGTCCCCTGTACTGCACCTCGGGCGGGCGAGCCTTGCTGGCCGCGGGCTCGGACGATGAGCTCAAGCGCTACCTCAAGCAGCTGAAGCCGGAGCCGCTGACGGGCCGCACCGAGACCAACAAGAAGAAGCTCGCGGAGGCCGTCGCGCAGGCGCGCGAGGCAGGCGTGGCGCAGACCTTCGATCAGACCGCCGAGGGCGTGCTGGGCACGGCGGCCGTGATCCACGAGGCCACGGGCAGGGTGATGGGCGCGTTGATCGTCGCGGCACCCAGCATCCGCGTGAAGGGCAAGGAGACAGAGCTGGCGGAGCTGACGCGCAGCGAAGCCGCCGTCGTGTCGCGTAACCTCGGCTACCGCGCGCGCTGACCTAGCTCCTCCAAGATCTCCTGCGTGTGCTCGCCGGCTCGAGGCGCGGGGCCTGCCACGTGCCCCGGCGTGCGCGAGAACCACGTCGGCACGCCCGGGAAGCGGATCGGACCGTGCTCGGAGGGAATCGTCTCGAAGAACTCGATCGCGTTCAGGTGCTCGTTGTCGAATAGCTCGTCCGGCGTGCGCAGCGGTGCGGCGGGGATGTGGTTCGCGCGTAGCAGCGTCAGCCACTCCGCGGTGGCGCGCTCGGCGAACGTCTCGGCGAGCAGACCGTAGACCTTCTCGATCTGCTTGGCGCGCTTCTCCAGCGTGGAGAAGTCCTCGCTCTGCCAGGGCGGGTTCACCGCGGCCATGAACGCGTTCCACATCTTGTCGTTGTAGACCAGCGCCGCGATGTAGCCGTCCTTGGTCTTGTAGGGACGGCGGTTCTTGGCGACCGCGCGCGGGTAGTTGGCCTTGCCGAGCGCGGGCGTGAACATCGCGCCGTTGGCGTGCTCCACGAGCATGAACGAGGCCATGGTCTCGAACATGCCCACCTCCACCTCCTGGCCCTCGCCGGTGCGCTCGCGGTGAAACAGCGCCATCATCGTGGCGTAGAGCGCGGTGAGGCCGGTGACCTTGTCCGCGACGATCGACGCGAAGAAGTTCGCCTCGCCGGTCATCATCGCCTGCAGGGCGGGGATGCCGCACTCGGCCTGCATGGTGTCGTCGTACGCGGCCAGCTCCGCCTCCGGGCCGCGCCGGCTGAAGCCGTAGCAGTTGGTGTAGACGATGGCCGGGTTGATCGCGCGCACGTCCTGGTAGCCGAAGCCGAGCTTGCTGATCGCCTTGTGGCGCATCGAGTGCACGAAGATGTCGGCGGTCGCGATCAGGGCGCGCAGCGTCTCGCGATCCGCGTCGGTGCGCAGGTCGAGCACCACGCTGCGCTTGCCGCGGTTGATGTTGACGAACACGCCACCCATGCCGCGCTCGGGACCCACCGAGATGAAGCGCGTGCCGTCTCCCTCGGGCGGCTCCACCTTGATCACGTCCGCGCCCATGTCGGCCATGATCTGCGTGCAGTAAGGTCCCATCACCATCGCGGTGAGATCGATGACGCGCAGACCTGCGAGTGGACCTTGCGGAGGCGTACCCATGGAAAGCTCCTCGGCGAACTTAATGCGCCTACTCTACTCGCCTTTGCCCACCCGTCATGCTTATATCGGTTCGTCGGGCCGATATCGGAACGACTGAGATCCTCCGGGATCGGCGGTGACCAGCATGGATTCCTCCCTGTCTCCCGATCAGCAAAACATCCGGGACGCCATCCTCAAGCTCTGTACCCGCTTCCCCGACGAGTACTGGCTCACGCGCGATCGCGACGGTGTCTTCCCCCACGAATTCTTCAGCTCGCTGGTGGAGAGCGGCTGGATGGGCATCGCGATGCCGGCGGAATATGGCGGCTCCGGCCTCGGCATCAGCGAAGCTGCGGTGATGATGCAGGCGATCGCGGAGTCCGGCGCAGGCATGACCGGCGCTTCCGCCGTGCACATCCCGGTGTTCAGCGTGCAGCCCGTGGTGCTGTTCGGAACACCGGAGCAGAAGCAGCGCATCCTGCCCAACGTGGTCGCCGGCAAGGACCGCGTCTGCTTCGCCGTCACGGAGCCCAACGCGGGCCTCAACACCACCGAGCTCAGCACGCGCGCGGATCGACGTGAGGGCGGCTACCTGGTCAACGGCGAGAAGCTCTGGATCTCCACCGCGCAGAACGCCAACAAGATGCTGCTGATCGCGCGCACCACGCCGCTCGATCAGGTGAAGAAGAAGACCGACGGCCTGTCGCTGTTCTACACCGAGCTCGATCGCAGCAAGATCGAGGTGCGCCTGATCCACAAGATGGGCCGGCACGCGGTCGACTCGAACATGTTGTTCATCAACGACCTGTTCGTGCCGGAGCAGGATCGCATCGGTGAGGAAGGGCAGGGCTTCAAGATCCTGCTGCACGGCCTCAACCCGGAGCGCGTACTGGTCGCCGCGGAGGCGATCGGCATCGGCCGCGCGGCGCTCTCGCGTGCGTCGCGTTACGCGCGCGAGCGTGTGGTGTTCAACCGTCCCATCGGCATGAACCAGGGCATCGCCCACCCGCTCGCCAAGTGCTGGGCGCAGCTGGAGGCGGCCAACCTGATGGTGATGAAGGCCGCCGCACTGTTCGACAAGGGCATGGACTGCGGTGTGGAAGCGAACACCGGCAAGTACCTGGCCGGTGAGTTTGCGTTCGAGGCCTGCCACACGGCGATGCTGACTCTCGGCGGAATGGGCTACGCGCAGGAGTATCATGTGGAACGACTGCTGCGCGAAGTGCTGATTCCCCGGGTGGCACCGGTGACGCCGCACATGATCCTGAACTTCCTGGCCGAGAAGGTGCTGGGCCTTCCCAAGTCCTACTGAGGTCGATATGGCGATGCGCTCGTGGCTGTTCGCGCCGGGTGACAGCGAACGCAAGATGGAGAAGGCCAGCGCGGGTGCGGCCGACGTCGTGATCCTCGATCTGGAGGACGCGGTCGCCGAGTCCAACAAGCCCACCGCGCGCAGCCTGGTCGCCGCGTTCTTGAAGAAGAGCCGCGCATGGGTGCGCATCAACCCGCTGCAGGGACCGCACGCGCTCGTCGACCTCGCGGCCGTGATGCCGTCCGCACCCTTGGGCATCATGTTGCCCAAGGCGCGCGGCCGCGCCGACGTCGAGCTGCTCGATCACTACCTGAGCGCGCTCGAGGTCGCGTCGGGCATCGAGCGCGGCTCCACCAAGGTGATCGCGCTGGTCACCGAGACCGCCGAGGCGATGTTCACCACCGGCGACTACGCGGGCGCACCACGCCTGGTCGCGATGACCTGGGGCGCGGAAGATCTCGCGGACGCCATCGGCGCCAGTGAGAATCGAAACTCCGACGGCAGCTACGGCTTCACGTACGAGCTCGCGCGCAGCCTGTGCCTGCTCGGCGCGGCCAGCGCGGGTGTCGCGGCCATCGAGACCATCCACGGCGACTTCCGCGACTTGTCCGGGCTCAAGGAGCGCGCCAGCAAGGTTCGTCGCGCGGGCTACCGCGGCATGCTCGCCATCCATCCGGATCAGGTGGCCGTGATCAACGAAGCGTTCTCGCCGACAGAGGACGAGCTCGCGCACGCGCAGGAGATCGTCGAGCTGTTCCGCGCCAATCCGGGTGCGGGAACCATCGGCCACAAGGGTGCGATGCTCGATCGCCCCCACCTCGCGCGCGCCGAGGCGCTGCTCAGGCTGGCGGGCCGATGATGCGTACCCTCGACGCCTCGCAGCTCGATCTCCGCGAGTACTTGCGCGCGGGAGATCACATCGTGTGGGGCCAGGCATGCGGCGAGCCCACCACGCTGGTGGAAGCCTTGATCGCGCAGGCGGATCGCATCGGCCGCCTGTCCGCGTTCGCCGCCACCAGCTTCTCGGGCTTGCTCACGCCCGCGGCCGCCGACAAGGTCGCGCTCTCCAGCATGGGCGCCATCGGCGCGCTGCGCAGCCTCACCGCCGCCCACAAGCTCTCCGTCATCCCCTGCCACGTCGGCCAGGTCGGTCCGATGATCGAGCAGGGCATGATCGGCTGCGACGTCGCCTTCGTGCAGGTCAGTCCGCCCGATGCGCACGGCAACCACAGCTTCGGGCTGATCAACGACTTCATCCATCGCGCCGTCGCCAAGGCGCGCGTGGTGATCGCGGAAGTGAACGACCAGGTGCCGTTCACGCACGGCGACTTCGTGCTGGCCAGCGAGCGCATCGACTGCGCTGTGCGCGTGTCGCGCATGCCCGTCGAGGTGCAGGCCGCGGAGATCAGCGAGACGGATCGCGCCATCGCCAAGATCGCCGCGAACTACATCGAAGACGGCTCGGTGCTCCAGGTGGGCATCGGTGCCGTGCCAGACGCGATCATGCGCCTGGTCGGCGACCGTCGCGATCTCGGCGTGCACTCCGGCATGATCGGCGACTCGCTGGTCGATCTGATCGAGGCGGGCGCGGTCACCAACGCGCGCAAGCCCATCGACACCGGCGTCTCGATCTCCACCTCGCTGATCGGCACCCGGCGCCTCTACCAGTTCGCGCACCGCAATCCGGCGATCGCGCTGCGCAACTCCGCCTACACGCACGACACCAGCTTGATGGCGTACCTGCCCAAGCTGGTCACCATCAACTCCGCCGTCGAGGTCGACCTGACGGGGCAGGTGAACGCGGAGCAGAGCGGCAGCAACTACCTGGGCGGCACGGGTGGACAGGTCGACTTCGTGCGCGGCGGCAGCCGTTCGGCGGGTGGGCACTCGATCATCGCGCTGCCCGCCACCGCCAAGGGCGGCAGCGTCAGCCGCATCACCGCGAGCCTGTCCGGTCCCGTGACCACCGCGCGCGCCGATGTCGACGTGATCGTCACCGAGTTCGGCGCGGCGGAGCTCAAGGGACGCACGCTGGCGGAGCGCACGCGTCGCTTGATCGCGATCGCGCACCCGGACTTCCGCGAGTCGCTGGCGCGCGCGGCGCACACGATCCAACAGCGAGGCTTCTGATGAGCGATCCGGTCTTGTTCGAGGCGCGCGACGACGGCATCGCGATCATCACGCTCAACCGCCCGGAGCAACGCAACGCGCTCGGTAAGGAGATCCGTCAGGGTCTGTTCGAGGCCTGGGCTCGCTTCGAGCGCGACCCCAAGCTGCGCGTCGCCATCCTCACCGGCGCGGGCGAGAAGGCGTTCTGCGCGGGTGGCGATCTCAAGGAGATGGTCGAGACGCAGCTGCAGGTCCCGCCGCGCGACATGTTCCCCGTGCCGGGCGACAACATCGAGCTGAGCAAGCCCACCATCGCCGCCGTCAATGGCGTCGCGTTCGCGGGCGGCTGGATGATCGCGCAGGCGTGTGATCTGTGCGTCGCCAGCACCAGCGCACGCTTCGCGATCACCGAGGTCAAGGTCGGCCGCAGCTCGCCCTGGGCGGCGCCGTTGATCCACATGATCCCGCAGCGCATCGTGATGGAGATCGTGCTGACCGGGAACCCGATCAGCGCGCAGCGTGCGTACGAGATCGGACTCGTGAACCGCCTGGCGGAGCCCGCGCAGCTGATGGATTCGGCGCTGACCCTGGCGCGCGAAATTCTGGAGGGCGCGCCGCTGTCGGTCCGGGCCGCCCGCGAGATGGTGATGTTGTCCACCGAGATGGGCCGCGCCGCCGCGCTGCAGGCCGCGCGCCACGCCTCCGAGTCCACGTACCTCAGCAGCGACGCGCAGGAAGGCCCGCGCGCGTTCGCCGAAAAGCGTAAGCCCAGCTGGACGGGACGCTGAGCCGTTCCGTGAGCCTGGAGTTGTGAACCTCGCGACGCCCGGACCGGTCTGCAAGGCCAAATCTGGGGCGCTGCCGGTACTACGCGCCGCTCCCTGCTGGTTTAGTCTCCGCTGATGACGGTGTGGAAACATTGGGCACTCGCCTCGATCGCCCTCACGGCGCTCGCCTGCGGTTCGGACACAAACAGCACGAGCACCGACCCCAGCACCGAGGGTGACGGCGGCGGCAAGGGCGGCAGGGACGCCGGCGGCAAGGACGCCAAGGTGCCCGGCTCGGGCGGCGGTGGCGGCAAGACCGACGGCGGCAGCGGCCCCAGGCCCCCGGTCGACATCATCGACGACGGCTCTCCGTTCGAGCAGGACGACACGGGCGAGTCCGGTCTGTCCGGTGGCAACATCGACAAGCTCAAGTCGGGCGGCGACGACTGCGACGAGGGCGCGGTGCTCTACCCGTACGACGGCACCGTGTTCCCGGTCGGTCTGGTGCCGCCGGTGATCATGTTCCGTGAGCCCAACGACGGCGCCTACCTCAAGCTCACGTACAAGTCCGTAGACAACATCAAGTACGAGGTCGCGGCGGAGAGCTCCTCTCCCGGCGAGCTCGCGATCCCGGCCGAGCCCTGGAGTCAGGTCCTGCGTCGTACGCAGGGGCAGCCGCTCGAGGCCGAGATCAGCTTCATGAACGGCAGTAAGGTCAGCACCTGTCGCTACACCTGGCGCGTCGCGCAGGGCGCGATGACCGGCAGCGTCTTCTACAACACGTACAACCATCCCGACCTGCAGGGGCAGGGTGCGGTGATGCGACTGGCGCTCGGTGATCCCGAGTCGGAGCTCTACCTGCGCTACGAGGGCCGAAGTCAGGAAGGCGTCGGTCCCTGCGTCAGCTGCCACTCGGTCTCGTTCAACGGCGAGATGATGGCGGCGTCGACGCACAACTACTCGCCGCTGTTGCAGACGTTCGAGACCAGCTCCTACGCGGTCTCGCAGACCGAGCCCGCACGGCGTGTTGGTCCGCTGCCTGAGTCCACGTTCGCGGGCTTCACTCCCACCGGCAAGAAGATGCTGGCGATGGGCAACCCCGACTGCACCGCCGGAGCCAGCGGCTTCCCGCGTTCGCCGAACAACTTCCCGTTGCTCGTGGGACCCACCGTCGCCGGTCTGCACGACACCACCACGGGCGAGAAGCTGGAGGCCAAGGGACTCGATCCCAAGTTCTACATGTGGATGCCCCAGTTCTCGCCGGCCGGCGACATGGTGGTGTTCAACCACGCCAAGGCCTCGCCCGCCGGCGGAACGGATCGCCGCGAGCTGGCGATCATGGACTACGACGACGCGACCAACACGTTCAGCAACCTGCGCGTGATCGTGTCCAAGCAGGGCCCCGAGCCGAGCATCGACTACCAGCCGATGCCGACGCTGGGTGGCCCCATCCCGGGCAACTGCACGCCCACCGGCAACCCGGACGTGGGCCAGATCCGTGGTGGCGCGTGCGAAGGTCCGTGCTTCCCCGGCTGGCCGTTCTTCACGCCGGACGGGCATGGCGTGATCTATGCGCTGACCAGCGAGCCCGACTTCGCGGTCGCGTTCCCGGGCCGCGATACGCCCGCCAAGAGCGAGCTCTGGTACATCGACCTGGAGTCGATGGAGGCCGTGCGCCTCGACAACGCGAACAAGGGCCTCAAGCCCGAGGACGCGCTCACCAACTACTACCCGACCATGCTGCCGGTCACGGTGGGCGGCTACTACTGGATGTTCTGGACCTCGACGCGCGACTGGGGTCACCGCGACACCAAGGGCAACGTCGGCGGGGGAGGCGGCGGCATCCCTGGCATTCCCGGGATCCCGGGCATTCCTGGCATCCCCGGTCTACCCGGCGGCGAGAGCGCCGCGGCGATCGCCGCACCGCGCAAGCGCATCTGGCTGAGCGCCATTCGTCCGCGCGCCCAGGTGGAGGGCGGCGCCGGTGGCTTGGTCGATCCGAGCTCGGCTCCGCTCTACCTCGACGGCCAGAGCAACTCCGGCAACATCCGTGCGTTCGCCGCGCTCAACCCGTGCAAGCAAGAGGGCTCGGACTGCGTGTCCGGCATCGACTGCTGCACCGGCTTCTGCGACATCGAGAAGGACGCCGCCAAGGGCTCCTGCGTGCCGCCCAAGACGTGCGCGAGCCTGCAGGAGAGGTGCACGAAGGACGAGAACTGCTGCCCCGTCGAGAAGGGTCAGCCCCGCCTGTGCATCTCCGGCTTCTGCGACATCCAGGTGCTGTGAACCCTCAGCTCAAGCGCTGAGCGGTTCCGGCACGTAGGTGCGCGACAGGTAGATCGCGAAGCGCTCCATCAGCACCAGCGCCTGCGCGCTCGCGTCGGCGCGCACCTTCTCCGCGAACAGGTTGAGCGCCAGCAGACCGGACAGCGTCTCCTCGGAGCGAATCCGCGTCTTGCCGCCGAGCGCCTCGAACTTGAACGTGTGCACGCCCTCGATCACCAGGCGTGAGCCGCCGCGCCAGCCGAACTCGGCGTCCTGACGGAAGCTCACGACCGAAAGCGGCACGGGCAGCTTGCCGATGCGCACCTTGAACGAGTCGCCGGCGCGGAAGGCGCGCTCGGGGCCCGCGATGGGCGTGAAGATCGCGGGCATCCACTGACCCCAGCGCGGGAAGTCGATGAAGTGCGCGAACACGGTCGCGAGCGGCGCGTCGATATCGAGCTGCGCGGTGGCGAAGATGGTCATCTCAGCGTCCTTTCGCCGCCATGCCGAAGCTGTAGCGGAGGTGGTCCATGTGGCCGGTCGGCACCGCGTCGAACACCAGCGGCGCACTGGTGTCGCGGATGGTGTCGATGTTGGAGGCGACCTCGTCGATGCTCCAGGTGGGCTGGTACACGCCCGGCGTCTCGGCCACGTAGGCGCGCGCCACGCGGCCCGCGAGCGCGATCAGCATCTCTCCGGTGACCGAGCACGACTCGTGCGCGAGCCAGCCCACGGCGGGTGCGACCAGCTCGGGATCCATGGGCGGGAACTTGGAGGTGTCGATGCCCTCGGACAGACGCGTCACCGCGGCCGGCACGATCACGTTCGACTTCACGCCCTCGGCCGCGCCCTCGATGGCGATCACGTTCGACAGGCCGATCATGCCGGCCTTGGACACGCAGTAGTTCACCACGTTCTGGTTGCCGTACAGACCGCCGATCGACGAGGTCAGCACCACGCGTCCGTAGCCCGCCTTGCACATGATGGGGAAGGCCGGGCGCACCACGTGAAACGCACCGCGCAGGTGCACGTCGAGCACCGAGTCGAAGTCCTCGTACGAGATCTCCTTGAGCGAGCCGCGCCGAACGTTGCCTGCGTTGTGGATCAGGATGTCGATGCGGCCGAAGTGATCGAGCGCGCTCTGGATGATCTTCTTGCCGCCCTCGGGCGTGGCGACGGAGTCGTTGTTGGCGACGGCTTCGCCGCCCTTGGCGCGGATCTCCTTCACCAGCTCGGCGGCGGCGTCCTCGGTGACGCTGTCGCCCTTCACGCTGGCGCCGAGATCGTTCACCACCACCTTGGCGCCCCGCGACGCGAGCAAGAGCGCGTACGAACGCCCAAGGCCGCGGCCACCACCGGTGACGACGGCGACGCGGTTGTCGAACCTGAGGGTCATTTCAATTCCTTGGGAGCGCCCGTGCCCATGTAGCGCGCCAGCTGCGTGTGGAGGTTGACCGTGCTGCGCTCGCGGTACGGGTTGGGCTTGGTGCCCTGAAAGCCGCGCGCCTTCATGCCCTGCTGCACCGCGGCCATGTTGGAGAAGTCCTGCGGCAAGACGGTGCCCCAGTCCTTGCTCTCCTTGGGCGTGTAGACCCACTCCGTCTTGGGCTCCTCGCCCTTGGGGAACAGACCGTAGACAGCGACCTCGAAGATGCACTTGTTCGGGTCGAAACCGTAAGGTCGCGCGCTGTAGCAGAGCGCGTTGTGCACCGCGTGTCCGATCTGAAAGTTCGGGAACAGCTGCCAGGCGGTGCCGGTCTTGCCCACGTGCATCGGGTCGACCACGGGCCAGACCACACCTCGCGAGGCGTCTTCCTGCTGCGCCGTCTCCAGCCAGTGCTTGAGCACCTGCGGAGCGGGTGTGCCCTCCGGGAGCTCGTCCACCAAGCGCTGCGCCACGTCGACCAGCGTCTTGGTGGTGTTGGTGTTGACGTTCTTCCAGATGTACGCCTGCATCTCGGCGGTGGACTTGCGCGCGTCGCCGGCGCCGAGACGGTTCTTGCCCATCGTCTCTTCCATGCCCTTGGGCGCGTCGTAGCCGATGTTGCTGTGCTTGCCCTGCACCTTGGCCCAGCCCGGGTAGTCGCCGAACGCGTTGAACTCCGGGTGCGTCTTCTTGACGTGGTAGATCTCGTTGAACGCCTCCAGCGCGACCTTCCAGTTGCAGTCGAAGATCAGCCAGCGGCGCCAGCGGTAGCGCTGGTTCTCCAGCTGGAACGGGTCGAGCATGCTCGCGGCCGGCTCCAGGTACTGACGCAGCGGCTCCGCGTCGGGATCCATGTTGATCCAGAGCCAGCCGCCCCAGGTGTCCACCTGCACTTGCTTCAGCCGCGTGTTGTCGCGCGTCAGCGAGCGCTTCCA
>JBEVNG010000508.1:0-9344 GCA_040508235.1 Polyangiales bacterium | reverse complement strand
TGTTCGAGCCCTCGAGCGCGGTCGAGCAGCTGCTGGCGCAGGTGAACTCGCCGGTGCCCGAGCTCAAGGCGCAGCTCGGCGAGGAGGTGCCCGCGGAGCTCCTGCGGCTGATCGAGAGCTGCCTCGCCAAGTCGCCCGCCGAGCGGCCCGCGGATGCGCGCGCGCTTGGCCGTGCGCTGAAGCAGATCCAGTTCGAGCCCGAGCACGCCTGGACGGAAGAGCGCGCGCAGGCGTGGTGGCGCAAGTGGCGTCCTCATCCGAGCGTGCACCCGCCGCTCGCGGAGCCGCGCGAGCTGACGGTCGGCGCACCCACGGTCAGCCTCGAGCATCGCTCGTAGAAGGCTCGCGGAGCTGGGCGACTTCTCGCCGACCACCATCCTCAATGCGGAGGTCGACCCGCTGCGCTCCGACGGCGCATCAAGTCCGACTTCCTGCTGCCCTGATCCAGGGAGCGCAGGACCTCCTGCGTGTTCGCGGTCGTACAGCCCGTTTATGCTACGCGCATGTCGACGGCACGCTTCGCCTGCCCCGAGTGTGGCAGCGAGTACCTCGAGCGCTACGCGCACTGTCCGCGCGATGGCAGCAAGCTCGGGACGCGCGACGCGTTGTGCGGCCGCGAGCTGAGCAATCGCTATCGCGTGTTGTGCAAGATCGGCAACGGCGCGATGAGCGTGGTCTACGCCGCGGACGACATCCGCCTCGACAAGCGCGTCGCGATCAAGGTGCTGCATGCAGAGGTCGCGGGTGGACCGCAGGCGATCGATCGCTTCAAGCGCGAGGCGCGCGCGCTGTCCAAGCTGCACCACGAGCACATCATCGATGTCTACGACTTCCAGGAGTGGCAGGGCTCGCAGTTCATCGTGATGGAGCTGCTGCGCGGCGAGGATCTGGAGGCGGTGATCGCACGCTCCGGGGCGCTGGCCGTGGATCGCGTGGGGCGCATCGTGGATCAGTGCTGTCGCGCGCTCGAGGCCGCGCACGGCAAGGGCGTGGTGCACCGCGACCTCAAGCCCGCCAACATCTTCCTTTCGCAGCAGGATGGCCGCGCGGACTTCGTGAAGCTGCTCGACTTCGGGGTCGCCAAGATGATGGCGCCGGACGGCTCGCCGCTGTTTCAGCTCACGCGCGTCGGCGAGACCTGGGGCACGCCTTGCTACATGTCGCCCGAGCAGGCCGAGGGCATGCCCGCGGATCGGCGCTCCGACGTCTACGCGCGCGGCGTGGTGTTGTTCGAGCTGCTGACGGGCAGCGTTCCCTTCGAGGGGGAATCGCACGTGACCATCCTGCAGAAGCAGGTGGAGGAACCCCCGCCGCCGATGCGAGCGGATCTCGACATCCCGGCGGCGGTGGAGGACGTGGTGCTCAAGGCGCTCGCCAAGCACCCCGATGATCGCTACGACACGATGTCCGACCTGAGTGCATCGTTCCGGCAGAGCCTGCAGGCCGCGCGCAAGGACGACCTGCAAGCAGCGTTGAGCGCGTACAACGTGCCCGCACCGAGCGCGCAAGTGCGCGGGCGGCTGGCCTCGATCGAGCCCGACCTGTTCGATGCACTCGAGGACTTGCGGCAGGTGCTGGAGGCCGAGTATCAACAGGCGCTGCGGATCGAGCGCGACGAGGGGGACCGTCGCGTGCGCGCGCTGGAGCAGCGACTTCAAGAGCTCGATCGACGTCGCTGAGGGGAACGTTTCCCGAGGTTGCCGATTGGTCAGCGAAAGGCTGACCTCTCGCACGTAGTTGAGGTGTCGGAACGACGCGGCGCACGCACATCGCGTGAGCAGAGCGTCACTTGCGCGCGAGCGATGCGCTCGCTTGGGGTACGGAATGCGCTCACGTTACTACTTGGCGATCGCGCTGAGCTGCGCGCTCGCGTGCGATGATGACGAACAGTCGGTTCCGCTCACCGATGCCGCGATGGACCCGGTCAAAGCTGGTGACGACGCGAGCGCGCGCGACGCAGGCGCCGATGCGGAGGCACCGATCGACAGCGGTCCGGCAGCGCCGATCGACGCCGCGATCGATCTCGCGCCGCGCATCGCGCGCGGAAAGTACCTGACCACCGTCATCTATCCCTGCGGCAGCTGCCACACGCCGCGCAACGACGCGGGCGCGCCGCGACTCGACGCCATCTTCGGCGGCGTCGACTGCTGGAGCGACTCGCTGCCCCAGGATAGCGACGCCGGCTGCTTGAGCTCCAAGAACCTCACCGAGGATCCCACCGGCATCAAGAACCTCACCAACACGGAGGTGAAGAATGCGCTGCTGCGCGGCGTGCGCTCGGACGGCAAGGCACTGCACCCGCAGATGCCGTACGCGCTGCTGGGAAACATGAACGAGGACGACGCGGATGCGATCGTCAGCTACCTGCGCTCGCTGCCACCGGTCGAGCACCGCGTGCGCGCGAACCAGCCGCCGTTCGACGTGCAGCCCGAGACGCCCGCGCCGATCTGGCCGGAGGCGCTGATCCCGCGGCCGCGCGCGGACTACGCGGAGCAAGCGGCCGCGCTGCGTGGTCGCTACCTCGCGGGCAACTTCGGGCAGTGCATGGACTGCCACACGCCGCGTGATGCCAAGGGTGCGCCGCTGCGTGACAAGGCGTTCAGCGGGGGTCGCAAGTTCGGCGAGGCGTTCGCGCCCAACCTCACGCCGGACCTCACGGGCATAGGCGGCCTCACCGTCGAGGACATCGTGCGCGCGATCAAGCGCGGCGAGGACCCCGATCAGAGCTACTCCAAGTTTTGTGGTCCCATGCCGTCCGGACCGATGGGCGCCTACGGCGGCATGAGCGACGAAGATGCGCGCGACATCGGACACTACTTGTTCTCGATCGCGCCGGTGGAGAACATGATCGCGGGCGACTGCCAGCCCGACGCAGGTATCTGAGGGACGCGCGCCCGTCGTCCGCGGCGCGCGGGGAGTAACAACGATGTACCAACGCATGACCTGCGTGGGCGCGCTCCTCTGCGCGGCCTGCGGCTCCGACCAGCCGATGCTCGCAATCGACATGGGCCACGCCATGGAAGGCGATGCCTCCATGGAGTCGCCCGACGCGGGTCTACCGATCGAAGACGCAGGCCTACCTCCGTGCGTCGCGCCGCCCATGCGCATGCCCACGCCGGACACGCAGTCGATGCGCCTCTCGGAGCTCGGCCTGTACGCGGACATCACCAGCAAGCAGACGGCCTGCGATCTGCTCACCTGGCAGCCACGCTTCCCGCTCTGGAGCGACGGCGCCACCAAGCAGCGCTGGCTGCGCCTACCCGAGGGCGCGAAGATCGACAGCGCCGACGCCGACCACCTGCGCTTCCCGGTCGGCGCCGTGCTGTTCAAGGAGTTCGCGCTGGCCGGCAAGCGCCTGGAGACGCGGGTGATCGCGCGCGTCAGCCAGGACGAGACGTTCTTCGGCGCGTTCGTGTGGCGCGACGACGAGAGCGACGCGGACCTGGTGCGCGCGGGCGCCAACAACGTGCGCGGCGGCGAGCACGACGTGCCGAGCGAGACCGACTGCCTGCTCTGCCACAAGGGCGAACCCGGACGTGTGCTCGGCCTGTCCGCCATCCAGACGCCGGACTTCGCCCGCTTCTCGCAGCCGGTGCCCACGCTGGAGGTCGCGCCCGCGCTCGGCTACCTGCACGGCAATTGCGGGCACTGCCACAACGAGTACGGCGACGGCTGGCGCATGGCGGAGATGACGCTGCGCCTGTCCGCGCGCGAGGGCGCCACGCTGCTGCGCCAGAGCATCGGCGCGCCCACCACCAAGACGATCCTGGGCCGCACCACGCGCATCGTGCCGGGCGACCCGGACGCCAGCGCCGTGCTCGCGCGCATGCAAGTGCGCGGCGGCGACGATCAGATGCCGCCGATCGCCAGCGAGCACGTCGATCCGGAGGGCCTCGCGCAGGTTCGCGCGTGGATCGAGTCGGTCAGTGCGGAATGAGCCCGCCGAAGTAGGCGGCGGCGCCGATGGCGACCAGCACGACCAGGGCGATCACGATGTAGGTGCCCGCGCCGGAGCCGGACTTCTGCGTGGCGGCCAGGCCGGGTGAGTTGGGAGGCGGCGGCTTGCGCGTCTGCGCGAGGTCGCTGAGCTCGACGCCGCCCTTGTCGCCTTCCTTCTCCGTGCTCTCGATCAGCTTGCCGAGGTTGGGCGGCGGCGGGACCTTGTTCTTGCCGGTCTCGTCGCTCTCCAGCAGCGCGGCCAGCTCCTGCGGATCGCTGCGCTTGCCGTCGGCCGCGGCCTCCAGCGTGTTGCGATCGAAGAAGCTGGTCGCCTCGTCGGTGGAGTCCTCGTCGCTGTACCAGGCCGTGGGATCTTCGCCTCGCCCGAACGAGAGCGAGTCGAGCGGCTTGGCGCCGGCCGCCTGCGAGGGCTTGGAGCGGTCCGCCGAGGCGGGCTTGTTGGGCGCCGAGCTGAGCGGGTCGCTCATGTCGTCGATCGACGTGAACGCGAGCAGCTCGTCCGAGATCAGCTGATCGATGATCGAGCTGTCCATGTTGCGGCGCTTGGCGCCGTCCTTGCTCGCGACCACACCCTGCATCAGGCGCGCGATGTCGAACGACGTCACGCGCAGCCGGTGGCGGAACAGGTAGTCGGCGATCGCCTCGCCCAGGTCGTGCGCGGTCTGAAAGCGCTCGTCCCGCTGCTTGGCCATGCTCTTGAGCAGCAGCTGCTCCAGCTCTTCGTCGACGTCCGGGTTGTCCGTGCGCAGCGAGGGCACCTCGGCGCGCTGCACCTTCTTGACGGTCTCGTAGTCCGAGTCGCCCAGGAACAGCCGCTTTCCGGCCAGCGCCTCCCACATCAGGATGCCGACCGCGAACACGTCCGTGCGCGCGTCGACCTCCTGGCCGAGCGCGGCTTCGGGCGACAGGTAGCTGAACTTGCCCTTCACCACGCCGGGGTCGGTCTTCTCCAGCTGCGTGGTCGCCTTGGCCAGGCCGAAGTCGGTGACCTTCACCTCGCCGTTGCGCGTGATCAGGATGTTCGGCGGCGAGATGTCGCGGTGCACGATGTTGAGCAGCTTGCCGCTGTCATCGGAGAGATTGTGCGCGTGGCTGAGCCCCTTGCAGATCTCCATGCCGATGTAGAGCACCTCTTTGAGCGCCGGCCGCTTGTTCTGCTTCTTCAGCGACTCCAGCACGTGCTTGAGGTTCGCCCCGTCGACGAACTCCATCACGATGAAGTACGTGTTGTCGGCGGCGCCGATGTCGAACACGGTGACGATGTTCGCGTGGTTCAGCCGGGCGCCCAGGCGCGCCTCGTCGATGAACATGCGAATGAACGACTTGTTCTGCGCCAGGTGCGGCAAGACGCGCTTGATGGCGACCTGCTTCTTGAAGCCCTGCACACTGAGCGCTTCCCCACGGAAAACCTCAGCCATGCCCCCAGCTTCGAGCCGGTCGATCACGCGGTAGCGTTGCTCAGCAGCCATGCACCTGTCCGACGCGCTTCCCTGTGCGACTTTGGTTATCGCGTGGCGCCAGCAGTTCGTTGGGCGCGCCCGCGCTGAATCTCGATTGTCCGGTCTGGGAGCGGGTAACGTCAACCACAGGCTGCCCGCTGTAGGACCTCACGCTCTCGATCGATCCGCCCTGGCCCCTCGCACACCCCTGGATAGCAGCCTGGTTCGGCCAGCGCAAAATCGCGGGCAAGGCAGAACCGGGTCCATGGCGGCGTCCGCGCCGGCAAAGTCACGGCCGTTGACAGCCGGCCCGGCTGGCGCATGCTCGCGCTGTGGCACCGTTGCTGATCTCGCCGTCCATTCTATCCGCTGACTTTGCCCGCCTCGGTGAGGAGGTCCAGGCCCTGGAGCGCGCCGGCGCCGACTGGGCGCACGTCGATGTCATGGACGGGCGGTTCGTCCCGAACATGACGATCGGGCCCCTGGTCGTCGAGGCGCTCAAGCGCAGCACCAAGCTGACGCTCGACACCCACCTGATGATCGTGGAACCCGAGCGCTACGTGGAGGACTTCGCCAAGGCGGGCTCCGACATCATCACGGTGCACGCGGAGGCCACCGGCCACCTGCACCGCACGCTCCAGCACATCCGCTCGCTGGGCAAGAAGGCCGGCGTCTCGCTCAACCCGAGCACGTCCGAGGACTGCCTGCGCTACGTGATGGACCAGGTCGACCTGATCCTGGTGATGAGCGTGAACCCGGGCTTTGGCGGCCAGGCCTTCATCCCGTCCGTGCTGCCCAAGCTGCAGAAGATCCGCCAGATGATCGACGCCAGCGGGCGCCCGATCTACCTCGAGGTCGACGGCGGCGTGAAGCCGGGCATCGCGCGTCAGGTGATCGCGGCGGGTGCGGACGTGCTGGTCGCCGGCAGCGCCGTGTTCGCCACGGCGGACTACGCGGCCAACATCCGCGCACTGCGCGCGGAGGCAGGCAGCGCGTGAGCGGAGCGCTGACCGCGGTCCTCAACGACGACGGCGTGCACGGCCGGCGCATTCGGCTCAGCCGGCTGCTCGTCATCGACGGACCGGACCGCGGCAAGGAGCTCTCCATCGAGCGCGAGCGGGCCACGGTCGGGCGCAGCCTGATCTGCGACCTGGTGCTGGCCGACAAGGCGGTCAGCGGCACGCACTTCGAGATCCAGGCGCTGGAGACCGGCTTCATCCTGCGCGATCTGGAGTCGACCAACGGCACCTACTGCGGCGACGTGCAGGTGCGCGAGGTCTGGATCAAGCACGGCCAGACCATCCGCGCCGGCACCACCGTGCTGCGCTTCGAGCCGCTCGACGCCATGGTCGAGATCGACACCTCCGCGCGCGACTCCTTCCACGAGCTGGTCGGACGCAGCGTGCGCATGCGCGAGATCTTCGCGCTGCTGGAGCGGGTGGGACCCACCGAGCTGACGGTGCTGATCCGCGGCGAGACCGGCACCGGCAAGGAGCTGGTCGCGCGCGCGCTGCACCGTGCCAGCCGGCGCGCGTCGCATTCGCTGGTGGTGCAAGACTGCAGCGCGATCGCACGCGAGCTGGTCGAGAGCACGCTGTTCGGCCACGAGAAGGGCAGCTTCACGGGCGCGATCGATCGCAAGCTCGGCTGCTTCGAGACCGCCGAGCGCGGCACCATCTTCCTGGACGAGGTCGGCGAGCTCGACATCGGCCTGCAGCCCAAGCTGCTGCGTGTGCTGGAGACGCGCACCATCAAGCGCGTCGGCGGCACCAAGGAGATCCCCATCGACGTGCGCGTGGTGGCGGCGACCAACCGCGATCTGCGCAAGATGGTGGGCTCGGGAGGCTTCCGCGAGGACCTGTACTACCGGCTCGGCGTGGTGACGGTGGAGCTGCCCGCGCTGCGCGAGCGGCCCGAGGACATCCCGCTGCTGGTGAACTCGTTCCTCACCCACCTGGCCGCGCGGCGCTTCCCCGGCGAGGACAAGCACTTCGAGGTCGCGGACGACGCCATGGCGCGGCTCTGCACCTACCACTGGCCCGGCAACGTGCGCGAGCTGCGCAACACGGTCGAGCGCGGTGCGTCGCTGGCGGAGGGACTGCGGCTGGAGATCCCGGATCTGCTGCCCAGCTCGACCCGGCTCGGCGCGGAGCTCGTCACCAATGGCTCGGCCGCGGTGTTCGTCGACGAGGGCCTGCCGTTCAAGGAAGCCAAGCAGCGCGTGCTCGATCAGTTCGAGGCGTCGTACCTGCGCGCGCTGCTCGACAAGCACGGCGGCAACGTCACGCGCAGCGCGCAGGCGGCCGGGCTCACGCGGTATCACCTGCGCGAGCTGGCCAAGCGCTTCGGCATCCGCGGCACCGTCGACTGAAGCGCTGAGACCGTTCTCATATAGGGACGCGGCCGCCCAACTAGGGCTACCGTGATGGCTCGTTTCGGCGTAAACGGGGTGTACGTCCGCGCCTGAGCGCGGTATGCCTCGCGAAGGAGCTACCGATGAGAATGGAGCCCGGAGCCGTGCAAGCAGACCCTTCGCAGGCCAGCGCGGCGCGCTTCCTCGACTCCATCCTCGAGCACCTGCCCGCGATGGTGTTCGTGAAGCGCGCGTCCGATCTGCGCTTCGAGCGCCTCAACCGCGCGGGCGAAGCGCTGCTCGGCGTGTCGCCCGGTGCCCTGATCGGCAAGAGCGACTACGACATCGTGCCCGAGCATCAGGCCGCGTTCTTCATCGAGAAAGACCGGGAGGTGCTCGCGAAGGGCGCACTGGTCGACATCCCCGAGGAGCCCATCCAGACGCCCGACGGAGTGCGCTGGTTGCACACGCTCAAGATCCCGGTCGCGGACGAGCACGGCGTGGCCACGCACCTGCTCGGCGTGTCGATGGACATCACGGAGCAGAAGCGCGCGTCCGAGCTGCTGATGATGTCGCACGACAAGCTGCAGCTGAACATCGCCGAGCGCACCGCCGAGCTGGAGCGCCAGATGCGCGAGCTGGAGCGCGCCGAGGATGCGCTCGCACGTGCGCAGGCGGAGCTCCGCCACTCCCAGAAGATGGAGGCGATCGGACGCCTGGCCGGCGGCGTGGCGCACGACTTCAACAACCTGCTGACCGTGATCGGCGGCTACTCCGAGCTGGTGTTGGCGCAGCTCTCCGAGCACGACGGCTCGCGCAGCTACGTGGAGCAGATCCATCGCGCGGCCGGGCGCGCCAGCGAGCTCACCCAGCAGCTGCTCGCGTTCGGGCGGCGTCAGGTACTCAAGCCCAAGACGATCGACCTCGGCGACGTGGTGCGCGGCATGGAGGACATGCTGACGCGGCTGGTGGGCGAGGACGTGGCGCTGAGCGTGCGCGGAGGGCGCGGCTTGCGCGCGGTGACGGCCGACCCGAACCAGGTCGAGCAGGTGATCATGAACCTGGTCGTGAACGCCCGCGACGCGATGCCCCACGGCGGGCGGCTGGTGATCGAGACGCTCGACGTGCCGACGCACGAGTCGCCCGTGTGTGGTCAGGACAAGCTGCCGTGCGCGGCCGTCTGCCTGCGCGTGAGCGACACGGGCAGCGGCATGGACGCGGCGACGGTCGAGCAGATCTTCGAGCCGTTCTTCACCACCAAGCCGGTGGGCAAGGGCTCCGGGCTGGGTCTGTCGACGGCGTTCGGCATCACCAAGCAGAGCGGCGGCACGATCGCGGTGCAGAGCGAGCTCGGCCGCGGCAGCGTGTTCTCCATCTACCTGCCCGCGCAGGAAGGCGTGAGCCTGACGCCCGACAGCGAGCCGCCGCCCGTGGAGCTACGCGGCAGCGAGCTGGTGCTGCTGGTGGAAGACGAGCCGCCCGTGCGCGAGTTCGCCGCCGTCTGCCTGCGCTCGCTGGGCTATCGCGTGGTGGAAGCCTCCGGCCCCCGCGAGGCGCTGTCCAAGGCGCTGCTCCACGACTTCGATCTGCTG
>JBEVNG010000462.1:0-14453 GCA_040508235.1 Polyangiales bacterium | reverse complement strand
CGAAGCAAGCTCCCGGACCGGGAGGCGCCAGAGAAGCTCTCCGACGTGGTGGCTTTCCTGGCGGAGTTCCTGCTGCCGGTGGCTACCGCATGCGCGCCTCCGACCGACTCAGCTCCATGCTTTGTGCGGCACTGGGTGGCGGGCGGTCCCTGGACGCCAAGCGGTTGAAGATCGCGCGACATCGGAACACGGATCGCGGGCGCAAATCGCGAGTGCGCAACGGACGTGGTCGCTTCGCGACGGGCCATCGCCGCAACGCCGCGCCTCGCGCACTCCTCACGTCCGTCGACCCCCCACGGATCGAACCCGGGCCCGGGCCCGGGTCCGGGCCCGTTTCCGCAGCGAAGCGCCCCCCGCCCCCGCCCCCGTCCTCACCAAACCGGCCGAACGGGGGGCAACTCTCCATCATGACTCGCCTTCAACACCTCCATCAGATCCCGCCGCATCGCCCCCACGCGCCCCGCCCCGATCACGCGTGCCCACTCGCCCTCCAGCTCCGCGTAGATCTGCTCCGCGGCCTCCAGCAGTCGCTTGCCCTTGGCGCTGATGTGCAGGGACTTGGCGCGCGCGTCGTCGGGGTGTGGCTTGCGCACGAGGTAGCCCTCGGCCTCCATCGCGTCGACGAGCTTGGATGCGGCTTGCTTGGTCATCGCCATCAGGCGCGCGACGTCGTTGCCGGTCAGCGGTCGCTCGCGCGAGGCGAGCAGCACGAACGCGAACGCGGGACGCAGCTCGCGGAAGCCGCGCTCGGCGAGCCGCTCGTGGAGCTGGCTGATCAGAGAGTACGAAGCCATCGCGAACAGGCGCGCGAGCGGGACGTCGGCCATGCGCGCCAGCTTACTGTGCCCACGGCGGCGAGATCAGCTCTCCGCTCGCCAGACGCGCCTGGCCGCCCACGGGAAAGCAACACAGCAGCTCGGCCTCCCCACGCGTGACGACCGAGAACTCGACCCCCGCTGGCACCAGGATCACGTCCCCCACGCGCGCGGTCTGCACCGCATCTTCCATGCGTACGTCCAGCTCTCCCGCCAGCACCACGAAGATCTCTTCACGCGTGAGGCTGTGCGGCGCGCTGCTGGCTCCGGCCGCGAAGCGCACCTTCCACACGCTGTTCTCCCGCGTCCCCCGTGCCGGCGTCGCCAGCGAGGTGAAGCGAACGTTCGGGAGCTCGTGCGTGCAGCCCTCGGGAGCAGACAAGACAGGCATACGCCCTCCATTGGTCAGTTTCGTTGACCATATGGGAAGCGGCTCAACCAGTCAACCAGGTTGACCTGTACTGCCTACGCCAGGAAGCCCTCGGCCGTGCTCACGTCCTTCACGACCTCCACGACCTGGTCGTAGGTCGCTGCGTTGGTCGCGAGGATGCCCTTCTTGTTCTGCGTCTCGGCCGTCGCGTACTGGATCGGCGTGCCGTCCACATGGCGGAACTTGCCGCCCGCCGCGTGCAGGATGGCCTCCGGCGCGCAGGCATCCCAGAGCGAGCTCTTGTCGCTGACGTGCACGTACAGATCCGCCTGGCGCTCGGCGATCAGCCCGACCTTCACACCCACGCTGCCGCTGGGCATCTCGCTGCTGGTCCCGAGCCGCTCCATGATCTGCGCGATGTTCGCCGGCCGATGCGAGCGCGATACCACGAGCTTGAGCTGCGCGGTGTCCGCCTTGTCGCTCACGCGCAGCACCTTGCGCGTGTCGCCGACCTCGAGCACCGCCTCGCCGCCGACCACGCCGCGATACAGCTTGTCGAGCCCCGGCTGATACACGACGCCGAGCACGCTCTTGCCGTCGATCGCGAGCCCGATCATCACCGAGAACTCGCCGTTCTTGGCGATGAACTCCTTGGTGCCGTCGAGCGGGTCCACGAACCAGCAGCGCTGCTTGTGCACCGCGTCGCCGCGCTCGATGCTCTCTTCCGCGACGATGCCGTCCTCCGGGAAGCGCTTCTCCAGCTCCGCCACGATGTACGTGTTGGCGCGCTGATCGGCCTCCGTGACCGGGTTGTTCGCGCCCTTGTACGCGACCGCGAAGTCCTTCGCGTAGATCTCCATCAAGATCCGCCCGGCGCCCCGCGCCAGCTCGACCGCCACCTCGAGTTCACGTTCCAGCATGCGGCGCTTGTAGCACGCACGCCCTGTGGGGCCGCCCACCCGGCCGGCGTAGTCATCTCCTCACTCGGTGTGATCGACGGACGTTGGCGGCCGGGGCCATGATACTGGTGCGCGATGCGGCGCCTCGGCCTGTTCCTGCTCCTTGCGTCCTGTTCCTACGAGAAGACAGAGCAAGAAGTGCCGCACTGGGACACGGAGCCGATCCCACGCGACCGGGACATCGACGCCGGCCGCGACGCCTCGCGCCCTCGCCTCGACGCGCGGACGCCGCTCGACGCGGCCAAACCCGCGGACGCCGGCCCGGTCTTGCCCTGCAATCAGGAGGGCTGCGGCCTGCCCACCGAGTCATGCATCAGCGACGACGACTGCTGCCAGCCGTACAACTACCCGCGGGGCTTCGTCGCCTGCGTCGACAACCATTGCGCCTCGGCCAGCCAGACCGAGCCCACGCAGTGGAATCCGCCGCTACCGCTTTGCTTCCAGGACGGCGGCGCCCCACCTCCCGGCGAGGGCATCTCCAGCCTTTCTCGCTGCAACGCGGCCAGCTGCCTGCCGGAGCTCTCCCCCTGCAACGCCGACTCGGACTGCTGCCAGCCCGCGAACCAGCCCTTCTCGTTCGCGGTCTGCCCGGCCGCCCGGCGCTTCTGCACGATCACCAACCGCACGACCGGAGAGCTCGCGCCCCAGTGCCTGCCCGACGGAGGGCTGCCCGAGCCCCTCGACTCCGGCCCCCAGTGCAGCCCACGAGGCGAGCGCTGCAACACCAACGCGGATTGCTGCGGGTCGCGCGATGTCATGCGGACGGTCTGTCTCGCCGGCTTCTGCGACAAGCTTGCGATCTAGTTTCTAGTGCTTGAGCTCGATCAAGAGCGCACCGCTGCCGCCTAGTATCTCGGGGGCGCTCGCAAAGGCGAACACCAGGGTCGCGGCGGCGCTGTGGGTCAGCACCTCGATCACCACGTCGCGCAGCACGCCGACGCCGTCGTCGCTGTGCTGCCCCTTGCCATGGATCACGCACAGCACGCTCAGCCCGCGCTTGTGACACTGGCGCAGGAACGCGATCACGGCCTCGCGCGCCTCGCGCTGGTTCTTGCCGTGCAGGTCGAGCGTCTCGCTGGCGCGCGTGCGCCGGCCCAGCTCGCGCGCCACGCGTGCTTGCGCTCCCACCCGCGCCGCGCGCACCCACTCCCCCTCGCGCTCGATCCGGAAGCTCACGTCCTGCGCCACCAGCGCATCGAGCCGCGCGCGCGCATCGTCCTCGGCGCTGCGCCCGAACGGCACTACCTTCGCGGTGCGCGTCTCGACCTTGGCCGTGGTCGTGCCCACGCGCCCGGGCCGGCCGGCCGCGAGCGGCGTCACGCCCTGCATCGCCATGCTCAGCGCGGTGCTGTCCTCGTCCATCTGCTTCATGGCCTTGCGCGAGACCGGACGCGGGGGCGGGGGCGGCTTGTTCTTGGCCGCCTTCTTGTCTTCCTCGGCCTGCTTGGCCCGCTCCTCGAGCTGCTTCTTGAGCGGGCCGAGCGCGTCCTTGAACGGCGAGGAGATGCGCTCCGGCGCCTTCGGCAACGCCTTGTCCGCGCCCTCGTCTCCGGCCTTCCCCTTGTCGCGCTTCTTGCTCACCACCCGAACAGGTAGCACGAGTCGCGTTTTCCTACTGGGCTGCTAACAAGTCATCGTGACCGACCCGAATCCCTCGTTCTTCGCCCGGCTCGCGCTGGCCTTCGCGGCCTTCTTCAAGGTGCTGTTCGATGCGGCGTTCGCCGGTCGCGTGCTCCGCCTGCAGGCGCCGCAGGCCGAGACTCCCGCGCCGACTCCCGCGCCGCCGCCGGCTCCCGAGCCACCCAAGCTGCGCGAGGTCCCCACCGACAGCGCCCTGCAGCTGCTCGGCCTGCTGCAGCGTGAAGGCCGCCTCATCGACTTCCTGCAAGAGGACCTCGGCGCGTACCCGGACGCGGCCATCGGCGCCACCGCGCGCGTCATGCACAGCACCGTGCGCAAGGCCCTGCTCGCCCACGTGACGTTCGAGCCGGTGCGCCGCGAGCAAGAGGGCTCACGCGTGCAGGTCCCGGCCGGCTTCTCGGCGGCCGAGATTCGCCTGATCGGCAACGTCGTCGGCGAGGCGCCGTTCCAGGGCACGCTCTCGCACGCGGGCTGGCGCGCCACGCACATCGAGCTCCCCAAGCTGAGCCAGGGCTACGACGTGCGCGTGATCGCGCCGGCCGAGGTCGAGCTATGAGCGAGCCCGTGCATGCCGTCGGCATCGATCTCGGCACCACCCACTGCGCGCTCTCCAGCGTCGACCTCGATCTCAGCGAGGGCGAGGAGCTGATCGAGAGCAACTTCGCGATCCCGCAGCTGGTCGCCCCCGGGCAGGTCGAGCCGCGCCCGCTGTTGCCGTCGTTCCTCTACCTGCCGCACGACAGCGAGCTTCCGCCGGACGCGCTCTCGCTGCCCTGGGCCAACGCACCCACGCAGTTCGCGGTCGGCGAGGTCGCGCGCAGCCTGGGCGTCAAGAGCGCGGCGCGCCTGGTCTCCAGCGCCAAGAGCTGGCTCGGCTACACCGCCATCGATCGCCGCGCGCCCATCCTGCCCGCCGGCGCGCCGGCCGAGGTGCCCAAGGTGTCCCCGCTCGACGCCAGCGTGCGCTACCTGGAGCACGTGCGCGCCGCCTGGGATGCCGCGCACCCGGACTCGCCGCTCAGCGAGCAGCTGGTCACCATCACGGTGCCCGCGTCGTTCGACCCGGCCGCGCGCGAGCTCACCGCGGAGGCCGCGCGCAACGCGGGCCTCGGCCACGCCGTGCTGCTGGAGGAGCCGCAGGCCGCGCTGTACAGCTGGGTCGCGGGCTCGCGCGGCGACTGGCGCTCGCAGGTCGGCGTGGGCGACGTGATCCTGGTGATCGACGTCGGCGGCGGCACCAGCGACTTCTCGCTGATCGCCGTGCGCCAGCAAGAGGGCGAGCTGGCGCTGGAGCGCATCGCCGTCGGCGAGCACATCCTGCTCGGCGGCGACAACATGGACCTCGCGCTCGCCTTCCAGCTCAAGGCGCAGCTGGAGCAGCAGGGCGTCACGCTCGATCCGGTGCAGCAGGCCACGCTCACGCAAGCCGCGCGCGTCGCCAAGGAGAAGCTGCTCACGGACCTCCAGGCGTACAGCGCACCGGTCAGCATCCCGGGCCGCGGCTCCAAGCTGATCGGCGGCGCCATCAACACGGAGCTCACGCGCGAGGATCTGGAGCGCGTGCTGCTCGACGGCTTCTTCCCGTCGGTCGAGGTGCAAGACAAGCCGCAAGGCCGTGCCCGCTCGGCGCTCACGCGCGTGGGTCTGCCGTACGCGCAGGACCCGGCCATCACGCGCCACCTGGCGGCCTTCCTCACCCGTCAGGCCGGCGCCGTCAGCGACGACTCCACATTCGCGCGCCCCACCGCGGTGTTGTTCAACGGCGGCGTGTTCAAGTCGCCGCTCTTGCAGGACCGCATCCTGGGCGTGCTCGACCACTGGCTCACCGGCGTGGGCAGCGAGCCCGTGCGCGTGCTCGCGGGCGCGGACCTCGACCTCGCGGTCGCGCGCGGCGCCGCATACTACGGCCACGTGCGCACCGGGGCGGGCATCCGCATCCGCGGCGGCACGGCCATGGCGTATTACATCGGCGTCGAGAGCGCGATGCCCGCGGTGCCCGGCATGCCGCCGCCCATGCAGGCGCTGTGCGTCGCACCGTTCGGCCTCGAAGAGGGCACGCGCGCCGAGCTGCCCGCGTCCGAGTTCGGCCTGATCGTCGGCGAGCCGGTGCGCTTCCGCTTCTTCGGCTCCAGCGTGCGCCGCGACGACCGCGCCGGCGACGTGCTCGATCGCTGGACCGAAGACGAGATGAACGAGCTGCAGGAGATCGAGGCCATGCTTCCGTCCGAGGGTCACGGCCCCGGCGAGATCGTCACCGTGCAGCTGCAGGCCGGCGTGACCGAGGTCGGCACGCTGGAGCTGGAGGCCGTCGAGAGCGCGGGCGCGCAGCGCTGGAAGGTCGAGCTCGATACGCGAGCGGAAGCGTGAGCGGCACGAGCGCACGCTACGTCGTCGGCATCGATCTCGGCACCACGCACACGGTCGTCGGCTACGTCGATCACACGGCCGGGGCCCGCGCGCCGATCCGGGTGTTCGCGGTCGAGCAGCTGGTCGCACCCGGGCAGGTCGCGGCGCTGCCGCTGTTGCCGTCGTTCCGCTATCACCCGGCCGACGGCGAGCTGGCGCAAGAAGACCTCGACTTCGGTCACCTGGAGCCTGCGGGCGTGGTGGGCACGTTCGCGCAGAAGCTCGGCGCCAAGGTGCCGGGGCGCCTGATCGCGAGCGCCAAGAGCTGGCTCTCGCACGGCGCCGTCGATCGCGCGGCCAACATCCTGCCCTGGGGCGCGGGCGAGGGCGTGCCCACCATCTCGCCGGTCGCCGCCAGCGCGTCGTACCTGGCGCACGTGCGCGCGCGCTGGAACGCGGCGCACCCCAAGGACCTGCTCGAGGATCAAGAGCTAGTGCTGACGGTGCCCGCGTCGTTCGACGATGCCGCGCGCGCGTTCACGCTGGAGGCCGCCAAGCGTGCGGGCCTGTCCCGGCTGCGCCTGCTCGAAGAGCCGCAGGCCGCCTTCTACGACTTCCTCAACCGCCGTCAGGACACGCTCGAAGCGGACCTGCAAGACGTGAAGCTGGCGCTGGTGGTCGACGTCGGCGGCGGCACCACCGACCTCACGCTGATCCACGTCGAGCTGCGCGAGAGCGGTCCGCGCCTCACGCGCATCGCCGTGGGCGATCACCTGATGCTCGGCGGCGACAACATGGACCTCACGCTGGCGCGCGCCAGCGAGGCCGAGCTCTCCAAGGAGCGCCTGCCGATCGCCCGCTTTGCCCAGCTGGTGGAGCAGTCGCGCGCCGCCAAGGAGAGCCTGCTCGGTGCCGACGCTCCCGAGCAAGTGAACGTCAGCGTGCTCGGCGGCGGCTCCAAGCTAATCGGCGGCACGCTCACCACGTCGCTGCAGCGCGCGCGTGTGCACGAGCTGATCGTCGACGGCTTCATGCCGCGCGTGAGCCTCGACGCCAAGCCCGAGACGCGCCGCATCGGCCTGGTCGAGTTCGGCCTGCCGTACGCGGCCGAGCCTGCGGTCACCAAGCACGTCGCCGCGTTCCTCTCGCGTCATCAAGGGGCGATCGCGGAGGCGCTCGGCACACCGCTCGATCAGCTCACGCTGCCGGATGCCGTGTTGTTCAACGGCGGTGTGTTCCGCGCCGACGCCCTGAAGCAGCGCCTCACCGAGGTGCTCGCGAGCTTCCGCTCCTCGCCTCTCAAGGAGCTGCACAACGACGAGCCCGAGCTCGCGGTCGCACGCGGCGCGGTCGCCTACGGCCTGGCTCGCCGCGGCGTCGGCGTGCGCATCGGCGGCGGCAGCCCCCGCAGCTACTACCTGATGGTCGACGGGGAGTCCTCGCACAGCGCCATCTGCGTGCTGCCGCGCGGCGCCGAGGAAGGCGAGGAGCTGGTGCTGAAGAGCCGCAGCTTCCTGCTGCGCGTCGGCAAGCCCGTGCGCTTCCGACTCTGGACCACCAGCCTGGAGCGTCCCCACACCAGCGGCCAGCTGGTCGAGCTCGACGACTCGTACCAGGAGCTGCCCGCGATCGCCGCCGTGCTGGAGGGCGCCGACGCCGAGCTGCGCGTCGCGCTGCACACCGGGCTCACCGAGGTCGGCACGCTCGAGATGAGCTTCGTCGCGCTCGACGACGCCGCCCGTCGCTACAAGCTGGAGTTCGAGCTGCGCGGCACGCGCGGCCAGAGCCAGGCGCCGCAGAAGGTGACGCAGCTGCACCCGCGCTTCGCGGAGGCCACCGAGCTGATCCACTCGTACTACGGCAAGTCGAACAAGGAGCTCGAGGGCAAGCGCATCAAGACGCTGCGTAACGACCTGGAGAAGGTGCTCGGCCCGCGCGAGGGCTGGGACAGCGCGCTGCTGCGCGAGCTGTTCTCCGCCCTGCTCGCGGGCGCCAAGCGTCGCCGCCGCTCGGCCGATCACGAGCGCCTGTGGCTGCACCTCACCGGCTTCTGCCTGCGCCCCGGCTTCGGCTACCCGCTCGATCCGTTCCGCGTCGATCAGGTGTGGGCGCTGCGCTGCGAGGGCCTGCAGTTCTCGCCCGACGCCGCGGTCTGGTCGCAGTGGTGGATCATGTGGCGGCGCATCGCGGGTGGCCTCGACGAGGCGCGCCAGAGCGCGCTGTTCGAAGAGCTCGCCCACTACATCGAGCCGCAAGGTCCACGCCCACGCGCGCGGCCCAAGGGTCCCAAGGCGCTCGGCCTGGAGGACATGGTGCGCCTGGCCGGAGCGCTCGAGCGCGTGCCGGTGGCGAAGAAGGTGCAGCTCGGCGACTGGTTGTTGTCGCGCCTCGACAAGGGCGAGATCAGCGAACAAAGCGCCTGGTGGGCGGTGGGCCGCGTCGGTGCGCGCGCGCCGCTCTACGGCAGCGCGCACGCGGTGGTGCCCGCGGAGATCGCCGGCAAGTGGCTGAGCCGCGCGCTCGGCAAGAGCCTCGACGCCGTGGAGCAGGCGCCCTTCGCCGTCGCACAGTTGGCGCGGCTCACCCACGACCGCCAGCGCGACCTCGACCCCGCCCTGCGGCTGCGCGCGGAGCAGGCCTTGTCTCGCGTGCGTGAGGGCGAGCTGTGGGTGAAGCTGGTCCGCGACGGTGGAGAGCTGACTGTAGCCGAGCAGAGTCGCGTGTTTGGCGAGTCCCTGCCCCCCGGGATCCGTCTAGGCGAGTAGTGCGCTGTAAGCAGGAAGGGAGTCCCCCATGCTGGATGGCGACGATGCCGCGCAGCCCATGTATGATCCGACACTCATGTTCACCGTGGTCATCGCCGAGAAGGATGGCTCCGAGCGCCGGGTGACGTTCACCGAATCCGAGGTGACCATCGGTCGTGTGCCGGGCAACGATGTAGTCCTGCCCAAGGGCAACGTCTCCAAGCGCCACTCGCGCATCGTGCTCAAGGACAACCGCTTCATCGTGGTCGACCTCAAGAGCACCAACGGCACCTACGTGAACGGTCGCAAGATCACGTCGCCGCTGGTCGTGAAGGAAGGCGACAAGATCTACGTCGGCGACTACGTGCTGACGCTGGAGGGCTCCAACGCGCTGGAGACGCCGCGCGCGCCCTCGCTGCTCTCGTCCGACCTCAAGCCCGGCGGCACGCTGAGCGCGCGCGCCACGCACGCCGATCCGATCTCGGACGAGCTGCCGCTGGTGCTGCGGGGTGGCGTGCACTCGTCGTCGATGCCGGCCACCGCGGTCGCGCGCCCGTCCGAGCTGCCGGTGCCCCAGTCGAGCGAGGTGGAGGAGGAGCCCATCCTGGCCGCCGAGAGCGAGCTGGAGGTGTTCGAGGAGCGCGTGGATCGCTCGACCAAGGCCGAGAGCGACCCGGGTCTCCCGCTGCCTCCCTCGCCGCCGTCGATCGAGCGCCGCGAGCGCCACGCCGGGCGCAGCACGGTCAACGAATACGTCATCGCGCCCGCCAGTGGCCAGCTCGGCCCACTCGACGCGGTGCTCGCGGACCCGGCGGTGTTCCACGTGGTGGTCGAGCGCTTCGATCGCGTGCGCGCCGACCGCGGCGCCGGCCTCGCCATCGAGCGCGTCAGCTTCGGCACGCCCGAGGCGCTGGCCAAGCTCGCCGTGCAGATCGCGGCCCAGGCCGGCTTGTCCGCCGACGTCGCCAGCTACGACGTCTCGCTGCCCAACGGCCTGCAGGTGGTCGCGGTGTTGTCCGCCGCCGCCAGCAACGGCCCCGTGGTCTCGCTCCGGCGCCGTCCCTCGCACGTGCAGCAGCTCGCCGAGCTGGAGCGCAAGCAGCTGCTCACCTCGCAGATCAGCGGCCGCATCGCCGAGGCGCTGCAGCACAAGCGGCACGTCTGGGTGGTCGGGCCCAGCGGCAGTGAGCTGGCGTCGTTCGCGGGGGGTGCGCTGGCGACCTGTCCCGGCAACGAGCGCGTGGCGCTGTTCGAGCGCGCGCCCGAGCTCGCGATCGGGGACCGCTCCGCGATCTGCCTCAAGCTCGGCAACGTGCCGGCCGCGGAGCTGCTGGAGCGCGTGCGCTCGTTCCGCCCGGACCGGATGGTGGTGCACGGCGTGCGCGAGTCCGAGCTGAGTGTGGTGCTCGATGCGTTCGCACATCGACCAGATGGCCACATCGCGACCTACGAAGCGCGCTCCGCCAAGGACGCCCTGGTCGCGTTCGACCGCGCCATCGGCGCCGATCTCGCGCTGCGCGCGGTGTCGCTGCTGGTCGAAGTGCGGCGCGTCGACGCGAATACCAAGGTGATCGGCGCGTATGACGTCGAGCTGGACGGCGCCGGCGACCTCGCGCTCAAGCAGCACTGAGCACGCACACACCCGCTCCGGCACACGCGCACGCAGCTTGCACCACGTTGCTGCGTGCAAGTCCGCCGCACCCCGTTCGCCGAGAGCAAGACGTGGCCCGAGGAGCGCGAGCGCCTGCTGCGCGCACGCGTGAGTGAGCTCGGGCTCGCCATCGAGGGCAGTCGTCTGGAGCCGCTGGTGCACAAGCTCTACCGCGAGCTGGGCGAGGCCGGCATCACGCTGCGCCCACCGGTGTTCCTGTCGGAGGAGTGGGGCTGTCCCGAGGCGGTGCCCGCGATCGGCGTGCCCTTCTACCTCGCCGACTCGCGCCTCTCGATGCTCGAGAAGGAAGTGATGGAGACGATCGAAGCCGAGAGCGACGACGAGATCTCCGCCTACCTGCGACACGAGTGCGGCCACGCCTTCAACTACGCGTACAAGCTGTACGAGACCGAGGCCTGGCACGAGACCTTCGGCCCGTACTCGCGTCCTTATCAGGAGCACTACGAGCCCAACCCGTTCTCGCGAAACTTCGTGCGCCACATCCCGGGCTGGTACGCGCAGAAGCACCCGGACGAGGACTTCGCGGAGAGCTTCGCGGTCTGGCTGACGCCGGAGGAAGACTGGCGCGCCAAGTACGCGGGCTGGGGCTGCTTGCCCAAGCTGGAGTACGTCGACCGCATCGTGCGCGAGCTGGGCCAGACGACGCCCGCGGTGGCACCCGAGTACGACGCGAGCCAGGAGCTGGTGAGCACGCTCGCCGACTACCACCAGCGCTTCTCGTACCAGCCCACCGACGTGCCGGCGTACTTCGACGGCGACTTGCGCGAGCTGTTCCAGGAAGGACTCGCGCCGCCCGATGCGCTGCCGGCCGCGCGCTTCTTGCAGGAGCTCCGGCGCACGCTGGTCGGCGACATCGGCTACTGGACGGGGCTGCACGAGTCGATCGTGCGCTCGTTGATCGAGCACTTCGCCGCGCGTGCGCGCGTGCTCGGGCTGTGGCTGCGCGTGCAGGACCGCGATCGGCTGGCGCTGCGCGTCGCCACCTACGCGACGACGTTGGCGATGAACCGCCTCTACAAGGGCGACTTCGTGATCAAGTGAGAGGGAGGCCCCGTGGGCAAGAGCCTGAAGGTCACGGTGATGTACGACGCACTCGAAGATCGGGTACAGGCCGAGCGCAAGGCGCGCGGCGAGAAGTGTCCGCCGTTGGTGAGCGAGCTGCTCGAGGGCGTGCTGCGCGAGGCTGGCCACGAGGTCAACAAGCTCAGCGTGGGCGGCACACGTGAGGCGGTGGCGCAGCTTGCCGACGAGGACGGCGACCTGGTGTTCAACGTGTGCGAGTCGTTCAATGGCCGCGACGCCAGCGAGCACCACGCCGCCGCGCTGCTGGAGATGTGCGGCAAGCGCTTCACCGGCGCGGGCTCCAACGGACTGATGCTGGCCGGCGACAAGGCGCTGACCAAGAAGCTGCTGCGCTTCCACGGCATCAGTACGCCACGCTTCTCGGTGATGCACGCGGGCGAGGCGGATCACCTGGAGGATCTGGGCTTCCCGATGTTCGTGAAGCCCTCCAACGCGGACGCCTCGATCGGCATCGACCATCGCTCGGTGGTGCACAACGTGAAGGAGCTGATGGAGCGCATCTCGTACATCCAGACCGAGTTCGGCGCGCCGGCGTTGATCGAGGAGTATGTGGAGGGCCGCGAGATCTACGTCGGCGTGCTCGGGGGCGAACGTGTCGAAGCCCTCCCACTCGTGGAGTGGGACTTCTCGCGCGTTCCGGACGGTACCCCGCGCATCGCCAGCGCCGAAGCCAAGTGGGACCCGGACAGCCCGCGCTACAAGGACGCTCCCGAGGTCGTGGTGGACGATCTTCCACCGCACGTCGTCAAGGCTCTGCAACACGCCGCGGTAGAAGCCTTTCGCGCGCTGCAGTTACGCGACTACGGGCGCGTCGACATGCGCGTTCGGCGACGCCGCCCGGAGGTCTCGGCCAACGGCGATCGACCCTCGCTGATCGACGACTGGGAGTTCTACGTCATCGAGGTCAACCCCAACGCCCACCTCGCGCTCGACAGCGAGCTACCTCTCGCGGCCAAGGCCCACGGTCTCGACTATCGGCAGCTGATCGAGCGCATCGTGGCCAGCGCAATGTCTCGCCCTCGCATTTGATTCGTGGTCGCAGCCAAGCGTTGGCGCTACTCTCGCGGTCCGGCGCTGAGGGGTGCCGAGGGGGAGGCTGCATGGTCGGCCGAACAGACGAGCCGCGCAGGGGCGCGACACGTCGAACCGTGATGGTAGTCGATGATGACGACGAGCTTCGCGATGCCCTCGTGCAGCGCCTCGAGGCGCAGAGCGACGACGTCGTGAGCTGCTCGGGCGCGCGCGAAGCGCTGGAGGCGCTGCGCAGCGGCGTGCGCCCCGACTTGATCGTGCTCGACCTGCTGATGCCCGGCATGAATGGCTGGGAATTCCGCGCCGCGCAGAAGAACGAGCCGCTGTGGGCCGACATCCCGGTGGTCGTGATGTCGGGCGACGACTCGGCGCAGGCCGAGACCGTGGACGCGCACGCGCACCTGCGCAAGCCCGTCGACGGCATGGTGCTGATGCGGACGATCGACGAGGTCACCAACCAGGCAGACGCGCGCCGCGGCGAGCTCGCGCGCGCCGAGGAGCTGCAGCGGCTGGTCTCGCTGGGAGCGCTGCTCGGCGGGATCGCGCACGAGATCAACAACCCGCTCGCGTTCGTGTTCGGCAGCCTCGACATCCTGCAGCGCCAGCTGGTGGGCGTGGCCAACCCCAAGCACGCGTCCGGGCCGTTCTCGCTAGCCACGGCGCTGCGTGCCCTGGAGCAAGCGCGCGAGGGCGCCGAGCGTGTGGCCTCGGTGGTGCGCAGCGCCTCCATCTTCGCGACCGCCGATCTGGAGACCGAGGAGACGCTCGACGTGCACACCGTGCTCGAGTCGGCGATCCAGGTGGCCTCCAACGAGATCCGCCACGGCGCCAACCTGGTGCGCAGCTACAGCTCGGTCCCACGCGTGTTCGGCAACCCGGCGCGGCTCGGCCAGGTGTTCCTCAACCTGCTGCTCAACGCGGTCTACGCCATCCACGACAGCGGCGGGCACAACCACGTGATCCGCGTGAGCACGGAGAGCGACGGCGAGCGGGTGGTCGTGTCGGTCGCGGACAGCGCCACGCAGCTCGATGGGCACGACGACGAGAGCGTGTTCTTCGACATGGCATCGCCCTCGCGCGGCACGCGTCCGCGCTTTGGTCTGGCGGTCAGCCGCGAGCTGGTGCTGGAGCTGGGCGGCACCATCGAGCACTGCCGGCAGGCGCCGCGCGGCGCGTTGTTTCGCGTCACGTTGCCCGCGTGCGAGCGCGTGTCGTTTCCCGCTCCGGCCTCCAGGCCGCCCACACGTCTCTCGCGCGAGCGCAGCTCGGTGTTGATCATCGACGACGAGCCGCTGCTCTGCGAGCTGCTCGGCGCGATGCTCTCGGAAGACTACGACGTGAGTGCGTTCAGTGCGCCACGCGCGGCGCTGGCCGCCCTGCTGGAGCGCGACTTCGACGCCGTGATCTGCGACGTGATGATGCCCGAGCTGACCGGCATGGAGCTGTACGACGCGGCCGTGCGCGAGCGTCCTTCGCTGCAGGAGCGCTTCGTATTCATCACCGGTGGCGCGTTCACGGAGCGCGCGCGTCTGTTCCTGAAGCAGACCGGTCGCCCCGTGCTGCGCAAGCCGTGCGGGCGCGCGGACCTGCTCGAGCTGGTCGCGCACATCGCGGCGCGCTAGCGTGCCCGCGTGCGCTTCTCCTGGCTGTTCTTGCTCGCCGCATGTGCTTCCGCGCCGGTCGTGCATCGAGATGCGGAGCCGCAGGCGACGCTGACGCCGCTGCGCGGTCCGGTGTCGATGCATCGCTCCTCGGGCGTCGTCGAGGGACGGACGTTCACCGCGAACGGGC
>JBEVNG010000446.1:0-9354 GCA_040508235.1 Polyangiales bacterium | reverse complement strand
GCGCGACGGAGCCTGGCCAGCATGCCCGTCGGCGACACCACCCTGCAGGAAGTACAAGCTGGGTACGTCAGTGGTCTCGATCTCCAGCGGTCGCCGCGCGGCCGGGGCGATGCCCTGCGCCGGCAGCCGGGGTGGAACCCCCAACAGGGTATGCAAGTGCGCGCCCGAGCGATCCCCGTCGACCACCAGCGTGGTGCGCCCGAGCGTGGACATGTAGATGGCCAGGTTGCAGGCGATCACCGTCTTGCCGGCACCGCCCTTGGCGCCCGAGACGGCGACGGTGCGCCTCGGCTTGCTGCCCGTGCGGGAGAGCACGGGACCCTTGAACGGAGAGCCCCCGGAAGGGGGCGATGCGGCGTCGCGGCTGGGTTCGGGAGGCACGGAGGATTGCTCTAACAATCGCCCATCGACCGTGCAAACGCGAGTATTCGCTGACCCCTGCTCGTGCGATGCTGGTCGACCTGAACGGGTTGCCGGGGGGCGGCCCGAAGCACGGAGGATGCGGCCGAGTGCTGCTGCAGCGCGATCAGATCGTGGTGCTGGTGTTCGAGATCGAAGAGCACCGCTACGGGATCGACACCGAATCGGTGCACGAGATCGTGCGCGCGGTGTCGCCCACCCGTCTGCCCAAGGCGCCGGACGTGGTGATGGGTCTGGTGAACGTGCGCGGCGAGGCGGTGCCTCTGATCGACCTGCGCTTGCGCTTCGGGCTGCCCACGCGCGCACTCGGCCTGCACGAGGTGTTCGTGATCGTGTCGGCACGCGGGCGCCGCTGTGCCCTGCGCGCCGATGCCGTGCGGGAGCTGGAGCGCGTGCCGCGCGAGAGCGTGTCGCCACCGCCGCCGCGCAGCCAATATGCGGCCGGCACCACGGCGCTCGCCGACGGCCTGCTGGTGATCTGCGACCTCGACGCGTTCCTGGAGGAAGCCGAGCTCCTGCGGCTCGACGCGGCGCTGGCCGAGGCGGCTCCATGACGCGCATCGGTGGCACGTACGCGCGCCTGATCGACCAGCTGATCCGCGAGCGCACCGGCATCGCGACCGGCCACCACCAGAACGACTCCGAGCAGCGTGTGTTCGGGCGCGCGATGCAGCGTGCCGGCGTGACCGACGAGGCCGTGTTCCTGGCGCTGCTGCAGCGCGACACCAAGACGTTCGACGACCTGATCGCCGACCTGACGGTGCCCGAGACGTACTTCTTCCGCGACCCGCCGCACTACGAGATGCTGCGCCGCGAGGTGCTGCCGGCGATCCTGCGCCAGCGTGGCCCCGGCGACGTGCTGGAGGTCTGGAGCGCGGGTTGCGCCACCGGCGAGGAGCCGTACTCGCTGGCGATGTTGCTGGAGCAGGAGCTGCTCGGGGAGCGCTCGCAGGTGCTCGGCAGCGACGTGTCGATCCGCGCGCTGGCACGCGCCAAGCGAGCGCTCTACAGCCGCTGGTCGTTGCGCGCGACCACCGAGCTGCAGCAGAAGCGCTACTTCGAGCAGGTGGGGCGCGAGTACCGGCTGGCGCCGCGCATCCGTAAGAAGGCGCGCTTCATCCAGCACAGCCTGAGCGCGGAGGTTTACCCGCGGCCGGGCTCGCGCGCGTTCGGCTTCGACCTGATCCTGTGCCGCAACGTGCTGATCTACTTCGACCCCAAGGCGACCGCGCTGGTGGGGCAGAAGCTGGCGCGCGCGCTCAAGGACGACGGCTACCTGATGCTCGGCCCGAGCGACCCCGTGCTCGAGATCGACGAGTGGTGCGACAAGGTGGCGACGCCGTGTGGGCTGCTCTACCGACGCCGGCACATGCGCGAGAGCGTGCCGCAGGTGCGCCACTGGAAGCCGCGCACGCAGCGGCTGAGCAGCCTGCCGCCGGCCTCGCTGCGCAGCGAGCCTCCGGCTGCCCCGCCAGCGCTGCCTGTGGTCACGGCGCCGGCGCTCGACCCGATGCGTGAGGTGCGGCAGCTGATCGCTGAGCACGGCCCGACGGTGGCGGAGACCGGCTGCCGCGACCTGCTCGCGCAGCACCCGCTGCACGGCGCCCTGCACCTGATGCACGCGACGCTGTTGCTCGATCTCGGGCGCCACGAGGAGTCGGAGCGCGCGCTGCGCCGGGCGCTCTACCTCGACCGGACGTTGCTGGTGGCGCAGATGTTGTCGGCGACGCTCGCGGAGCAGCGTGGGGATCAACCCGGGGCCGCGCGTCAGTACGAGGCGCTGGCGCGCGAGGCGGCGCTGCAGCCGACGGACGAGCCGGTGCTGCTTGGCGACGGGCTCACGCATGGCGCGCTCGCGAGCTTGGCCAACCAGCGCGTGCGCGCGCTCAAGCGAGGATCGACGCCATGAGCGACGAACAGCGGGTCCTGGAGGAACGTGCACGCGTGCTGGCGCGACCCCGTCAGGGGCAGCGTGAGGTGCGCGGCACACTGGCGGTGTTCGAGCGCCACGGCGTGCGCTACGCGATCGCGCCGCGCTTCGTGTACGAGGTCGCGCGTGCGCCCTGGCCGACGGCACTGCCGCGCAGCGAGCGGCACTGGCTCGGCGTGACCAGCCTGCACGGAGAGCTGATCGCGGTCGCCGACCTGGCGGTCCTGCTCGGCGCCGACGGCGCGGCGAGTGGCGCCGCGGACCACGCGCTGTTGCTGGTGCTCGGGGAGAGCACGCGCGACCTGGCGCTGGTGATCGACGCCGTGCTGGAGCCGATCGCCGCCGACATCGCGCGCGACGCGCCGCCGCATGGCGACATGCACTTGATCGAAGGTGTCACCGAGGACGGCCTGCGCGTGGTGCGCGGCGACCTCCTGTTGTCCGATCCGCGGTTGAACGTGAACTCCTCCTCGAACGAAGCGTGAGTGCAGCGATGGGCATCAAGCATCTAGGCGTAGGGACCAAGATCGGTGCGGGCTTCACCGTCTCGCTGGTGATGTTGATCGCGGTCGGCTGGATCGCGCGCAGCAACTCGAAGCACCTGCTGGATACGGCGACCTGGGTGTCGCACACCCACGAGGTGCTGGAGAACATCGCCCGCCTGACCGCGCGCGTGCGCGAGTCCGAGGCGGGCGCACGCGGCTTCGCGCTCACCGGCGACTCGGAGATGCTGCGGGCGCACAGCGGGGCCGGCAAGGACCTGACCGCGTTGATCAAGGCGCTGCGCGAGCTGACCGGAGACAACCCGGTGCAGGTCAACCGGCTCAGCCAGCTGGAGCCCTTGGTCACGCGCAAGCTCGCCTTTCAGGACGAGCTGGTGCGGCGGCGCCGCGAGGAGGGCCTGGAGTCCGCCTCGCGCCTGGCTAGCACGGGCGAAGGCCGCGTCGCGATGGATCAGATCCACGACCTGGCGATGGCCATGGAGGAGGACGAGCACACGCTGCTGAGCAAGCGCCAGGGCGAGAGCAGCGAGTCCGTGCGCGACACCTCGGTGTTGATCGCGAGCACGGTGCTGTGCGCGATCTTCTTGGTGAGCTTCGCGGGCTTCCTGATCGCACGCGACATCTCGCGCGGGGTCACCGAGCGTGAGGCCCTGCTCAAGGCCGCGCGCGAGGCGATCCAGCACCTGAGCTCGGCCACCGCCGAGCTGCTGGCGGCGACCGCGCAGCAAGGCAGCGGCGCCCAGCAGCAGGCCGCCGCGATCGCGGAGACCGCGACCACCGCCGAGGAGATCGCGCAGACGGCGACGCAGTCCGCCGAGCGCAGCCAGACGGTGGCCAACGTGTCGCAGTCCGCCGTCGACAACGCCGCCGCCGGCAAGCGCGCCGCCGACGACATCGTGCGCAAGATCAACGAGCTCAAGGAGCGTGTCGCGAGCATGGCGCAGAGCATCATCACGCTCTCACAGCACGCGCAGTCGATCGGCGAGCTCAACTCGGCGGTGGGCGAGATCGCCGAGCAGTCGAACATCCTGGCGCTCAACGCCGCCATCGAAGCTTCGCGCGCGGGTGAGCACGGGCGCGGCTTCGCGGTGGTGGCCGAGGAGGTGCGCGGGCTGGCCGAGCAGTCCAAGAAGGCGACCCGCTCGGTGCGCACGCTGCTCGGCGACATGCAGCGCGAGACCAACCGGGCGGTGATCATCACGGAGGAAGGCACCAAGAGCGCGGACAGCGCGGTGCGCGCGGCCAACGACAACGGGCGCATCTTCAGCGACCTGACGCGCTCGGTGGGTGACGCCGCGCAGGCCGCGCTGCAGGTGGCCGCCTCGGCGTCGCAGCAGGCGGTCGGCGTCACCCAGATCCAGCAGGCGATGCGCGACATCAACCAGGTGACCGCGCAGAGCCTGGCCTCCACGCGCCAGATCGAGAGCGCGAGCCAGGACCTCAACCAGCTCAGCACGCGACTGCGCGACATGGTCGGGACGGACTGAGATGAACCGCGACGCGCTCGCCAAGCACCTGATGAGCCTGTTCCTCGTGGAGCTCGAGGACCACGAGCAGACGCTCGAGCGCGATCTGCTGGCGCTGGAGCGCGAGACGGGTGACGACGCGCGTCGGGAGCTGATCGAGAACGTGTTCCGCGCGGCGCACAGCCTCAAGGGCGCGGCGCGGGCGGTGCACGCGAACACCATCGAGACCATCTGCCATCGCCTGGAGAGCGCGCTGTCCCAGCTGCGCGGGCGGCCCGAGGCACTCGACCTCAAGACGATCCAGAACTTGCTGACGCACGTCGACGGCGTGAAGGCGGCGGCGCAGCGCCTGCGTGTCGAGGCCTCGGCGGAGGCGGTCGCGGCCCAGCGTGCGGTCGGGCAGACGGAGGAGCCGCGTCGTGCTCACACGCCGGAGCCGCCGCCTCCGGCGAACAGCAACGCACGGCCGAGCGCGCCGCCTGCCCCGCGTGCGGCGGCTCCTCTGCCCACGCCCGAGCGCAACGCGCGCGTGGCCACGCAGAAGCTCGATGCGCTGGTGGCCAGCAGCGGCGACCTGCTGGTGGTCGGCTCGCGCGTCGAGGCGCGGCTGGAGCAGCTGGCGCTGTTTCGCGAGCAGGCCACGCGCGTCACGCGCGCCATGCGCAGCGGCAACCGCGACGAGCTGTCCTCGCTGATGCTCGGCTTCGAGCGCGAGCTGGACGGCCTCGACGCGGGCCTGCGCAGCGACGTCGGCGCGCTGTCCACCGCCTCGCGCCGGGTCGACGACGAGGTGCGCCGCCTGCGCATGGTGCCGTTCCGCGAGGCCTGCGACGGTCTGGAGCGCAGCGTGCGCGACCTCGCGCAGTCGCTCGACAAGGAGGCCGCGCTGCAGCTCGACGACGGGCAGGTCGAGCTCGACCGCGACCTCGCGCAGCGGCTGCGCGATCCGCTGCTACACATCGTGCGCAACGCGGTTGGCCACGGCCTGGAGCGGCCCGACGAGCGCGTCGCGCGTGGCAAGCCTCGCGCCGGCACCATCGCGGTGCGCGCCGAGCTGCGCGGCTCGCTGGTGGAGCTGACCATCAGCGACGACGGCCGCGGGCTCGACCTCGGCAAGATCCGTCAGCGTGCGCGCCAGATGGGGTTGCCCGAGGTGGTCGATGACGACGAGCTCGCTGGCTACGTGTTCGTGCCGGGGCTCTCCACCGAGAACACGGTGTCCGAGATCTCCGGCCGCGGCGTGGGCCTCGACGCGGTCAAGCGCGGCATCGAGGCGCTGCATGGCACGGTCTCGGTGGGCAATCGCAGCGGCCAGGGCGCCCGCTTCGTGCTGCGCCTGCCCTTGACGCTCAGCAAGCTGCGCGCCCTGCACTTCACGGTCGCCTCCGAGCCGTACGCCGTGCCGACGTCGCATGCGGTGCGCGTGCTGCGCTTTCGCGGCGATCAGATCCTCAACATCGGCGGTCGCGAGCTGGTGCGCGCGGAGTCGGAGCTGGTGCCGCTGGTGTCGTGCGCGCAGCTGCTCGGGCTGCCCGAGCGTGCACGCGCCGCCGGGGAGCAGGCCCAGGCGCTGGTGTTGTCGAACGCGGGACGCTCGGTGGCGCTGATCGTCGGCGAGCTGCTGGGCGAGCGCGAGAGTATCGTGCACAAGCTGCCCACACGCGTGGCCGGCAGCGAGTTCATCAGCGGCGCCAGCGTGCTGGCGCGAGGTCGGGTGGCGCTGGTGCTCAATGGCAGCGAGCTGGCCCGCGCCGCGTTCGCGCACGTACGCCCGCAGACCACGCTGTTCGCGCAGCCCGAGACCAAGAAGCGGCGCGTGCTGGTGGTCGACGACTCGATCACCACGCGCGCGCTGATCAAGAGCATCGTCGAGGAGGGCGGCTACGACGTGACCGCGGCCCGCGACGGCATGGAGGCGCTCAAGCTGCTCCAGGATCAGCCGTTCGATCTGGTGGTCAGCGACGTGCAGATGCCGAACCTCGACGGCTTCGGCCTGTGCGAGCAGATCCGCAAGAACCCCAAGCTCGCGCGCACGCCAGTCGTGCTCGTGACCTCGCTCGAGGGCGAGAACGACAAGCTGCGCGGCCTGGAGGCGGGCGCCAACGCCTACCTGGGCAAGAGCGCGTTCGATCACCGCGTGCTGCTCGAAGTGCTCGGAGGTCTGTCGTGATCAAGGTTGTCGTCGCGGACGATTCGCTCACCTCGCGCGAGCGGTTGGTGTCGCAGCTGCACTCCGACCCCGGCTTCTGTGTGGTCGGCCAGGCGCGCGACGGCCGGGAGGCGGTCGACCTCACCCGGCAGCTGCGGCCGGACCTGGTCACGATGGACATCAGCATGCCGCGCATGGACGGCTTCGAGGCCACCCGGCAGATCATGGTCGACACACCGACGCCGATCGTGGTGGTGTCGAACTCCGTCGAGAGCGCCGACGTCGCGGCGTCCATGCAGGCGATCCGCGCGGGGGCGCTCAGCGCGCTCGGCAAGCCGCCGGGCCCATCGGCGCCCGACTTCGAGCCCTCGCGCGCGCGCTTCCTGGCCACGCTGCGCTCGCTCGCCTCGGTGAAGGTCGTCGGCCATCGCCTGCGTGCGTTCCAGCGTCCGAGCAACCCGCCGCCCGCGCCCACGTCGAACGGGCACAGCCGCGCCATCGCCACCGTGGTCGCCCTGGCCGCATCCACCGGAGGCCCCGCCGCGCTGCGCAGCGTGCTCGACGCGCTGCCCTACGACTTCCCCGCGCCGATCCTGGTGGTGCAGCACCTCTCGCCGGGCTTCATGCCCGGCTTCGTCGCCTGGCTGAACATGAGCTGCCGGCTGCGTGTGAAGGTGGCCGAGGAAGGCGACCGCATCGAGCGCGGCCACGTCTACATCGCACCCGAGGACCGCCACCTGAGCGTCACGCCCACGCTCACCGTCCGCACCCTCACAAGCCCGCCGGTCGACGGATTTCGTCCCTCCGCAAGCGTGCTTTTCGAGGGAGTGGCCCAGGCCTACGGACGCCATGCCGCGACGGCGATTCTCACGGGCATGGGACGCGACGGGGTCGACGGACTTCGTCGCATTCGCGAGTTGGGTGGGCGTATCATCGCCCAAGACGAGCAGACCTGCTCCGTGTTCGGGATGCCGGCAGCCGCCATCGATGCGGGACTGGCCGACTACGTGCTCCCGATCTCGCAGGTCGCCGCCAAGCTGGTCGAGATGGTCGGAGTGGAGACGAAGGAATGACGCGTCTGTTGATCGTCGAGGACAGCGCCACCCAGGCCGAAGAGCTCCGCTTTCGACTCTCGAACGCAGGTTACGACGTGACGGTGGTCCACGATGGGCAGCGCGCCCTCGATGCCTGCGCACGCCAGGCGTTCGACATGGTGTTGTCCGACGTGAACATGCCGTACATGTCCGGCTTCGAGCTGTGCATGAAGATCAAAGCGTCGCCGATGCTGCGCCACGTGCCGGTGATCTTGCTGACCTCACGCAGCGACCCGATCGCGATCCTGCGCGGGCTGGAGTGCGGCGCCGACAACTTCATCACCAAGCCGTACGAAGAGACGTTCCTGCTCGAGCGCGTCACCAGCATCCTGGAGAACCGCAAGCGCGACCGCCGGCTGCACCTGGGCGTGGAGGTGATGTTCCTCGGCCGGCAGTTCGTGATCACCTCCGAGAAGGAGCAGATCCTCGACCTGCTGGTGTCGACGTTCGAGGAGATCGTGCGCAGCAACCGCGAGCTGGAGTCGCGCACGGTCGAGCTGAACTTGATCCTGGAGAACATCGGCGACGGCGTGCTGGTCGCCGATGCGGAGGGCCAGCTGATCCTGTCCAACCCGATGGCGGAGCAGCTCCTGGGCGACAAGGCGCTGATGCGGCGCCCGCTGCACTGGGGGCCCGAGCATGGCTTCTTCCGCGTCGACCGGCGCACCCCGCTGGCCGCCGACGAGATGCCGCTGGCGCGCGCGCTGAGCGGGCAGTCGCTCGACGACGTGGAGATGTTCGTGCGCACGCCGCACGCTCCGCATGGCGCGTACATCGCGGTCTCCGCACGTCCGCTGCGCACCGATCGCGGGCGCGTGCGCGGCGGCGTGATCGCGTTCCGCGACGTCAGCGAGCGCAAGCGCCTGGACGCGTTGATGGAGGCGCAGAGCGCGGAGCTGGCCCGCGCCAAGGAGCGCGCCGAGCAGGAGAGCCGCTACAAGTCGCGCTTCCTGGCCAGCATGTCGCACGAGCTGCGCACGCCGCTGAACGCGATCATCGGCTTCTCGGAGCTGCTCGATCAGGAGATCTTCGGCAGCCTCACCGCACGCCAGAAGGAGTACGTCGGCTACGTGGTGCAGAGCGGGCGCCACCTGCTCGGCCTGGTCAACGACATCCTCGACCTCTCCAAGATCGAGGCCGGCCGCATGGAGCTGGCGCGCGAGTGGGTCAAGCCACGCGCGGTAATCGACGCCGTGCAGGGCAGCGTGCAGCCGCTGGCGCTCAAGCAGGGCATCGCGCTCGCGCTGGAGGTGCCGGATGACCTGCCGGACCTGTACGTCGACGAGATGCGCTTCCGGCAGATCCTGTTCAACCTGCTCTCGAACGGCATCAAGTTCACGCCCTCGGGGGGCCGGGTCACGCTGCGCGCGACGCTGATCGACGACCGCCTGGAGATGCAGGTGATCGACACCGGCGTCGGCATTCGCGCGGAGGATCTGGCGCGCCTGTTCCGCGAGTTCGAGCGCGTCGAGGACAGCTCCCGTCCCAAGGTCGAGGGCACCGGCCTCGGGCTCGCGCTCACCAAGCGCCTGGTCGAGCTGCACGGCGGCACCATCCACGTCGAGAGCAAGCCGGACGTGGGCTCGACGTTCACCGTCAAGCTGCCGGCCGACGCGAGCGTGGTCCGGCCCAAGGGCTGAGGCCGGCCGGGGACGCCTGTGGCCGATACCCCTGCACGGCACCCGTGGCCGCGGCTTGCGTGAAGCCGGGCGTGCGAAAATGGCCGGTTCCACCGAACACCAGGCAGCACACCCATGGACGCAGAACACATCAACCAGATCGGCACCCAACT
>JBEVNG010000412.1:0-22082 GCA_040508235.1 Polyangiales bacterium | reverse complement strand
CAGCAGCACGGCGGGGATGCCTTCGTCTCCTTCGCCCGCCAGCAGACCCGCCGCGCTGGCGACCATGTCCGCGACCGCGACCTGCGTGACCTCGAGCACGCGACCGTCGCGATCGAGCTGCCCGCGCCGGTCGAGCAGCGCGGGCAGCCCCGCGGCTCCGATCGCGACGTTCACCACGCCGTTGCGCCACGGACGCCCGAAGCTATCGGAGATCACCACCGCCACGTGCCGGTCGAAGCGTGCGCGCAAGCGCGAGGCGATGCGCTGCGCCGACGCATCGGGATCACGCGGCAGCAGCAGCACGCGCTCGCTGTCGCGCTCGCCGAGGTTGGACCTGTCGATGCCCGCGTTGGCCATCACCAGCCCGAGCCGATGGCGCGTGATCAGCACATCCGGCACCGCGCGCAGCACCTCGCTCGACTCGCGCAGCACCAGCTCGACCAGGCGCGCATCCTTGCGCGTGAGCGCGCTCAGCCTCCGCGCCTCCGCCGAGGGCTCGATGCTACGCAGGTCGACGAACTGAGCTTCCGCTTTGGAGACCACCTTCTGCGTCACGACCAGCACCGACCCGTGGTCGGGCGGAGTCTGCAGCGCGCCGAGCAGCAGCGCCGCCAGGTCGTCTCCGGGGCGGACTTCGCCGATGCCGGAAAGGGGGCGGATCGAGATCACGGTCGAACTCGAATAACTCGCTGATTGTCCGCAAGCAAGACATCCCGCCGCGTGCGGCGGCACGAGCTAGGTGTCTCAAATCTTTCGAGACTCGCGGCTCGGAACAGCGTGGATTCGCCCCGCTTTCAGCGAGCGCCGTTACTTGGTGACGAACGCCTTCTCCAGCAGGTAGCTGCCGCGCTCGCCGGCGCTGCCTTCCTCGAAGCCACGCGACTCCAGCAGCGCCTTCACCTCGGCGTTCATCGCCTCGCTGCCGCACAACATCACGCGCGAGTGCGCGGGATCGAGCTCGGGCAGGCCGAGGTCCGCGAACACGCGCCCGGTTCGGATGTGATCCGTGATGCGGCCCTTCACCAGGAAGTCCTCGCGCGTGACGCTCGGGTAGTAGTGCAGCTTGCCGCCGATCGCCTCCGCGAGCATGTCGTGCTCCGGCAGCTCGGCGAGCGTCTTGCGATAGGCCAGCTCGTCGACCTGGCGCACGGTGTGGCAGAGCACGAGCTTGTCGAAGCGCTCGTACACATCGGGCGTGTGCAAGATGCTCATGAACGGCGCCAGGCCGGTGCCGGTCGCGAGCATCCAGAGGGTGCCGCCCGGGTGCAGGTTGCCGACCGTCAGGCTGCCGACCGCCTTCTTGCCGATCAACACCTCGTCGCCCACCTGCACGTCGCGCAGCCGGCTCGTCAGCGCGCCTTGCTCGACCTTGATCGACAGAAACTCAAGGTGGTCTTCCCAGGGCGGACTCACCATCGAGTACGCGCGGACCAGTGGCTTCCCGTCGACCATCAGGCCGATCATCGCGAACTGACCTGCCTCGAAGCGGAAGCCGCGGCTGCGTGTGCAGCGAAAGCTGAACAGGGTGTCCGTCCAGTGTCGGACGGAGAGCACTGTCTCTGCGTTGTACGCCGCGGGTACGACGCGGGCGACTTGGGAGGAAGGAACTTCGATACTCAAGGCGGCGATCCCATCTCGCTGCCGACACGAAGCCGAGTCTACGTCAGGACCGCGCGTGTTCAAGTGCGCGCTGTCAGCCCCAGACTCCGAAGCGGTTGCCGCTCGCGTAGCGCGCGAGCCCGCGTCGGAAGATCAGGGCCGCAAGCACTGCGTAGGCGAGCGCGCCGGCGAGCGCGAAGACGGCGCGGTCGAGGTGGAAGTCGCGCAGCAGCTCCACCGGCAGGTGCACCGCCAGCGCGGCCGGGATCACGCTGAACAGCACCACCTTCATGCCTGACCCGAACAGGGTAGGCGGGTAGAGCGTGAACGCGACCATGAAGTGGAAGACGTTGAAGGTCACGCTCTCGACGTCGCGCAGCCAGAACGCCGCGCTGTTGAGCAGCACGGCGGAGGACACGAACACCAGGGCGGAGATCGCGATTACCAGCAGCGCCAGCGGGATGCGGTGCCAGGGCGCGTGGCCGGAGAGTGCGAGCAACAGCGTGCCGGTGGCGATGTCGCCCCAGCCGGAGGCGCGCGAGCGCACCACGATCGCGCGCAGCAGCACGCTCTTGGGCTGGGTCAGCAGCGCGTCCAGGTTGCCATCCGCGATCGTGCGGGACAGGTCCAGCACGCCGCCGAACGCGACCACGCAGACGCCAAAGCCGATGGCGCTGACGCCGAACAGCGCGAGCATGTCGGGCATGCGGTAGCCGCGGATGTCGTCGAAGCGCTGAAACAGCAGCCACCAGGTGCTGAAGAACATCAGGTTGTTGACGATCATCAGCGACGCCTGCAGCAGGAACGCGCCGCGCAGGGCGAGGCTCGCCTTGATCACCGTCGCAAACAGCGCCCGCGTGAAGCGTAGGTTCATGACTCAGCCTCCGTGCAGCTCGATGCGCGTGACCCCGCGCCTGTAGACGACCGCGACCAGCAGGACCGCGACCGCCAGCCACAGCGCCAGGTGCAGGGCGGTGGTGCCGACGGAGGCGAGATTGAGCCCGAAGGCCAGGCTGCCCGGACCGCTCAGCAACGCGGCGAACGGCGTGGCCTGCGCCAGCGTGCGCAGCCAGCCGGGATAGAGCGTCAGCGGCAGCATCAGACCGCCGAGCACGAACATCGCCTTCTGCCAGACCCAGTAGACCGGCGAGCAGTCGAGCAGCCAGAACGCGCTCAGTCCGATCACCACGTGGAACAGCAGCGCGAGCAGCGCCGCCACCAGGCCGAGCGGCAGCGCCCACAGCAACCCGCGCGGGTCGGCGGGGAAGCCGCCCGCGAGGAAGTAGGCCCAGAGCAGCCCGAACACGCCGGTCGCCGCCAGACCGATCAGCAACTCGGCCAGGGCTTCCGCGAGCCGAAAGCTCAGGTAGGAGACCGGACGTGTCAGGTAGTAAGTAAGCTCTCCACCGCGCACGTCGTTCTCGATGTCGAGGTGCACACGCGGCTGGGAGAGCGTGACCCACTCGGTGATCGCCAGGTACCAGACGTGCTCGCTGACCGCACCTCCGGGCAAGAGCACGCTCCACAGCTGCTTGAACACGAACAGCACCAGCGCGAACAGGCCGAGGCGCGAGCCGAGCACCAGCAGCTGGTGACGCCGCTGGCGCAACGCGACCCGGAAGATCGCCCACTGCGTCTTCATGAAGCCGCCTCGCTTCCCCGCGCGTAGATGGCCGCGACGATCTCGTCCATGGGCGGATCCTCGACCGTCAGGTCCTGCACTTGCAGCGTGCGCAGCACGGCGTGCAGCAGCGCGTCCACGGGCATGCGCGTCACGTCCAGCTCCAGCACCAGCCGGTGCGGCGCGCTCTCCACCACGCGCACGTGCGGCAAGTCCAGCACCGGTGCGGCCTCGGCCACCTGCAGCGTGATGCGCTTCTCGCGGATGTAGCGCTGCCGCAGCCGTGCCAGCGGCTCGTCGAGCACGATGCCACCGTCGTGGATCACGATCACGCGCTCGCACACGCGCTCCATGTCCGCGGTGTCGTGCGAGGTCAGCAGCAGCGTGCGACCAAAGCGCAGCGACTCGTCGCGCACCACCTCGCGGATGGTCGCCTTGGCCGCCACGTCGAGGCCGATGGTGGGCTCGTCGAGGAACAACACGTCCGGGGCGTGCAGCAAGCTGGCGACCAGCTCGCAGCGCATGCGCTCGCCCAGCGACAGCTGACGCACGGGCTTGTGCAGGTGAGGGCCGATCGAGAACGCCTCGATCAGCATGGCGCTGCGCGCCCGGTACGCCTCGCCGTCCTGATCGTAGACGTGACGAAGCAGCTCGAACGTGTCGAGCACGGGCAGGTGGTACCAGAGCTGCGAGCGCTGCCCGAACACGGTGCCGATGCGGTAGCTGAGCTGCGTGCGCTCGCGCCACGGCACGAAGCCCACGACGCGCGCCTTGCCCGCGTCTGGCTGCAGGATGCCAGACAAGAGCTTGATGGTGGTCGACTTGCCCGCGCCGTTCTGGCCCACGAACGCGACGCGCTCGCCGGCCGCGATCGAGAAGCTCACGTCGCGCACGGCGACGTGCTCGCGGTAGGTCGGCTGAAGCAGCTGACGAAACGAGCCCATCAAGCCCGGGGCGCGCACGCTGGCGCGGTAGACCTTGCGAAGGCCCTCGACTTCGATCGCATTCGACATGGGCAGCTCCCGTTGCGACCCTGAGCCGCAACGCAAAACGCCCTCCCGGAGAGTCCGGAAGGGCGCCTTCTACACGAGGATTCGCAGCTTCCGGTTACTCGATACGCGACGGGGAAATGCCGCACCAGACGGCGAACGGCTGCTCGACGCGCACGCCCGCCACCACCGCGAAGCGGCTAGCGGAGGAAGTGGTCGCGCACGAGGTACACATCGTCCTCGCACACTGACCGGCTACGCGCCGTGCGTCAACCCCCCGATCTTGGCCGCAGCGAGCCGCTCCCTGGTCAGCTCTCGAGACTTCGCGAGAAGCCGGTGCAGGTGTCCGTACTCGGGCGCTCCCGGGCCGGGACGCTCCGCGGCTCGACGCGCGAGAACCGCGCGAAGTGACGCGCGGGCGAGAACAAATGACGCGAGCAGACGTTGGACGCCTGGCGGTCGCGGAACAGTAAGGTTCCGACCCGTCTCTCCCGTCAGGTCTTCACCGTCAGAGACTCCATCTCGTATGCCGTTTCGTACGTCGTGTCTTCCTCTCTTCGTCGGCGACCGCACCAACTGGTGGCGCCATGGCTGAGGCCCACGCGAAGACCCCGCTGTCGCATTTTGCCGACTTCGTCCGGCAGCACCGCGACGCCCTCTGGACCGTCTCGCTCTACGCGGGGGCGACCGGCCTGCTGAGCCTGGCCACGCCGATCGCGGTGCAAGCCCTGGTCAACAACACCGCGTTCGCGTCCGTGCTGCAGCCGATCGTGGTGCTGGCGGTGCTGGTGTTCGCGGTGCTGATCGTGCTCGGCGTGATCAAGGCGCTCAAGGCCTGGGTGGTCGAGGTGCTGCAGCGGCGCCTGTACGTCGATGCCGTCGCGCGCATGGCGTACCTGCTGCCGCGCCGCGACCCCAACGCCGCCCAGGCGCTGGTCGAGCCGACGCATCGCTACTTCGAGATCGTCTCGATCCAGAAGGCCTGCGCGTCGCTGCTGCTGGGAGGCGTCGACGCCGTGTTGGCGGCGCTGGTCGGCCTGCTGGTGCTCGCGTTCTACCACCCGCTGCTGCTGGCGTTCGACGTCGGCCTGATCCTGGCGATCGCGTTCATCGTGTTCGTGCTCGGGCGGGGCGGCGTGCGCACGGCGGTGGTCGAGTCGAGCGCCAAGTACCAGGTGGCGAGCTTCCTCAGCGACGTCGAGCGCATGCCGCTGGCGTTCCGCGACGAGCAGGGCGAGCGCTTCGCCCACGAGCGCCTCGATGCGCTGACCGGCGCCTACTTGCAGGCGCGCAGCACGCACTACCGCGTGGTGCTGCGCCAGCTGATCGGCGCACTGGCGACGCAGGCGATCGCGAGCGCGACCTTGCTCGGCCTGGGCGGCTTCCTGGTCATGCGGGGGCAGCTCACGCTGGGCCAGCTGGTGGCCTCGGAGCTGATCGTCACCGCGGTGGTCAGCGCGCTGAGCGACCTCGGCAAGCACTTCGAGACCTACTACGACCTGGTCGCGGGCGTGTACAAGCTCGACCAGGTGCAGCACCTGCCCAGCGAGCGCGACCGCGACGAGCCGGGCGAGCAGGAGACCGGCAGCGGCCCGGCGGCGCTGTCGCTGGTGGACGTGCGCCTCCACGTGGGCACGCGCGCCCTGCTCGATCACGCATCCATGGAGCTGCCCGCCGGCGCGCGCGCGATCCTCACGGGTCCTCCCGAGTCCGGCAAGAGCACGCTGCTGGAGCTGCTCTACGGCATGCGCCAGGCCAGCTCGGGTGCGGTGCTGCTCGACGGCGTGCACACCCAGGAGCTGGCGCGCGCGGCGCTGCGTCGGCGCGTCGCGATCGTACGCGGCCCCGAGCTGGCGGCCGGCACGGTGCTCGACAACGTGCGGCTCGGCAACCCCGAGCTGGGCGCGGGCGCGATCCGCACCGTGCTCGATCAGCTGGGGCTGCTGAAGGATCTGGAGCACCTGCCCAACGGGCTCGACACGCGCGTCGGCAACGGCGGCTATCCGCTCTCGCACAGCCAGGCACTGCGACTCACTCTCGCGCGGGCGATGGTGCGCCGTCCGGGCCTGTTCGTGCTCGACGCCGACTTCTCCTCGATGGCGAGCGCCGCGCTGGAGGCGGTGCTGAAGACGCTGGCCAGGCCCAACGCGCCCTGGACGTTGCTGATCGTCGGCGACGCGCCCGCCCTTCGCGCCGTCAGTACGCACGAGCTCTGCCTCGCCGACGGCCGCATCGCGGTGGGAGCATGCGCATGAAGCTCGCCCACTTCGAGTCCGCCGCCACGGTCACCTCCGCACCGCGCGCGCGCAAGGTCGCACGCTGGCTCGGCATCGGCTCCGTGGTGTTCCTGGTCGCGTGCGCGTTCGTGCCCTGGCAGCAGAACATCACCGGCAGCGGTCGCGTGATCGCCTGGGCCGCCAGCGAGAGACGCCAGCCCATCGAGGCGCCGGTCAACGGCCGCGTGGTGCACTGGCGCGTCAAGGAGGGCGCCTTCGTGCAGGAGGGCGACACCCTGGTCGAGATCCTCGACAACGACCCGATGCTGGTCGAGCGGCTGGCCACCGAGCGCGATGCGGTTTCACAGAAGCTCGACAACTACGAGGACCGCGCGCTCACGCTGGCCAACCAGATCGAGAGTGCCCGCAGCGCGCGGCGCAGCGAGATCGCATCGGCAGGTGGCAAGCTGCGCGCGACCACGCAGAAGCTGCGCTCCAGCGAGCAGAAGCTGGAGGCCGCCGAGGCCGCGGTCGAGACGGCGTCGCTGCAGTACGGGCGCGTCAAGGCACTGGCCGAGCGCGGCCTCACCGCCACGCGCGAGCTGGAGCTGGCGACGCTCGCCCAGGCCAAGGCGCGCACCGAGTTCGAGGGCGCCAAGGCGGACGTCGCGGCGGCGCTCGGCGAGGTCGACTCCGCGCGCGCATCGCTGGAGAAGGCCGAGTACGACGGCGACGTGAAGGTGCAGGACGCCGAGGCCAAGCTGCGCTCGGCGCAGTCGGACACGCAGGACGCACGCGCGTCGTTGACACGACTCGATGTCACCATCTCGCGTCAGGCCGGCCAGCTGGTGCGCGCCTCGCGCTCCGGCATCGTGTTGTCGATCCTCGCGGCGCAGGGCGGCGAGCAGGTGAAGCAGGGCGACGTGCTCGCCTACCTCGTGCCCGACACGCGCGACCGCGCGGTGGAGCTGTGGGTCGACGGCAACGACGCCGCGATCATCTCCGAAGGGCGCCACGTGCGCATGCAGTTCGAGGGCTGGCCAGCGGTGCAGTTCACGGGCTGGCCGTCGGTGGCGGTGGGCAGCTTCGGGGGGCGCGTCGCGTTCGTCGATCCGCACGACGACGGCAAGGGCTACTTCCGTGTGTTGGTGAAGCCGGATCCGGGCAGTCCGTCGTGGCCCGAGCCGCGCTTCTTGCGGCAGGGTGTGCGCACCAACGGCTGGGTGCTGCTGGAGCGCGTCACGCTGGGCTTCGAGCTGTGGCGTCGCTTCAACGGCTTCCCGCCGATGTTGCGCGAGGCGCCCGGCACCAGCACCTACGGCGACGCCAAGGGAGGCAAGTCGTGAAGCGGTGGCTCGCTGCTTCGTTCTTGCTCGCCGCACCCACGCAGGCACAAGAGCTGAGCCTCGATCACGTGCTCGACGCGGTGGCGGCGCACCACCCGCTGATCGCCGCCGAGATCGCGTCGGTGCAGGCGGCGGAGGCGGAGGCGTACGCGGCGCGTGGCGAGTTCGACACCAAGCTCAGCGCGCAGGGCCGGATCGCGCCAGCGGGCTACTACGATCCCAAGCGCATGGACGTCACGCTGGAGCAGCCGACACCGTTCGCGGGCGCCACGGTGTACGCGGGCTATCGCATCGGACGCGGCAACATCGCGTCGTACTACGGCGAGCAGCGAACGCTGGAGGCCGGCGAGGTGCGCGGCGGCGTACGCTTGCCGGTCTTGCAGGACCGCGCCATCGACGCACGGCGTGCCGGCCTGCGCAGTGGAGAGCTCGGCGTGCGCGCGAGCGAGGCTGGACGCGACAGGGTGGCACTCGACCTGGAGCGCAGCGCGGCCAGCGCCTACTTCGCGTGGGTGGCGGCCGGGCTCAAGCTGCAGGTCGCCGAGGAGCTGCTCGAGCTGGCGCAGAAGCGCAACTCGCAGATCGCGGAGCAGGTGTCGCTCGGCGCGCTGCCTTCGCTGGAGGCGATCGACAACGAGCGCACGATCCTGCAGCGCACCAGCCAGCGCGTCGCGATGCGGCGCGCGTTCGAGAAAGCCGGTATCGATCTGTCGCTGTTCCTGCGCGACCCGAGCGGTGCACCCAAGCTCGCCGAGCGCGCCAACCTGCCGCCCGCGCTGCAGGAGCCGGACGCGCCGCGGCTCGGGCGTCTGCAAGCCGAGCAGCAAGCGCTCCAGCTTCGGCCCGAGCTCCTGCAATCGCTCGCGCAGCTCGGGTTGACCGGCATCGAGCGCGAGCTGGGCAAGAACGCGATGCTGCCTCGGCTCGACGTGTTCGGAGAGGTCTCGCGCGACCTCGGCGATGGACCCAACGACCTGCTGTATTCGCATCGACCCACGGTGGTCGAGGTGGGCCTGCAGATCTCGGTGCCGCTCTGGCAGCGCAAGGCGCGCGGCAAGCTACGCGCGATCGACGCCAAGCTGCGCGCGAGCGAGCAGAAGCTCTCGTTCGCACGCGACCGCGCCCGGGCCGACGTGCAAGACGCCTACTCGCAGCTCGACGCCGCGCGCGAGCGTCAGGAGGTCGCCGAGCGCGCGTACCAGACCGCACGTCGCGTCGCCGACGCAGAGCGCGAGCGCTTCGAGCTGGGCGCGAGCACCGTGCTGTTCGTGAACCTGCGCGAGCAAGCCGCGGCCGATGCACAGATGTCCGCCATCGATGCCCACGCCGAGCTCGGCTACGCGCGCACGCGCGTCACGCTGGCCGCCGGCGAGTCCCTGCGCGAGCTGCCCAGGGAGTGACGCTCAGTGCGCCAGGCGCTTGGCCAGGCGTCCGAGGCCGACCGAGAGCACGCCCTTGAGCACCGGCAGCACCACGTGGTGCGCGCCGAGCTGCAGCTCCAGCACCACCCGCCACTGCAGGCGCGAGCGCTCCGGACCGAGCGCCTCGATGCGCATCTCGCCGCGGTGATGCTTGAGCAGCGGCATCGGCGGCACGATCGAGTAGTCGAGCGAGCACGGCGACTCCGTGCTGGCGATGCGCTCATCGAACGAGAACGGTCCGAGGTGCACGCGCCGCACCGTGCCCACGAGGCCGCCGTCGCCGCGCACGGGCACGCTCACCTTGGCGCCCAACCAGGAGCCTAGCTTGTCCTGGTCGGCGATCGCGTCGTAGAGCCGCTGGGCGGACACGGGAAACTCGCGGGAGATGATGGCTTCGCTCATACGCAGCGAGGGCTACCACGGCACCCCGGTCGGGTCAGTGTCCCGCGCGAGCGCGAAACGGACCGCGGTGACCAGCTCAAGCCGCGTGTGCCCGATGCTAAGGTCGCCGGCGCATGCAGCTCCAGCTCGAGGTCCTTGGTCAGTTTCGCGTCACCCTCGGAGACAAGACGATTCCCCCCGAGGCCTGGCGGCGGGAGCGCAGCGCGGCGCTGGTGAAGTTGCTGGCGGTGTCGCCGGGGCACCGCCTGCATCGCGAGCAGATCATGAACCTGTTCTGGCCCGACCTGGCGCCGGAGGCAGCCGGCGCCAACTTGCGCAAGGCGGTGCACTTCGCGCGCAAGACGCTGGGCGAGCACGACGTGATCGAGTCGAGCGAGACGATCTCGTTCGCCTCCGGCATCGACGTGCGCGTCGACAGCCAGGTCTTCGAGGACGCCGCTCGGGCCGCCACACGCAGCGCCGAGCGTGCTGCCTGCGAGCGCGCCGCCGAGCTCTATCGCGGCGAGCTGCTGCCGGACGATCGCTACGTCGAGTGGCTCGACGAGCCGCGCATGCAGCTACGGCAGCGCCTGGTGCGCATGCTGCGCGCTGGCAAGCTGTGGCAGCGCCTCATCGAGCTCGACCCGACCGACGAGGAAGCGCAGTGCGCGCTGATGAAGGCCGCGCTCGACGCGGGCCGTCGTGGCGAGGCGATCCGGCTGTTCCAGGAGCTGCGCGAGCGCCTGCGCGTCGACCTCGGCATCGGGCCGAGCAAGGCGGCGGTGGCGCTGCACGATCAGGCGCTGGCCACGCCCGACGTCGCGCCGGTCGGGGTGGTCGACCGCATCCGCGCCTCGCTGGCGTGGGGCATGGTGCACCTGCACGGCGGCGAGATGGACAAGGTGGTGCGCATCGCACGCGAGTGCCGCGAGCTCGCGCTCGGCGCGGGCCTCGGTCGCGAGATGGGCGAGGCGACCGCGCTGCTGGGCATGACCGCGCACCTGCAGGGCCAGTGGCCAGAGCTGTTTCGCGAGGAGATCGTGGAGTGGGTACGCGCCAAGCCCGCGTTCACGTCGTCGGTGTTCGACGGCCACCTCTGCCTGGCGGAGTTCTGTCTCGCCAGCCCGGGTGGGCGCGCGCAGATGGTCACGGTCGCGAGCGAGCTGGGCGCGTTGTCGGAGCGCGCGGCCTCCAAGCCGGGCTCCGCGCTGGCGGCGCTGATCATGGGCGACCTCGCGCTCTGTGATGGACGCCTTGACGATGCGGAGCGCCACCTGCGCGCCGCCCTGCAGCTGCACGACGATGCCGACGCCACGGCGGGGCGCGTGCTCGCGAGAGAGCGCCTCGCGCGCTTGGCGCTGCTACGTGGCCGGCACGAGGCCGCGCGCACGTACGTGGCGGAGGGCGCCGCGCTGGCGGGTTCCAGCTGGATCGCGTCGCACCTGCGCATCCGCTTGATGGCGCTGCAGGTGGAGACGGCGACGTCGCTGGAGCAAGCGCTCGACGAGGTGCAGAAGGGCGACCGGGTGCTGGCCACCGGCACGCAGTGCCAGCCGTGCTCGATGGGCTTCCGCGTCGCGGCCGCCAACGTGCTCTGCGGCGCGGGCGAGCTGGACCCCGTGGGGCGACGCCTGGACGAGGCCGAGCGCATCGCCGCGATGTGGAACGGCGGACCCTGGGCGGCTGCGATCTGGGAGTCGCGCGGGCTGCTACGTCGCGCCCAGGGCAACGAGGCGCGCGCGCTGGCCGCCTTCGACGAGGCCGCCTCCCGCTACCAGGAGCTCGGCCGCGCGCTCGACAAGCGCCGTTGCGAGGACCGCATGCAGCCCGCCCAGCTCTGAACGTTCCGCCGAGGAACGCTCGGGGAACGCTCGCTTCGTAGCCTCTCTCCAACAACGCCGGTCCGACCGGCCGGGGAAGAGGGAGCGAGAGTCATGAAGAAGCTGAGCGTGATGATGGCGGTGTTGGGTCTGGCCTCGACGGCGGAGGCCGCCGACAAGGTGGCGGTGCGCTCGGGCGACTGGAACAGCACCTCGACGTGGGGCGGCGCGGTGCCGGTGCCCGGGCGTGACGACGCCAAGATCCCCGCCGGCATCACGGTGACCGTCCCGGCAGGCACCAGCATGGCGCTCGCGCAGGGCCCCGACGCGGGCGTGCTGGAGGTGTTCGGCCAGCTGGTCGTGGCGGGGGAGGCCGCGATGTTCGAGCTGCAGATCGAGGTGGGCGGCATGGTGACGACGCGGCCGCAGAGCCGGATCGACGTGGGCATGTTCCTGCTCAACTACGGCGCGCTCTCGAACCACGGCCGCACCACCGCGAGCTTCGTGCTCAACGAGGGCGCGTTCCTGAACGAGTCGGGCGCGACCTTCGCGGGCTCGCAGCTCAACTTCAGCAAGAGCACGGCCGTCAACCGCGGGACGTTCGAGAACCAGGGCCAGTTCAGCGGCTACGGTCCGTTCCACAACTACGGCGACATCAAGAGCCCCGCCGGGCGCACGTTCGATCTGTTCGCGGAGCTGCGCAACCTCGCCGGGGCGCGCATCCTCAACCAGGGCGCGCTCACCGTGCGACCCACGGGCCACATCGCCAACGACGGCACGATCAGCCACACGGGCGACTACCTGCGCAACGACGGCACGATCATGAATTCGTGCAGCGGTCGCTTCGTCGGCCAGGTGAGCGCGGGCCGCCCCGCACAGACGAGCTGCGGCGGCTTCGTGAGTACGCCGGTGGTCAGCGCGCCCAGTGGCGCCTGGTCGAAGGTCGCGAGCGGCTGGACGGTGGTCTCCGCGCGCAACGCCAATGAGCTAGTGGGCGTGCAAGACGACAAGCTCGTCACTTCTTCCAGCGGCCGAGCGACTCCCTACAGCGGACTGTCAGGCGAGATCGTGCAGACCTCGGTCGGCGCGGACGGAACCTGGTGGGCGATCGACACGCACCAGGCGATCCACCGCATGACCAGCACGGGCTGGAGCCGCGTGCCCGGGGACCTGACGCAGGTCTCGGTGCGCAACGCGAACGAGGTCTGGGGGGTGAATGCGTACAACGCGATCTGGCGCTGGAACGGGGCGAGCTGGTCGAACGTGCCCGGTCAGCTGGTGCAGGTCTCGGTCGCCAACGACGGCACCGTGTGGGGCATCCAGCCGAGCCAGAAGATCGTGATGTGGAATGGCACCGGCTGGACCACGATGCCCGGCGAGGCGGTGCAGGTCGCGGTCGGCAGCGCCGGCAACGTGTGGGTGAGGAACGCGTCGGGCAGCGTCTACCGCTGGCTCAGCGGCGGCTGGGAGCTGGTCAGCGCGGCGGGCACCTGCAAGGGCATCGCGGCCAGCGCCGATGGTGCGGTGTTCGTGCTGCGCGCCGACAATCAGGTCTACCGCAAGTAAGGTTGGCCGCGAGAGCGAACACTCGGCCGTCCTCGGCACCCGTCCATGCAGTAGCCTCAGCCGCATCGCGACCCAACTCTCGTCCCTGTGGGCGCGCGGACTGATCGAAGCCGTGGAGGTCGCTGGCGTCCCCGCGGCCGAGTTCCGGGCCGCCGCCGGCCTCGCTCCGGATCGATTCGCGCAGCTCTATGCGTGGATGGACGAGGCCGAGTTCGACCGGCTGCTCGAGCTTGCGAGCGAGCTCACCGACGACCCGGCGTTTGGCCTGCACTGGATCGAGCGCTCGCCGATGAACCGCTTCGACGTGTTCGCGCCGATCGCGACGCATGCGCCCACGCTGCGCCACGCGCTCGACTTCGTGCTCGCGTTCCAGCCCATCCTCAGCAAGCGCACCATGCTGGAGGCGGTCGAGCGGCGGGACTCGCTGCTGTTGCGCTGCACGGCCTTCGGCGGACCCGAGCTCAGCCGTCGCGTGCACGCGGAGCTGACCATGTTCGGCATCCTGCGCCTGGTGCGTTATGCGGGAGTGCCCGCGCAGGCGGTGCGCCAGCTGTCGTTCGCGTATGCGGCGCCGTCGTACGTGCGGGAGTACACGCGCGTGGCGCCGGTGGTGCCGCGCTTCGAGCGCGCGGCCACCGAGCTCGAGCTCGACTCCAGCTGGCTCGACCGGCCACTCGAGGCTGCCAACGTCGAGCTCTACCAGGTGCTCAAGAGCCAGGCGCAGCTGGTGCTCGCGCGCCTCCAGCACGGAAGCGATCACGCCTCGCGGGTGCGCGACTACCTCCGCGGCGCGCTGCCGCGGATCCCGAGCATGCCTGAGACGGCGCGCGCGCTCGACACCAGCGTGCGCTCGCTGCGGCGGCGCCTGGCGGACGAGGGCGCTTTGTACTCGCAGCTGGTCGAGCAAGCGCAGCAAGTCGCGGCGCGTCAGCTGCTGGCGGATCCCGCGCGGCCGATCAAGCAGGTCAGCTACGAGGTCGGCTTCGGCTCGACGCCGTCGTTCGTGCGCGCCTTCAAGCGCTGGACCGGCGAGAGTCCGTCGGCGTTTCGTAGCGCGCGCCTGGCTGGCCCCACGTAGCAGCGCTTGGCCGCGCCAGGTACGCGGCGCGTTCGTACGCTGGCACGGTGCTGAGCTCGAACCATCCGCTCTACTTGCCCGAGCAACCGAGCTACCTGCGACGCGCGCTGGTCGCCCTGCGCGCGTTCGGCGTGCTGTCCAAGGACCAGGCGCACGGCATCGCCGCGCCGATGCTCAGCCTGAGCATGGACGCCGAGATCTTCCGCAAGCTGGTCGCGACCTACGCCGCCAACGAGGAGGGACGCACGCTGCTGCGGGAGCGCCCCGACCTGCAAGCGGGCACGATCGACCTCGTCGGTCTGCGTACGCTGCCAGAGGGAACGCTCGGAAAGCTGCTCGCGCACTACTACGAGGAGAACGGCATCGCGCCCTTCGCCAGCCCCTATCCCGCCCGCAACGACGTCGAGTACCTGGCCAAGCGCTACCGCGAGCTGCACGACATGGTGCACATCGTGACCGGCTACGGCACGGATCCGATCAGCGAGCTGGAGCTGCAGGCGTTCGTATACGGCAACCTCGGGCTGCGCCACCCGGTGCTGATCCTGACGCTGACGGGCATCTTCATGCCGATGCAGCTGCCGCCCATCTGGACGTACTTCCCGAAGCTGCGCGCCGCCTACCGACATGGCAAAGCGAGCGCGGACGTGGCGTTGCGGCCGCGCTACGAGCGCTACTGGAGTACGCCGATCGAAGACGTGCGACGCGCGGTGGGCCTCGCTTCACGCGGGTAACAGGCGCGCGAGCACCCACAGCAACTGCACAGCCGCGAGCGCCGCACACGAGGCCGAGGTGGGCTGTCGCGACCGATAAAGAAAGCCAATCGCGACGTGGCGTCGGCCTAGCGGCCCGGGATCAGGGCGCCCAAGACCTTGTAGTCGGGGCCGTCGTCGCGCAGGCCGCCCTCGGGACCTTGCACGCTGGTCAGGCGCAGGCGCTGGGTCACGCCGTCGAGCTTCAGGCCCACCGCACCCAGCTCGGGCGGTGCGCCACCCGGCTGGCTCGGGCTGGAGAACGAGCCGTTCCAGGTCGTGATCTCGATGCCGGTCGGTGCGTACTCGCTGCGCAGCAGCTTGTGCGACGCGGTCACGCGGCCGAGCCAGTCGAGCGTCTCGACCAGCAGATCGCTGTTGGCGGTGGTGGGGCTGCTGGCGTTGCCGCGCTCCCAGAACAACAGCGTGTTGACGGGCCACGCGAAGGTGACCTCCAGGCTCGCGGTGCCCTCGTTCTCGCGCGTGACCACGATGCTGGTCAGGTTGTAGTTGCCGAGCGAGGCGGCCAGGTCGCGACCCGTCGGCGTGATGGTGGCGGGGCCCTCGCGGGTCAGCGTGTCGTCGGCGCTGGCGATGCCCTGACCGGACGCGAAGTTGTTGCCGCCGCGCTCCACGTCGACGCCGTCGTCCTTCACGATGTTCGCCTGCACGACCGGCGCGAGCAGGTGGCGTGACCACGAGCGTCCATCGAACGTGACCGCGTCGAGGCGCACGTCGCCCTGCTCGACGTCCGAGCTGGTGGTCTCCGACTCGAATGCGAACGGCGTCAGCTGACTCGGCTGCCAGGGCAGGCGCTCGCGAAGCTCGAGCTCGGCCTGCTGCCCCTCCAGCTCGGACGGGTCGCTGGTCTCGACGGCGCAGCCCGAGGCCGCAAGCAACACGAAGCAGAGTCTACGCGCAAGGGTCATGGTCCTCCTCGGATGTGATGGGTAAGACAATGGTCTCGTAACGTAGACACGTCAAGTGTCGGCCCGGAGGGACTATGCTTGCGCGCGGATGTCCACCGAGAGCGCGCCCCTCAGCGCGATGCACCTGCCGTCGTTCCGCGTCTTCGTCATCACCAACATGCTCGCGATGATGGCGGACAACATCGAGCACGTGATCAGCTACTGGGTCTGCTACCAGAAGTTTCACTCGGCGGCGCTCGCGGGCTTCGCCGTGATCGCGCACTGGCTACCTTACTTGTTGTTCTCGGTCGCGGTCGGCGCGCTCAACGATCGCTTCGATCCGCGTCGGCTCGTCCAGGCGGGCATGACGCTGTTCATCGTGGTCTCGCTCGGCTGGGGCTACGCGTTCGTCACCGACACGCTGACGATGCCGTTCGCGATGTTGATGCTGGTCCTGCACGGCTGCGCGGGCGTGCTGTGGGTGACCTCGAACCAGATGCTGCTCTACGCCATCTCGGGCCCCGAGCACCTGCAGAGCGCGGTGCGCTTGAACGCGACCTTCCGCTACCTCGGCGTGCTGGTCGGTCCGGCGGTAGGCGGCGCGATCATGCACCTGTTCGGTCCGTCCGGCGGCATCTTCGTCAACACGCTGTTCTACCTGCCGCTGCTGTTGTGGCTGGTGGGCGCGCCCTATGCGCGCGTGGCCGGGGCGCGGCGTGCGGTACGTGGGCTCGCGGACATCCTCGCGAGCGTGCGCGAGGTGCGCGGCATGCCGGTGGTGCTGACGATGACCGTGCTCGCGGGCGCGGCCTCGTTCTTCGTCGGCAACAGCTACCACGCCCAGATGCCCGGCTTCGCGCAGGACCTCGGGCGCGCGCAGGCGGACGTGACGTACACCATCCTGCTCGCGGCCGACGCCGCGGGCGCGTTGTTGGCGGGCTGGCTGCTGGAGCGGCGCGGCCTGCGCCTCGAGACCGAGCCCGGCATCGCCCTCAAGCTCGCCGGTGCATGGGGCACCGCGCTCGCCTTGTTCGCGCTCACGCGCAGCTATCCGATCGCGATCGTGTGCCTGTTCCTGGCCGGCTTCTTCGAGCTCGCGTTCAGCAGCATCGCGCAGACCCTGGTGCAGCTGAACGCGCCGGACGAGAGCCGCGGCCGCGTGATCGGCCTGTACGGCATGGCCGCGTTCGGCCTGCGTACCTTCGCGGGCATCACGGTGGGGCTGCTCGGCAGCATCAGCTCCATCCACGTGTCCCTGGCCTGCGCCGGCGGCGCGTTCGTGCTGGTGACCGTGCTGCTGGGAGCGCGCCTCAAGGCGTGACTCGCCGCGAATGCGGTGTCGGGCCGGCAGCCGTGGGACAACTGCGGCCGAGAAAGGAACCGACCCATGTTGGCAAATCGCGGCATCGCCCTGATCTTCGCGGGGCTACTCGGCGCTTGCGGACAACCCAGTCCCAAGAGCGCGCTCCAGGCGGAGATGGAGGACCTGCCCCCGTGGGCGCTCGGCAAGTGTCAGGAGACGCTGAAGAACAAGGACGCGCTCTGCGCGAGCGGCAGCGTGCAGGGCATGAGCAGCGTGAGCCTGGCGCGCTCGGCGGCCGAGGGCAGGGCGCGCACGGAGCTGGCGCGCATCCTCCAGGTGCGCGTGAAGTCGATGCTCAAGGACTATCAGGCGGCGACGCAGGGTGGACCGGACAACGCCACCTCCAGCGAGCAGTACGTCGAGGATACCTCCAAGCAGATCACGGACGTGACGCTGTCCGGCTCGCGCATGGAGGAGAACTTCGTGTCCAAGACCGGCACGTTCTGGGCGCTGGTGGTGCTCGACCTCGACGCGTTCAAGGACTCGCTGCAGAAGGCGAACGACCTGAACGCGGCCGTGCGCGCGGCGATCATCGAGCGCGCGGAGCGCTCGTTCCAGCAGCTCGACGAAGCGACCGCCCGCTAATTGGGCAGCGCGCCGTGGGGGACCGCGCGCGTGCGCAGCAGTGCCTCGACGTCGGCGCGCGGAACCGTAAGGCGCGACCAGACGCGCAGGATGACGCGGTCGGGGTGCTGCACGCGCTCCCAGGCGTGCTTGGTCGTACCGGCGTGGCGCAGCGAGCCGCTGACGGACTCGACGATGCGCTCGTATGCGTCGTTGCGCGCGGGGTCGCTGCTCTCGACGCTGACCATCACGCTCGCGACCCGCACGCGGATGAACTTGAGCAGCTCGGCGCGCGCGATCGCGTCGACGCCCGCGTAGGTCGCCTGCATGCGCGAGCCATCGGGCACCTCGAGCACGCCCCAGGCCGTCACCGTGGAGTCGCTGACCTCCAGCTTGGTCTCTGCGACGTCGACCTTACCCAGCTCTCCGCCGCGCTCCAGCACGTCTCCGAAGGCGCTCTGGCCGCTCGGGCGGCAGGCGAGGAGCAGACAGACCGTCCACACGATGCGTCGCATACGAAATTGACATGGTACCCGACGAGGGGAAGATAGCGGCCATGATCTCATCGCGGGTCGTGCCAGCGATCGCGTGCCTGCTGCTGCTGAGCTGCGGCGGCCGTGCGCCCGGACCCACGCATACAGGCGGGCCCGTGTCGGCCGATGCTCCGTCCTGGGCGCGCGTGGGCGACTCCCGGGACGACGACGGCGCGCTGTTCGTCTGCGAGGGCGCGGGCCCCGACGAAGCGCAGGCGATCGAGGCCGCGCGCGCGCTGTGCAGCGCCAAGATCTGCGAGCTCTGCGGCGTCGAGGTGAAGTCCACCGTCGAGACCAAGGAGAACCTGCAGACGGTCGAGGTCGAGCGCAAGGTGGTCGAGACCTGCCGGCGCGTGCGCAAGTCCGAGGAGCAGATCCGCTATCGCCAGGCGGGCTGTGGACCGAGCGGTTGCACGGCCTGGCTGCAGGTCTTCTTTGGCAAGGAAGACGAAGCACGCGAGTGCCGCGCCTACGCCGACGGCAACTTCGCCGACTCGACCCAGTGTGAGGAGCTGATCGAGCGCTTCCGCAGCACGCCAGACCGCACGGCGGAGTCGTTTCGCGTGCGCGCGGACATCCTCACGCAGGCGATCGTGGCCTGCGCGGAGATCGACGTGCGTCCGACGCCCAAGCTGACCGCGCTCGACGAGATCCTCTGGCAGGGTGTGCTGGGCCCACGCACGGTGGCGCACCCACGCCGTCCCATCGACAAGGCGCAGTCGGTCGCGGAGCGCCTCAAGGTGATCGCCGCCAACACCAGGGATGCCTGGAAGGCGGACTACGCCGATCGCGCGTACGGGGGCATCGATCGTCAGCCGCTGCTGGAGAGTAAGGTCTTCGTCGATCGGATCGCGATCATCCGCGACGCCATGGTCGGCTACGCGACGATCATGACCGTCATGGAGGCGGTGGTGGACGCCGAGCAGACGCCCGACGCGGCCCACGACGCGGCGCTGGTGCGCGGGCTGCGCGGGCTGAAGCCGGTGGCCGGACAGTCGACGCCGGAGCGTGTGCTCGCCTGGGCCGCGGACGAGATCAGCCGCAACCCGAACACGCTCGCCATGCCCGGCATCAAGGCCTACTTCATGGAGGCGTACCCGGCGCACGGGGAGGCCGTGGGTTATGCGCTGATGCGCGCGATGATGCGCGACGCGCGCACGAGCGACGACGAGTGGAAGTACGCGATGAGCACCATGCGCGACTGCTTCACGTGCGGCACGCGGCTGCTCGACCTGCCCGAGCACGGCAGCGAGGCCACGCGCATCGCGCGCCTGGTGGAGCTCTCCAAGCGCGCGAACACCGAGCAGAACCTCAAGGCCCTGGCGGGCATCAACCCCGAGTTCTTGCTGCGCGGGGAGCCGTCGCTCGACGCCGCGCTGGCCGCGCGCCTGTTCACGTACGAGTGGTTCGAGCCCTTCCTGGAGAAGCTACCCACGGTGGGGCGCGACACGCTCACCCCGACGCTGCGCGACACCTTCACCAGCACGTCGCAGTACGACTGGCGCTGGCTGGTCACGCCCGCGCAGCACAAGGTGCTCGCGGCGCGCGCATGGCAACTGTGGCAACCCAGGGCCAGCACGCTGCGCTGCGACGATCTCGACAAGCCGCTGACGCTGCTGGAGAAGCACGGCGTCGACACGCGCGCGCAGGAGCAGACGCTCTGCAAGTGCGTCGCCGAGGGACGCCGCGACGGCATGCGCGACGTGACCGAGCTCTACCAGCGCCTGGTCGCATGGGGCGCCAGCTGCACCGGCAAGGAGGGCCCATGAACGCGCTGTTTTGGCTGTTGACCGCCTTGCTCGGCGGCGATCCGTGCGCTCCGTCGGTCGAGGCACCGGTGGTCGAGGTCGATGCGCGCAGCCAGGAGCTGCGCATCTCGCGCGGCTACGGCTTGCCGTGGGCGGTGTGCGCGCAAGAGAAGACGGCCAAGCCGCCGGTGCTGCGCGTCACCGCCAGGGACGGCGCGGGCACGCACGTGCTGTACGAGAAGCCGGTCGACCTGAGTAGCTCCCTGCGCGATGCCAGCAACCACTTCTCGGCCACCGTCTCGGGCTGCGACGACGACGCGCCCAATCGTCGCGACGCCGGCGCGGTGCTGCAGGGCGCGGTGGGCAGTCGACACTGGTACAACAAACGCACGGTCGAGGTCGAGCTGATCGCGGAGGGCGCGCTCGCGCCGCTCGCGTTCAAGACCCAGGCGGAGCTCTACTGCCGCGCCTGCTCCGACCGCGAGCGCATCTCATTTTCCTACTACATCAACGACTTCGACAAGAACACCGCGCGCATGATCGTGTCGCTCGACAAGGCGCGCTTCGAGTGCGCCAAGGGCGGCGGCCGCATGACGCTGCGCCGCTTCTGGGCCCCGCCCGACGCGGACACCTGGGTGCCCCTGCGCCCGTACGAGGTGATCGACAACCTGCAAGACCGCCTGAAGCCCGACGACAAGTCGATGAGCTACGAGGCGATCGAGCCGATGTCGCGCTTCTGCAAGGCAGGCAAGGCGAACCTGTTCGAGGTCGTCGGCATCGACGAGTACTCCGGCATCATCCTGCACAACTACGGACCGAGCGACGCCGTGCACCGCGGCGGCATCGAGTTCCTGAAGTGCAAGTAAGGCTCAGAGCCCTTCGCGCAGCGTGAGCGAGACGCCGAAGATCACGGGCTGCGACGACACGCAGACCTCGATGCCGGACGCATCGAGACCGGCGCCGCCGTTCAGATTCGAATAGCGCGTCCTGAGTGTGTACGAGACATCGTCCTGGACCGGGATGCCCATGTTGCTTCCGAGCTGCAGCGGGGTGCTGCCGGGGGTCCAGCCGTATACCAGCGAGCCCGGGTACTGCGACTGGCCGTCGTCGATCACGACGCCTTCCTGCGCCGGATAGGTGTCCGCATAGAGCTGCCAGTTGTGCAGCACCTTGGGGTTGTCGACGATCGACTTGATGCTGCGGATGAAGGTCGTGCCCTGCCACGGTGCGCGGAAGGTGAAGCGCACGTTCTGCTGCGCGCCCGCGGCCACGGCATAGGGCGCGTTGGCGTCGCTGGCGGCGTGCGCGACAAAGCGATGGCACTGCGTGTCGGGCGCGGGCGGGTCGACGGGGATCGGCAGGCTGGAATCACCCAGATCGATGGGGATCGGCAGGCTGGAATCACCCAGCGTGGGCGGCCCGTCGGCGGGACTGCCTTGCGCGCCATTGTAGACGCCGAGCTCGGCGACTCCTTCCTCGTAGCAAGCGGGGAGCGACAGGACGGCGACCAACAGTACTGGGAGCTTTTTCATATGCCTCGGGATGCCCACGTGACGGTCGTTCCGTCAGCTCATTTGCATGCGTCGCGCACGCGACTCGCGTGCACCGACCTGGGGTGATCGTGCAGAAAGCTGTCCGCGTTCCGGCGCGCTTCGTCGCGCTGGCCCACATCGCAGAGCGCGAGCACACGGGTGACGGCGGCGAGCTCGTGCAGCTTGCCGTCGGGGAAGCGACGAGCGTGCTCGCGCAGGGCGCTGAGGGCGCGCAGCGGCTGGCCATCGCGCAGCAAGTCGTGCGCGGTGCGCAGCTGCATCACCTCCGCATCGAGCGTGCTCGACTCCGTGCGCGTCGCGCGTGGGCGAGCGACATGCACCGACGTGACCTCGTGCGTCTCCGTGATCACGGGCGCCTCGACGACGACCGCCGCCTCTTGCACGGGCGCGCGCTCGGCGACGAACACGCGCTTGACTGGCTCGATGCGCGGCGGCGCCGGCTCGCTGGGTGCGACCTCGTGGGGCACGACGACCGCGTCCGCGGCGGGCGGTGTCGATTCATGCACCAGCTCGTGCTGGAGCGTACGGGGTGCCGGTGCGGAGCGCGTGCCGAGCACGCCCAGTACCGCGATGGTCAGCGTGGAGGCCGCGACCACGCGCAGCGGTGCGCGCCGGGGCGCAGGCACC
>JBEVNG010000396.1:0-5088 GCA_040508235.1 Polyangiales bacterium | reverse complement strand
CAGCAGCACTTCGACGCCAGCGTCGAGAACCTCGCCAACAACCTGAACCTCGCCACCAAGGCGGAGGTCCGGGAGCTCAAGCGCACCATTCGCAAGCTGGAGCGCGAGCTCGGCAAGAAGAGGGCGGGCTGAGCCAGTACGGGTCAGGTCGGTAGCTGTGCTGCCGCCTGCTCTTCGATCTGGGCGCGCTCGGCGCGCGACACCAGCCAGGTCTTGACCAGCGGCCACACCAGCTGCGGCGCGTCGCGGCCGAGCAGCATGTCGATGTGGCCGAGCGGAAACTCGCGGTAGGTCTTGTCCGACGAGCGGCTGTGATCGTAGACCGGCCGCACCGACGCGGGCGGCGCCAGCGCATCGCGCGTGCCGGCGATCACCAGCAGCGGCTTGTCGGCCAGCTCGAACGCGAGCCCGTAGTCGTTGAGGCCGTCGTGGCTCTTGAGTGCGCTCTCGCTGCCCAGGCCCACCAGGCCGAGGGCGATCGCCACGCGCGTGTGCTCGAACGCCGCCGACAGGTTCTCGGCCAGGATCTCGGGCTCCATGCTGCGCGGGTGCCACGGGCGCATCGGGATGGGCACCAGCGGGTTGTCCCAGAGCCAGCTGCGCTTGACCATGTGCGCCCCGAGCCGACGGATCGGGATGGGCGGGTTGCGGTCGAAGATGCCGGTCAAGCGCGCGCCGTAGAGCAGCGGCCCCACGAAGGCGAGGAAGCGCGAGCCCAGGCCGAAGCGATACGGCGAGCCGAAGCTGACCACGCCCTCGACCTCGTCGCGCATGGTGCTGCCGGCGACCGCGTAGCTGATGATGCCGCCCATCGAGTGCCCGACCAGGTACACCTTGGAGTGGTTCGACACGCGCAACACGGTGCGCACGGCGGCCGGCACGTCCTCGCGGATGTAGTCGTCGAGGATGGTGTCCTGGAGCGCGCCGAAGCGACGTGAGCGACCGCGACCACGCAGGTCCAGGTTGAAGACGTCGAAGCCCTCGCTGGCCAGGAAGTTCGCGAACGAACGGCGCGAGGTGTGCCACGTGTAGCGGTTCTGCCCGAAGCCGTGCACGAGCAGCACGGCGGCGCGTGTGGGCGCGGCGACTTCGTGCGGATACGACGAGTTTCGCCGGGTGCCGTGGCCCTCGTCTGGGAGTGCGGAGGGGGCGACCAGGCGCTTGCGCACCATGCCGATTGGGTAGGTGCCGTCACGCGCGGCGACGACATCCTTCACGAACCGCGCACGCCGCTCGCCGTCGATAGCCTGCTCCACGATCTCGGTCTGCAAGATCATGCACGCAAGGGTGTCAGAGGGATCGACCTGACGCGAGGCGCCATTTTGGGCGTATCGTGGATCGCATGGGGATGATGCGGGCGTGGATCGCGGGGGCGGTCCTGGGGTTGTGCTGCGTGGCGCGCGCCGATGAGACGGTCGCGCAAGTCGAGCGCTTGCTGGGCGCGGGGCCCGAGCCGGCGGTCGTGCACGATCGAATCGTCGCGCTGGGCTCGGCGGGCGAACAAGCGCTGTGGGAGCTGTACGAAGACACCAGCAAGAGCGACGTGGTGCGGCTGCGCGCGCTGAGCGAGCTCTCGCTGTTCCCGACGCCGCGCACCGCGAGTGGCCTGGCGGCACTGGTGCGCGCTCCCGCGACCGGACGCACGGCGATGGAGCTGCGGCGCGCGCTCGATGGTCTGACCACGCTCGCGGAGACCGTGCCCACCGGCCTCGCCGCAGGCGATCTCCAGCACCTGCTCACGCACGCCAACGCGCACGTCCGCAAGTCCGCCGCCAAGCTGCTGGGCGTAATCGACCGCGGCGACGTCGAGGGCGCGCTGGCCGCGCTCGCGCAGCGCGATCCGTCGCGCATGGTGCGCGCGACCGCCCAGCGTGCGCAGACAGTGCGCGCCTCGCGGCTTCGCTAAAGGTCGATCTGCTCGACAGCCAGGCCTTCGATCGGCTGGCCGAGGAAGCGGCTGGCGACCTCGGCGAAGCGGCCGGGCATGTCGGTGACCAGCAGCGAGAGGTCGCCTCGCGGCGCCGTGCTCCGCATGTCGCGTTGCTCCAGCATCCGGGCGAGCGCCTCGGCGGTGGCTTCGGCGCTGTCGACGACCACGGCTTGCTCGCCGCACAGGGCGCGCACGCGTTGATCGATCAGCGGGCGGAACAGCGGGTAGTGCGTGCAGCCGAGCACCACCGCGTCGACGCGCGAGCCGGCCAGCGCGGTCAGGTAGCGATCGATGGCGAGCTCCGGGACCTGGCCCTCGACCCAGCCTTCCTCGGCCAGCGGGACCAGCAGCGGCGCGGCGTGTCCGAACAGCTCGACGCGCGAGTCCTCCGAGTGCGCCGCGCGCGGGTACGCCCCCGAGGCGATGGTGCCCGCGGTCGCCAGCACGCCGATGCGCGCGCTGCGGCTGGCGCGCACGGCCGCCTGGGCCGAGGGCTCGATGACGCCGAGCACCGGGATGTCGAGCTCGACGCGCAGCATGTCCAGGGCCACCGCGCTGACTGTGTTGCAGGCCACCACCAGCAGCTTCACGTGCCGCGCCTGCAGCTGTCGGGCACAGCCCCGCGCGTAGCGGATCACGGTCTCCGCGCTGCGCGTCCCGTACGGCACCCGGGCCGTATCCCCGAGGTAGATCAGGCGCTCGCCCGGCAGCCGGTCGCGGATGGCGTGGGTCACCGTGAGCCCACCCAGCCCGGAGTCGAAGATGCCGATCGGAGCGTCTCTATCCATGGTTTTGCGCTGTGTGGTAAGGTGTGAAGCCGTTGTCCGCACGGGTGTGCGGGCGCGAGCTTAGCGCGCGATGGATCACGCTGCCCCCATACTGCTGATCGCCGGTGACCCTCAGCGAGCCAGCGCTCTGCGCCGCGCCATCGAGGCGCGCGACCTGAGCGTGATCGAGGTGGCCAGCTCCACCCAGGTCGGCCCGAACATCCCGCGCGTGGCCGCGATCGTCGCGTGCGTCGGCCGCGACGAGGCGCCCTGGGTGCTGGAGCTGCGGCGCCAGAAGCCGTTCGACGAGCCGCCGCTGATGATCGCCTGCGGCGAGGATCACTGCGAGACCCTGGCCCTGGCGCAGGCGCTGAGCGCGGACGACTTCGTGGCCGGGGATCACGCCGTGCACGAGCTGGGCGCACGGCTGGCGCGCCTGCTGCGCGAGGACGTGGTCAAGCGCGAGCTCGCGCGCAAGCAGCGCGACATGTTGCTCACGCTGGAGCTCACGCGCACGCTCTCCTCGTCGCTCGACTTCCGCGACATCCTGTTCACCGTCGTGCGCCGCCTGGCCGAGGCCGTGCACATCGACCGCGTCTCGATCGTGCTCACGCCGGAGGACGAGGTCGGCGTCGGCTACGTGATCGCGGCCAGCGACGACCAGGGCCTGAGCGACCTGCGCATCCAGCTCGCGAAGTACCCCGAGATCGAGCAGGTGCTGCGCACCAAGGAAGTGCTGACCATCCAAGACGTCGCCAACCACCCGGTGCTGGTCGACGTACGCGAGAGCGTGCCGCGGCTGTCGTCCCTGGCGCTGGTGCCCATCACGCTGCACGGGCGCGTGATCGGCGTGCTGTTCCTGCGCATGCTGGAGGAGAAGCTGTCGCAGGACGAGCTCGACGTCTGCATGATCATCGCCAACGCCACCGGCTCCGCGCTGCGCAACGCGCACGTGATGCAGAAGCTGCGGCGCGATCACAAAAAGGCGCAGGACGCCGCCGGTGAAGCGGAGGCCGAGGCCGAGCGCGCGACCCACATGGCGGCCGACCTGCGCAAGACCAAGGAGTTCCTGGAGTCGCTGATCGAGGCCAGCGTCGACGCCATCGTGGCGGCCGATCTGAGCGGCACGATCATCCTCTACAACAAGAGCGCCGAGCGCATCTACGGCTACAAGCCGGAGGAGGTGCTCAGCAAGATGCACGTCTCCAGGCTCTATCCGGAGGGCGGCGCCAAGGAAGTCATGCGCCGCATCCGCTCGTCCGACTGGGGCGGCGTGGGCCGACTCGACAACATGCGCAGCTTCGCGCTCGACAAGGCGGGCACGCGCATCCCCACCTCGCTCTCGGCCGCGATGATCTACGAGCACGGCCAGCCCACCGCCACGGTCGGCATCTTCACGGATCTGCGCGAGCGGCTGCAGACCGAGGAGCGGCTGGCGCAGACGCAGCAGAAGCTGGAGGTCAGCGAGAAGCAGGCGCTGCTGGCCGAGCTGGCGGGCACCGCCGCGCACGAGCTCAACCAGCCGCTGACCAGCGTGATGGGCTACGGCGAGCTGCTGATCCGCCGCCTCGCCGCCGGCACGCCCGAGCGCAACGCCGCGCAGGTGATCATGCAGGAAGCCGAGCGCATGGCGAACCTGGTGCGCAAGATCGGCAAGATCACGCGCTACGAGACCAAGTCCTACGTGGGAGATCAACGCATCCTCGACCTCGATCGGGCCGCCGACGACGAGCCGGAAGCGGCGGACAAACGATGAAGATCAAGCACAAGGAGCCGTCGATCACGCCGCTGCCCAGCGTGCCCAAGAGTCCATCGCCGGACGAGGTGCTGACCGAGTTCCTGGGACTGTCGCGCAGCGTGAACGTCGAGATGCACGACGAGGAGATCGTGCATGCGTACGTCTCCAGCTTGCTGCGGCTGTTCCCGGGCCGATTGTTCGCGCTGCGGCTGTTCGACGCCGACACCGGCGAGCTCTCGCTGGTCTACGCGACCGGGCGGCTGCGCAGCGATCGACGCGAGACGGTGTTCGTCACCTCGCGCGCGCTGCAGGACCAGGGCCTCGACGACCCGGGCCATCAGGCGATCGAGGTGCGCGACGACTACGTGCGGCTGTTCCACGAGGATGCGCACGGCTTCGACGTCGCGATCGGCCACGGCCGCAAGCTGATCGGCACGCTCGGCGTCGAGTATGCGCCGGGTGCCGCCGCGCCCGCGGAGGACGCCTCGCGCATCGTGCCCATCGCGCTTTCGCTGTCGGCGTCGCTGCGCAATGCGCGCCTGCTGCGCGAGTCGCTCTACCTGCGCGACTACCTCACCAAGCTGCTCGATCACGCCAACGCGCCCATCCTGGTGATCGGGCGCAAGCGCGAGATCCGCGTGGCCAACCGCGCG
>JBEVNG010000379.1:0-7384 GCA_040508235.1 Polyangiales bacterium | reverse complement strand
ACTTCGCATGCAATGCACCTCTGGAGGCGCTGCATATGCCAGAACGCCCCGCGCACGTCCATCTTAATAGACACACGTCCTGCGCCAAGACGCGCGCGCGGCAGCGCCCGATCAGCGGCTGCTGATCAGGTGCTGCGCGACGCGCACTGGCGGGGGCTCAGTTGTCGGCGCTGGCGGGGTCGTCGATGCCGAGGTGCTGCAGCTTCTCGACGAACATCTGACGCTTGAGGCCGAGTGCGCGGGCGGCCTGCGTGCGGTCGCCGTTGGCGCGCTGCAAGGCCCGGCGCAGGATGTCGCGCTCCTGCTCGGCGTACGAGCCGCCGCCGCTCTCGGCGGAGCCGTAGGCGAGGCGCGGCAGGTCGCGGTAGCCGATGCGCTCGCCCTGGCTGCGCGTGACGGCGCGCTCCACCACGTTTACCAGCTCCGTCTCGTTGCCGGGCCAGTCGTAGCCGACCAGCACCTTGAGCGCCTCGGCCTCGACGCCGATGGCCGGCTTGCCGAGCACGCGCGCCGCGCGATCGAGCGCGAGCAACAGCAGCGACTCCAGATCCTCCGGACGCTCGCGCAGCGGCGGCACGCGGTAGGACGTGTTGACGAACCAGCGCGCCAGCTCCGGCACCAGCGCACCCGCCTCCACCAGCTCCGTGAACGGACGCCGTGCGGTGGCGATCACGCGGCCCTGGAACGGCATGCTCGCGTTCGAGCGCAGCGGGCGGATGCTGCGCTCCTCGAACACCTCGGCGAGCATCAGCTGCACCTCGCTGGAGAGCGCGCACACGTCGAGCAGCAGCAGCGTGCCGCGTCCGATCAGCTCCAGCAGGCCGGGCTTGGCCTCCGCCGCGCTGCCCACGCCACACAGGCGCTCCTGCACCGCGGTCGCGTTCAGCTCGGCGCCATCGAGGATCACGAACGGCTCCAGCAAGCGGCCGCTGGCGCGGTGGATCGACTGCGCCACCGGGGGCAGCGCGATGCCCGTCTCGGCGCACAGCAGCACGGGCATGTGCTGCGGCGCGACGCGCGTGAGGTGCTCGGCCAGCGCGCGCATCGAGCCGCTGTACTGCACCGGATCGCGCTCGGGCAGCGGCGAGCCGAGGCCCGCACGCACGGCGGCTCCCTGGGCGCGCAGCTCGGTCAGCTCGTTGCCCAGCTCCTCGCTGCGCTGCGCCAGCAGGTCGCGCTCGCCGCGCAGCGTATCGGCGCGCAGGCGCGTGCGCTCCAGGCTCATGTAGCCACGCGCGACCGGCGCCAGCTGCGCCGCGGTGCGCTCCAGCGCGTCCAGCTCCTCCAGCGTCAGCACGTCGCGGCGTGCACCGCGCGCGATCAGCAGCGCGCCTTCCAGCTCGCCGCTCGCGATCAACGGCACCACGCACAGCGCGTCCAGCTCGTCGAGCGCGCGCACCAGCGGCGCGAGGTCGGGCCGGCGCGGCAGCAGCATGGCGAGCTCGCTGCGCACCAGGATCTCGCCGCGATGCTGCTCGAGTCGGGTCATCAGCGCCTGCGGCAGCGCCTGCTCCACGCTGCGCGCGAAGCCCGCGGCATCGAGCGTGGTGATGCGCGCCGGATCGAAGCACACCAGGCGCGGCGCGGTCTCCGGCAACCTGCCGGCGCGACGCAGTGGCTTGAGCACGCGCGACGCGAACTCGGCGTAGTCCTCCGCGCCGTGGGCCCCGCGACGGGCCTCCGCGATGGCGCGCAGCAGCGCTCCGCCATGCGGCGCGAACGCGCGCGCGGCCAGGGTACGCAGGCCGTGGCGCGCGGCCAGGAACAGCACCGTGAACGGCACCGTCAGCGCGAGCGCCGGCAGCGACAAGCCACTCTGCTCCAGGCCCGCCAACACGCCCGCGGCGAGCGCGACCGCGAGCGAGCCCGCGATCAGCTCGCGCGTCCAGGCGCTGGCGACGCGCACGCGATCCGGCGAGAGCGTCCAGGCATGACCGAGCAGCAGCGCACCCGCGCCGAACGCGATGGTCCAGTTGTGGGCAGCGGGGGCGAGCTGGTCGAAGTGCGCGGTTTCTCCGCGCACGAGCAAGAGTTGGATCAGCAGCGCGAGCACGCTGCACACGGTGCCGACGGCGGCCCACAGGTTGGCGGCCAGCGCGCGGGCATCGCTGCCGAGGCGGCGACGGGCCAAACGCACCAGCAAGCCGAAGCCGGCGCACACGCTCGCTGCCCAGAGCGGGGCGAGCGCCCAGCTCGCCGGCGCGATCAGCGCGCGCGAGCCGAGCCAGATCGGCGGCAGCGCCGCGCAGAAGCCGAGCACGCCGCCGACCATGGCGATCGCGAGCGCCCCCAACACCCAGGGCAACCGGCGCGGCAGCTTGGGCGGCAGGTCCGGCACGCGCAGCGCGAGCTGCAGCACGAGCACCGAGGCGGCGGGCAGCGCCAGCGCGCACAACATCTCGCCGCTCATGGTGTGGGCGGAGCGCGCGAGGTAGGCCGCGAGGCCGAGCGCTTGCACGGTGCCGAGCCAGGTGACCGAGCGCGCGCCCGGTGTGCCGGCCACGGTGTCGACGGCATGGGTGGCGCGCGAGAGCCACTGCGGCGTGAGTGCGCTCGCGGCGGCGACGACCGCCACGGCGAGCACGCCGGCATCGAGCGCGACCCCGGCCGCACCGAGCGACGCGACCACGTACAGCACGAACGCCAAGGTGAACAGCGCGACCAGCCTGGGCTGCATGGCTCCCTGCCGTTTGTGAAGGGCCCGCTTGCAGCCTACATTCAGGCCCCTCGCGGGGCCAGTTCAAGGGGCGAGTAGAGCAACAAATGGTCGACGAAAAGACGCGCGCCCGGCACGAGCAGCTCGCCAGCGAGCTGGAGAAGCATCTGCACGCCTACCACGTGCTGGACGCCCCCTCGATCAGCGACGCGGACTACGACGTATTGTTCCGGCGGTTCCTGGCGCTGGAGGCCGAGCATCCGGAGCTGGTCACGCCGCACTCGCCGAGCCAGCGCGTGGGCGCCCAGCCGCGCGAGGGCTTCACCAAGTACAAGCGCCCGGTGCGCATGTACTCGCTCGACAACGCGTACTCGGAGGCCGACCTGCGCGAGTTCGACGAGCGCGTCCGCAACGGACTCGGTCACGACGAGCCCTCGGTCTACGTGGCCGAGCCCAAGCTCGACGGCGCCAGCATCGAGGTGGTGTTCGAGGGCGGCAAGCTGACCCTTGCCAGCACGCGCGGCGACGGCGAGACCGGCGAGGACGTCACCGCCAACGTGCGCACGATCCGCTCGATCCCGCTGCGCATCGCCTACCCCGACAAGCTGACCTTGCGCGGCGAGGTGGTGATCCTGCGCGAGGATCTGGCGCAGGTGAACGAGCTGCGCGCGGCACGCGGCGAGGAGCTGTGGGCCAACCCGCGCAACGCCGCCTCCGGCTCGCTGCGGCTGATCGATCCCAAGCTGACCGCCGAGCGCCCGCTGCGCGTGTTCTTCTACGACTGCGTCGAGTCGATCGCGCCCACGCATGCGGAGACGCTGGCCACGCTGATGGGCCTCGGCCTGCCCGTGCACGGCCGCGAGCGCATCTGCCGCGGCGTCGACGAGGTGCTCGCGTTCATCCAGGAGTTCGAGCGCGCACGCTTCGACCTGCGCTACGACACCGACGGCGTCGTGCTCAAGCTCAACGACCCGCACGACCGCGCGCAGCTGGGCTGGACCTCGCGCTTCCCGCGCTGGGCGATCGCCTACAAGTTCGCGGCCGAGCGCAAGGAGACGCAGGTGCTGTCGATCGGCGTCGACCTCGGGCGCACCGGCACGCTGACGCCGGTGGCGGAGCTGTCGCCGATCAAGCTGAGCGGAACCACCGTGTCGCGCGCTTCCCTGCACAACCTCGACTACGTCGCGGGCAAGGACGTGCGCGTCGGCGACACGGTGAGCGTGGAGAAGGCGGGTGAGATCATCCCGCAGGTGATCGCGGTCAACGTGGCGCTGCGTCCGGAGGGCACGGTGTCCTGGACGCCTCCGTCGCGGTGCCCGGTGTGCAGCACGGCGCTCAAGCGCGTCGAGGGTGAGGCCGCCCTGCGCTGCCCGAACGCGCTCTGCCCGGGTCGGCTGAAGGCGGGCGTCTTCTACTTCACGCGCCGCACCGGCATGGACGTCGACGGCCTGGGGCGCTCGCTGATCGAGCAGCTGGTCGACGCCAAGCTGATCGAGAACCTGGCGGACGTGTTCGCGCTCGACCAGCACCGCACGGCGATCCTGGAGCTGGAGCGCGTGGGCGAGAAGACCGTCGACAACCTGCTGGCGTCGCTGGAGCGCGCCCGCACGGGTCGCAGCTTCGACCGCCTGCTGACCGCCTTGGGTATTCCGCTGGTGGGCAGCGTCGCCTCCAAGCTGATCGCGGAACGCTACGGAAACCTGGGCCGCCTGCTGGAGCGCCAGCCGGCGGAGGTCGAGCAGGAGCTCGGCGAGATCCAGGGCATCGGTCCCAAGATCGCCAGCAGCGTGGCGGCGTTCATGGCCGATCCGGACCAGCGCGCGACGCTGGACCGGCTGCTGGCGCTGGGTGTGGTGGCGGAGACCGTGCGGGTCGAGAAGGTCACCGGGCCGCTCACCGGAAAATCGTTCTGTGTCACGGGAACCTTGTCCCAACCTCGGGAAGCGATTCACGCCGCGATCCTTGCGCGTGGGGGCGAGGTGCACACCGCGGTCAAGAAGGGCACTACCTACCTCGTCGCCGGCGACAAGGTCGGCAAGGCCAAGCTGGAGGCGGCCACCAAGAAGGGCGCCGAGGTGATCGACGAGAATCGGCTACGCGAGCTGCTCGAAGGTTGAGCCTGCTCGTGCGCGGCCGGCGCACATCGCAGCCTGTTTCGAGAGTTGGCTCACCGCGCGGTCTTCTCTTCCTCCTACCCCGCGGCGCGGAAAACACAGAGCAAGATTGAAGCCCCTCGTGCCACAAGCGACAATCGGAGCAATGCCGCGCACTCCGGCTCAGGCCAGCAACGACCAGCGCATGATCGGCCAGGTCGTTGCGGGCCGCTACAGCTTGGTCCGCCTGTTGGGCGACGGCGGCATGGGTGCGGTCTATAAGGCGGAGGACAACGTCCTGCGTCGCTTCGTCGCCATCAAGCTGCTGCACCCCGCGGCCGCCGCGAACCCCGCCGCGGTCGAGCGCTTCCTGCGCGAGGCGCAGTCGGCCGCCTCGATCGGCCACCCGAACATCATCGACATCCTCGACTTCGGCGAGTCGGACGGCAAGCCGTACCTGGTAATGGAGTACCTGCGTGGGCGCTCGCTCGCGGAGATGCTGCACTCGGAAGGTCCGCAGTCGATCCGGCACGCGTGCGTGGTGGCGACGCATGCGCTCGCGGGTCTGCAGGCGGCGCACGATCGCGGCATCCTGCATCGCGACCTGAAGCCCGCGAACATGATGATCGTGATGCGCTTCGGCGACCGCTCGTTCGTGAAGCTGCTCGACTTCGGCTTCGCCGCACTGGTCGGCGGCACGCAGGCGGGAGACCGCAACCTCACGCCGGCGCGCACGCTGGTGGGCACGCCGGCGTATGCGCCGCCGGAGCGCCTGCGCGGCGACGACCGACGCGATCCGCGCACCGATTTGTACTCGCTCGGCGTGGTGCTCTACGAGATGCTCGCGGGCGTGCGGCCGTTCGAGGCGGGCACGTTCTCCGAGCTCGCGCGGCGCGTGCAAAACGATCCGCCGCCCGGCCTGCGCATGTTCCGCCCGGACGTGCCGGAGGCGCTGGAGCGCGTGGTGCTGCGCGCGCTGGCCAAAAAGGCGGACGATCGCTTCCCCAACGCCGAGGCGTTCGCGAACGCGCTGGTGCCCTTTGGCGGTCGGGCGGTGGAGAACGACGACGGCCAGAGCGACAGCCTGGCGATGGATCTGATCAAGATCCGAGCGCGCGACAAGAAGCGCGATCCCACCGGGCAGGTGGCGCTCGATGGCGACTCGGGCGAGCTCGACCTGAAGAAGCTGGAGCTGGACCTCGATCGCGGCAAGACCAGGCGTGCGCCCGTCGACGTCGATCAAACGTCGCCGCACATCTTGCTGCCGGACCACCCGAGTCGCGCGGCCGCGCTGCCGCCTCCGACCCCGCGCGCGCTCAAGCAGCCACCGCCCCCGCCCTCGCCCGCCGTGCCGCGTCCGGTCGATGCGCAGGGCATGCCGCCGTTCGCGGGGCCCGCGCTGCCGATGCCTCCGCCGCTGCGCGGCTCGTCCAAGAACCTACCCGCCGTGCAGCTGCCACCGACCGAGCGCAGCTTCGAGGGCAGCTTCGTGCTGTCGCTGCTGCGCTTCGTGGCGCAGCGCTACGGCGAGCGCGCGCTGACCGCGGTGCTGTCGCGGCTGCGCCCCGAGGCGCGCAAGATCTTCGACGCCGGCGTGGCGCCCGGGTCGTGGCTGCCGTTCGACGCCGTCTGCCAGCTGGTGGAGACCATCGACGCCGCGCTCGGTCGCGATGATCTGCACATCATCGCGGACTGCGGGCGCGCGGTGGCCGAGGGCGCGTTCGACTCGCTCAAGCGCCAGGGCCCGCCCGATCCCCCGCCGGAGCTGCTGCTGGCGGAGATGCCGCGCTACGTGGAGTCGTTCATCCGCGGCATCGTGGTCCGCCTCAAGAGCGTCGGCCGCGGCTACGGCCGACTGGAGCTGGACGAGCAAGGCGCCAGCGCATCGCTGACGATGTGCGTGCTGGTGCTGGGCTTCCTCGACCGCTGCCTCACGCGCTTCGGCGCCAGCGAGGTCGAAGTAAACCTGCTCGCCTGCCGCTACCTGGGCGACGAAGAAAACATCTACGACATCAGCTGGCTCGTGATGTGACGCGGGCGCGAATGCGCGTGCAGTTCGCGTCACGCCAGCGGCAACGGACTCGGCGTCGCGCTCGGCCTGGCCGCGCTGATCAAGCGCCGTCGCGTCGCGGCGCGCGCTCAGCGACTGAAGGCGACGCGGCCCTCGAGCTCCCACCACTCGCGGTACTTGCGCTGGGCGAGCTCGCGGTCCTTCTTGGGCAGCGCGGGGTGGTAGCCGAAGTACTGCTGCGTCAGCAGCTTGAGCTCCTCACCGGCGAGCGTGCGCACGCTCTCCTCGGCGTGCAGCAGCGCCTCAATCAGCCACTCCACGCGGTGGGCGCGGCCCCAGCCTTCGGCCCAGGTCTCCCAGCGTCGCTGCATGCTGCCAAAGTCCTGGCCGGTCAGCACCACCAGCGCGTGATGCGCGCCGCGCACCACCTGTTCGTCGCGGTCGGTCAGCCGGGCGATCAGCGTGGGCAGGCTGCGCGAGTCGCGTAGCTCGCCCAGCGCCTCCACCGCCAGCCGCTGCCGTCGTGGATCCTTGCCGGGACGCTCCGTGAGATCGGAGAGCGCGCGCAGCACCACGTCGTAGTGCGGCAGCACGGCATAGCGACGCAGCACCTCCAGCGCCAGC
>JBEVNG010000346.1:0-14607 GCA_040508235.1 Polyangiales bacterium | reverse complement strand
ACCGATTCCGGCCGACGGCAACGGCCACAGACGGCGCGGGGAACGAACGGCTCGGCCAAGCGCGCCTTGTACCAGATCGACGCGGGCCCGGCAGCTACTCCGGCAGGGGCGTCCGCTCGTGCTCGTCGCCCGGGACCAGCGGGAAGCGCTCCTCTTTCCAGGCGTGCTTGGCGACCTCGATGCGCTCCTTCGAGGACGAGACGAAGTTCCAGAAGATGTGGCGCTCGCCGTCGAGCTTCGCGCCGCCGAGCACCATCGCGCGCGTCTTGCCGTGAGCGCGTAGCGTGACGTCGAAGCCCGCGTTGAAGATCGCCAGCATGCCCGGCTCGTAGCGCGCGCCGTCGATCTCCAGCTCGCCCTCCACGACGTACACCGCACGCTCTTCGTGCTCTCGATCGATCAGCAGCGTGGCGCCGTCCTCGAACAGCGCGTGCACGTAGAGGGTGGGCGAGAGCACGGGCGCCGGGGAGCGCGCTCCAAAGGCAGTGCCCGCGATCACGTCCAGCAGCACGCCTTCGCGCTCGATGCGCGGCAGCGTCGCGCGCGGGTGGTGCTCGAAGCGCGGCTCGTCCTCCTCGTGTTCCTTGGGCAGCGCCACCCAGCTCTGGATGCCGTGCAGGCGCATGCCGTCGCGGCGCGTGTCCGTGCCGCTGCGCTCGGAGTGCGCGATGCCACGGCCGGCGATCATCCAGTTCACATCGCCGGGGCGAATGGTCTGGTACGAGCCGAGGCTGTCGCGGTGCTCGATCTCGCCCGAGAACAGGTACGTGACCGTGGCCAGCGCGATGTGGGGATGCGGCCGCACGTCGAGCCCCTGGCCCGGCGGCAGATCGACCGGCCCCATCTGATCGAAGAAGATGAACGGCCCGACCAGGCGCCGACGCGGCGACGGAAGCGTCCGACGCACGACGAAGCCGCCCCCGAGATCGCGGGGTCGCGAGTCCACGACCAGCGTGACCACCGGGGATTGTCCCTCCAGGCAGTCAGGCGTGGCGTCGGTGTCCGGCGTGGTCGTGCTCATCGCGCTCTCCGTTTATGTGCGTAGCTTCTTCGCCAGCTCGGCGACACGCTTCCCGAGATAGCGCGCGTGAGCAAGGTCCGCATCAGTGGGAGGCGCGGTCTTGGGCCCAACCGTTACGGACGGTCCATACGGGTTGCCGCCGGCGGCGAACACGGACTTGTCCGTGTAGCCCGGCGTCGCGATCAGCCCGCCCCAGTGGTGGAAGCTGGTGTACAGCGCGAGCAGCGTGCTCTCCTGGCCGCCGTGCGTGTTCTGGGCGGAGGTGAAGCCCGCGTAGAGCTTGTTCGCGAGCGCGCCCTTGGCCCACAGCGGGCCGAGCGAGTCCATGTACGCCTTGAGCTGCGCCGCCACGTTGCCGAAGCGGGTCGGCGTGCCGAACACCACCGCGTCCGCCCACTCGAGGTCGTCCGGCGTCGCGCGCGGCTCCTTGGCGGTCTTGTCGACGAAGGCCTTCCACTGCGGGTTGCCCTCGATCGCCTCCTTGGGCGCGGTCTCCGCCACCAGCCGCACGCGGACCTCCGCGCCGGCGCCGCCAGCGCCCACCGCGACCGCCGCCGACGTGGCCTGGTTGGTGCCTGTCGACGAGTAATAGATCACTGCAACATTCGCCATGCGTTCCTCCCTCGCCCCGGCAGGTAGGCCCGAGACCGCCGGCGGCGACGTGGTACGAAGTCGCATGCGGTTGCGTGGGTGGGCCCTGGTGCTGCTGATCGGGTGTGGCGACGACGCCGAGACCAAGCGCGACGAAGCGCCCGCGGGAGCGCTCGACGGAGGCTCGCCCATCATCGATGTCACACGCCCTCCGAGGCGCGAGGACGCCGCGGTCGATGCCGGGCCGCCCACGATCGAGGCCGCGCCGCGTGAGGCCTGCAGCGCGTCGCTGGAGGCGCCCGCGGCCACGGTCTGCAGCGAGCCCGACCGCGGCGAGCCCAACGATCAGCGCAACCCGGCCACGCTGCGCACCGAAGACGGCTGCGCCTCGATCGTCGCGCTGGCGGCGGACAAGGATCAGGACGCGTACCGCTTCGCGTCGCGCCACGCCGACCCGGTGTCGATCGAGCTGCTCTACCGCGACGACGCGCGCGCGGACCTGGCGCTCGGCGTGTACAGCGACAACCGCCTGGTCACGCGCAGCAGCAGCCGACGCGGCAGCAACACGGAGCTCACGGCGAGCATCTTCGTCGCGCAGCCCAGCACCGACTACGACGTGCGCATCGAGGGCCAAAACCTCGGCACCTGCGTGCCCTACGCGCTGCGCGTGAACCCGAGCTGGTGCACCGACGCCTACGAGGACAACGACAGCACCGCCAAGGCGAGCCCGCTCGACCTCAGCGGCGGCGCGGTCGAGCTGGAGGCCACGGGCTCACGCCACGAGCTCGATTACTACGCGTTCGCGCCCAGCAAGGCGGATCCCGTCCTGGTCAGCGGCTCCTACGAGGTCGACGCCAGCTCCAACGTGCAGCTGCGGCGCGTGCTCAGCAACGTCACCGGCCTCAACGCCATCGACGATCCCGGCGCACGCACCGGCACGCGCGAGCAATGGCAACACTGGCTGCGCAGCGACACGCCCAGCTACGTGGTGCAGCTCGCGCCCACCGGCGAAGGCTGCATCACGTACGCGCTGCGCGTCGATCCCTACGCATGCACCGACGCCTACGAGGACAACGACCGCCAGAACGAGGCCAAGCCGCTGCCGCTGGAGCAAGACATCGAGGCCAGCGCGTTCCTCGGCGACGACGACTTCTACACCCTGCCCTCGACCGACGGCGGGCGCTGCACGCTGCGCTACCAGGCGGACGACGCCCAGCAGCTTCGCATCGACGTGTTCAGCACCGCGGCCGGCGTGATCGGCAGCGCGCTCGGCAAGCAGGCGCCGGGCGAGATGCAGACCGTCGACGTGCAGTGGTCGGGCGCCGCGGCGTACCTGTCGATCAAGGCGCAGCTACGCGCCAGCTGCCAGCCCTACCAGCTCCGCTGCACGGCTACCATCGCGCAGTGAGCGCCGGCAGCTCCGACAGCGCCTGGATGATCGCGTCCGGCTTCACGTCGGCGAGCTCGGGCGAGTGGGCATGCGGACGCCACACCCCGCGCATGCCGACGCGCTGGCCACCCCAGACATCGTCGCGCGGACGGTCGCCAACCATCACCGCGTTGCCCGCGGCCACGCCCAGCGCATCGAGCACGTGCTGGAACGCCTCCGGGTGCGGCTTGCTGAACGGCATGTTCGAGGTGTAGGCGCGCACGTCGATCAACACGTCGAGTCCGTCGCGCGCCAGGAAGTGCTCGTGGAAGCTGTCGGGCCAATGCGTGTTCGAGAGCAGCCCGATCTTGATGCCCTGCGCACGCAGCGCACGCAGCGCCTCGACGGCGTCGGCGTGGTGCTGGATGTGCGGCGTCCAGGCGTCGAGGTGGCGCTGCGCGACCTCGCTGATCACCGCGGCGGTGACGTCCAGGCCGAGTGCCTCGGACTCCGCGCGCAGGATGTCCCCGAGCGTGCCGGTGCGCTGGCTCTCGTTGACGCCTTGCCAGTAGCGCTGTTCGCCCGCCACCAGCGCCCGGTGCAGCGCGTCCGGGTCGCGCCCGGTCTCCTCCGCGAGCTGCCGTGCGGCGAGCGTCCACATGTCCGCGAGCTCGATCTCGGCGTAGTGCGAGAGCGTGCCGCCCCAGTCGAAGATGACGGCTTCGATCATGCGCGCAGCATACTACCGACGCTCAGCTCACGCCGTAGCGCTCGAGCTTGCGATAGAGCGTCTTGCGATCGAGCCCCAGGATGCGCGCCGCCATGCGCTTGTTGCCGCCCGCTGCCTCCAGCACGCGCAGGATGTAGCGCCGCTCGACCTCCTCCAGCTTGACCAGCTCGTCCGGGTTCTCGCCGGCGACCAGCACGTGCGAGCGCTTGTACGAGCGCACGCGCGTGGGCAGGTCCTCCGGCGTGATCTGCTCGAAGCGCGCCAGCGCGACCGCGTGCTCGACGCAGTTCATCAGCTCGCGAACGTTGCCGGGCCAGGGGTAGTCGAGCAGGCGCTCGGCGGTGGCCTGTCCGATGCCGGTCACGGCCTTGTCGCTGCGGCGCGCGAACTCGCGCAGGAAGTGCTGCGCCAGAAGCAGCACGTCCGCGCCGCGCGTGCGCAGCGGCGGCAGCTCCAGCGGCAGCACGTGGATGCGGAAGAACAGGTCCTCGCGAAACTGCCCCTCCTCCACCGCGCGCTCCAGGTCGCGGTTGGTGGCGGCCAGGATGCGCGCATCGAACGGCATCTCGCGCGTGCCGCCGAGCGGGCGCACCACGCGCTCTTGCAGCGCGCGCAGCAGCTTGGCCTGGGCCGCCAGCGGCAGCTCCCCCAGCTCGTCGAGGAACAGCGTGCCGCCCTCCGCCTGCGCGAGCAGGCCCATGCGTGCGCCGCGTGCGTCCGTAAAGGCGCCCTTCTCGTGCCCGAACAGCTCGCTCTCGATCAGCGTCTCCGGCACCGCCGCGCAGTTGACGGCGATGAACGGACCACTCGCGCGCTTGCTCAGGCGATGCAGCGCCCGCGCGGCGACCTCCTTGCCGGTGCCGCTCTCGCCGGTGATCAGCACCGTGCTGTCGGTGCCCGCCATGCGCGCGAGCCGCTCGCGCACCTCCGCGACCGGAGGGCTGTCGCCGATCAGCTCGTGCGCCGAACCGGCGTCGGCCAGCGAGCGCAGGCGCTTGACCTCCTCGCTCAGCTTGCGATGCTGCACCGCGCGCGTGAGCACCAGCGCCAGCGAGTCGAGCTCGATCGGCTTGGTCACGAAGTCGTAGGCGCCGGCGCGGATCGCGGCCACCGCCGTCTCCAGGCTGCCGAACGCCGTGATCACCACCACCGGGATGTCCGCGCGCGCCTCGACCACCCGCTCGCACAGCGCGATTCCGTTCATGCCGGGCATGTTCAGATCGGTCAGCACCACGTCGACGTCGGCGCGCTCCAGCGTGCTCAGCGCGTCGGCGCCGCTCGCCACGGCGTCCACCTCGAACTCGAGATCCTCGAGCCCGACCTGCAGCGAGCGCCGCAGCGCCGCATCATCCTCGACCACCAGCGCTCTGCCCTTCACACGACCTCCAAGCCAGGCAACCACACCGTGAAGCGCGCGCCCGTACCGAGCTCACTCTGCACTTCGATGCGGCCCCCGTGTTCTTCCACGATGCCGTGCGCCACCGCCAGGCCCAGGCCGGTTCCCTGCCCGACGTCCTTGGTGGTGAAGAACGGCTCGAAGATGCGCGGCAACGCCTCCGCCGCGATGCCCACGCCGTGATCGATCACGCGCAAGAACGCGCCGCCCTCGTGCACGCCCGTCTCCACCTGCACCAGGCCGCCCTGGGTGGACGCCTGCACGGCGTTGACGATCAGGTTGGTCAGCACCTGCTGCAGCTGCCCAGTGTCGGCATTGACGTGCGCGGGTGCGCCGCTGATCTCCAGCCGCACCTCCGCGCGCGCGGCCAGCGCCGCCACCAGCTGCGCGGTGCGCTCGGCCAGCTCGGCCAGATCGAGCCGCGCCGGGTACGGCGTCCGCTTGCGCGCGAAGTCGAGCAGCTGGCGGATGATCGAGCTCATGCGATCCACCTGCGCGACCACGATCTGCGCGCTCTCGACCGCGTGCGCGCCGCCCGCGCGCCCGACCGCGATGCGCTTGGCCTCCAGCCCCACCACCTGCAGCGGCGTGCCCAGCTCGTGCGCGACGCCCGCCGCCAGCCGGCCCACCGTGTTCAGTCGCTCGGCGTGGCGCAGCTGCGCCAGCGCTTGCTGGCGCGCGCGCATCTCCCCCTCCAGGCGCTCGCACATGGCGTTCATCTCGCGCGCGAGGTCGGCCAGCTCGTCGCGCTGCTGCAGCACGATCGGCCCGCTCAAGTCCCCCGCGCCGACGCGGCGCGCCTTCTCCGTGAGCGCGGCCACCGGCCGACCCACGAACCACACCCCGACGCCGGCCGTCACCACCGACGCGATGGCCGCGATCAGCACCGTCGACAGCGCCGTGCGCAGCACCGTGCTGCGCAGGATCTCGTCCTCCGACGCCAGCGACTCGCTGAGCTCCAGCGCGCCGATGCGCCCGTCGTCGAGCAGCACGGGCGCGTAGGTGTGCAGCCAGCGCATGCCGAGCTTCTGCGAGACCAGGTTCACGTCCCCGCCGCGAGTAAGGTGCGCGGTCTGCGATGCGTTCAGCTGTTCCAACGTCTTGCCCGGCGTAACCCATAGCCAGCGGATCTGCATCAGCGACTCGCGCTGGTTGGCGGCCTCGACCAGCGACAGCGCTCGCTGCTCGCCGTCCTCGCGGAAGCTCTCGCGCACCACCACCTGCAGCGCACGCGACAGCGACCGATGGTCGCGCAGGATGTCGTCGCGCAACGCCCGTCGGTCACGCTGTATTCGCTCCGCCGCGTTGAGCGCGAACACCGCCACGATCACGGCGAGGATCGCGAGCGTGAGCTTTCTGGCGAGCTTCATGAAGAACCGTTCATCTCGATAAAGAAGCGTTCATTCAGGCACTGTATGTGCCAGGTGGTGCCACGCCCCGTTCTCACCACCATGTTCGGGATTTCCCCGGCCCCATTTTGCTACATGCGGCGGACCACCCTCGCGATCCCGCGCGCGAGAGCCTCGAAACCGAACGCGCACGGAACGGCACGAACGGTGCAGTGCATTCTGGCACGCGCGTCCGCAGCGATGCGCCCACGACGAGCACCTGCCCCCGCGCAGCGAACGACTCGTCCTAGTTCGGAGGCAGAGCAAGTTGTCGGTCCTAAGTGCGCGCTGGCGAGTGCTGGCGGGTTGGTTGTGCTGCACGGCGTTGGCTTCGTCGCACGCGCATGCCGAGTCGACAGGTGCGACCTTTCATGCGGACGAGCACCTGACGCTCGCGGATCTGACGCGCGCCGTCGAGGCCGGAGCCCCGGAGCTGGCGTCGGCGCGGCGTGAGCTGGCGATGGCGCGAGGCGAGGCCGCGCAAGCTCGTTTGCTCGGCAACCCCAGCGTCGAGGCAGCGTGGAGCACGCTGCCGGTCGGCCAGCTCAACCCGCGCAACCTCGATCACCCGTACGCCAACGTGCCCAACTACTCGGTCGGCGTCGAGTACACGTTCCCCTGGAAGAAGCGCGCTCCGCGCCGCGAGCGCGCCGACGCGATCGCGCGCGGTGTCTCCGCCACGCTGGAGTACAGCACGCGCGACCGCGCGCTGGCGCTGGCCGAGGTGCTGGGTGGCGTCGCCACCGCCACCTTGCGCCGCGAGGGCATCGCGGATCTGATCGCGGGGGGCCGACGTGCGACCGAGGTCGCGGAGGCGCGCCTGCGCACCGGCTTCGGCACGCCGCTCGACGTCGACCAGCTACGCATCGACGTCGACCGCACCGAGCAGCTGCTGTCGGGCGCCGAGAGCGACATCCTGGAGAACCTGGCCGCCTGCTCCAGCCTGGTCGGCATGCGCTGCGAGCGCTTCCCCGATGCACGCGCCGCACGCGCCTACCTGCTCGCCTGGCTGGAGCACAACGACGCGCCCGCCGCGGGCACGCTGGGCGAGCGCGCCGACCTGCGCGCACTGCAGGCCTACGCAAGCGCCGCCAGCGCCGAGGGCAAGCTGGCCGACGCGGTGAAGCTGCCGGACCCGACGGTGCGCCTTGGCTACGTGCACGACCGCTTCCTGATCTCCGGCAACCAGCTCAACTCGCTCAACCTCAGCGTCAGCGTGCCGATCGCGATGTTCGATCGCGGCCAGGGCCAGAAGCAGATCGCCGAGGCCTCGCATCGCTACCTGGTGGAGGAGCGCAGCGCACGCCTGGCCGTCGCCAACGCGCGCATCCCCGCGTTGATCGACCGGCACGCGCTGTCGCTGTCGCGCTGCCAGCGGCTCGACAGCGAGCTGATCCCGCGCGCGCGCGGCGTGCTCAACGAGCTGGAGGCCGCCGTGCAGAGCCGGCTCTTGCCGGTCACGCAGGTGATCCAGGCGCGCCGCGTGGTGAGCGAGCTGTTCATCGAAGAAGCAGACAGCTGCGGCGACGCCTACCGCGCGACGCTCGAGCTGGCCCGAGAGATCCCCGCGACAGGAGCCGCACAGTGAGGGTGAAGATCGTGTTGTGGGGCGCGCTCGCGCTCGCCGCTTGTGACCACCACGTGATCGCCGCCGACGCGCCGCCGGCGTACCGTGTCGAGCGCGGCGTGGTGAAGGTCGAGCGCAGGGGCCCGATCAGCTTCGAGACCGCCGCCGTCAAGCAAGGCGAGTCGCTGCCGCTGCCCAAGATGACCGCGCGCATCAGCACCGTGGAGGCGCTCACCTCCCCCAGCTTCGCGCCGCTCTCCGGGCGCGTCGTGGAGTCGCGCGTGCACCTCGGCGATCACGTCGAGAAGGGGCAGCAGCTGGTGCTCGTGCGCACCGGCGACCTGGCCATGCTGCAGCGCGACAAGCGCAGCGCCTCGCTCGCCGTGACCACGCGCCAGGCGGTGGTCGAGCGCATGCGCGCGCTGGTGGAGTCGCGGGCCGGCTCGCAGCACGACCTGTTGATCGCGGAGAGCGAGCTGGCCGAGTCGCGGCTCGTCGAGAAGGCCGCCAACGCGCGCCTGAGCTCGCTCTCGATCGCCCAGGACCGCAAGGACGAGACCGCCTACTGGGTGCTCGCCAACAAGAGCGGCACGGTGGTGCAGCTCGACGCCGCGCCCGGCTCGGTGGTGGGCCCCGAGCGCGGCCTGCCCGTGGTCACGATCGCGGACCTGGCCGAGGTGCTCGCGGTGGCGGACGTGCCGCAGCAGGATGCCGTGGACCTGAGCAAGGGCGCCAAGGCGCACGTGTTCCCGTCAGGTCTCGCCGGAGAAGCCGTCGAGGGCACCATCGAGGTCGTCAGCGAGGTGGTCGACCCCGAACGCCAGACGGTGCCGGTGCGCGTGCGCGTCGACAACCGCGCGCGCAGGCTGCGCCCCAACGCCTACGTCGACATGACGTTCGTGGCCCAGGGTGCGCGCAACGCCGTGCTCGTGCCCACGGTCTCCGTGGTCCGCGACGGAGCGAGCGCGGTGGTGTTCGTCGAGGTGAAGGAAGGCTCGTTCGAGCGCCGTCCGGTGGTGGTCGGACGCCGCGGCCACGACGAGGTCGAGATCGTGCACGGCCTCACGCTCGGCGAGAAGGTCGTCACCACCGGCGCGCTGCTGCTGGTCAACGCGCTCGACGTCGGGGCCGCGCCTTGATCGACGCCTTCGTCGCCTGGTCGCTCCAGAACCGCAGCGCGGTGATCGCGCTGGCGCTGCTGACGGCCGCGCTCGGCTTCTTCGCGTTTCGCGAGGTCAGCATCGAGGCGTTCCCGGATCCCACCGACACCCAGGTCAACGTGATCACGCTGATGCCGGGCCAGCCCGCCGAGGAGGTCGAGCGTCAGATCTCGATCCCGCTGGAGCGCGCCATCAACGGCACGCCCGGCCTGTCGCGCCTGCGCTCACTCAACCTGTTCGGCCTCTCCTACGTCACGCTCACCTTCCGTGACGGCGTCGACGCGCTGTTCGCGCGCGCCCAGACGCTGGAGCGCATCCGACTCGCGGACTTGCCCGACGACGTCACGCCGCAGCTCGGCTCGCTGTCGACGCCGATCGGCGAGATCTATCGCTACACGCTGACCAGCCCCAAGCGGGACCCGCTGGCGCTGCGCACCGTGCAGGACTGGGTGGTGCGCCCACGCCTGTTGCGCGTGGAGGGCGTCGCCGACGTCGTCAGCTACGGCGGCCTGCTGCGCGAGATCGAGGTGCGCCCCGATCCGGTCGCGCTCGCGGCCAAGGGCCTCGGCATCATCGACCTGCGCAAGGCGCTCGACCGCTCCAGCGTCAACGCCTCGGGCGGCATCGTCGAGCAGGGCAGCGAGCAGCTGATCATCCGCAGCAAGGGCCTGTACGACGGCATCGGCGACATCGAGCGCACGGCGGTCGCCACCCGCGGCGGCACGCCGATCTACGTCTCCGACGTGGCCTCCGTGAGCGAGGGCTGGGAGCCGCGCCAGGGTGTCGTCGGCCAGGGCAAGGACCCCGACGTGGTCGAGGGCATCGTGCTGATGCGCCGCGGCGAGAACCCCTCGCGTGTGCTCGACGCCCTGCGCGCCAAGATCGACGAGCTCAACCGCGACGTGCTCACCGACGGCGTGCACATCGAGGTGTTCTACGATCGCACCGAGCTCGTCGACGCCGCGCTCGGCACCGTGGGCCGCAACCTGATCGAGGGCGCGGTGCTGGTGGTGCTGGTGTTGTTCGCGTTCCTGCTCGACCTGCGCGCGGCGCTGATCACCGCGCTGGTGATCCCGCTCTCGCTCGCGGTCGCGTTCGCCTACCTGCACATGCGCGGCATGTCCGCGAACCTGATCTCCATGGGTGCGGTGGACTTCGGCATCATCGTCGACGGCGCGGTGGTGATCGTGGAGGCGATCGTGCATCGTCTCTCCAACAAGGAAGAGGGCCCCGCGCTGCTGGGCGTGCGCGACCGCGTGGGCCGCGCCGTGCGCGACGTGGCCAGACCGACGGTGTTCTCGCTGCTGATCATCATCGCGGCCTACCTGCCCATCTTCCTGCTCCAGCGCGTCGAGGGCCGCATCTTCGCGCCGCTGGCGCACACGGTGGTGGCCGCCCTGCTCGGCTCGCTGGTGTTCTCGATCACGCTGGTGCCCGTGCTCGCGACGTTCGCGTACAGCAAGCCGCACAAGCACCGCGAGTCGCCGCTGCTGGTGCTGTTCGAGCGCATCTACGTGCCGACGCTCAAGCTGACGCTGCGCTGGCCGCTGCTCGTGGTGGGCGTCGCGCTGGCGGCGCTGGCGGCGAGCGTGCACCTGCTCCGCGAGCAGGGCAGCGAGTTCTTGCCCGAGCTCAACGAGGGCGCGCTGTACGTCACCTTCACGCTGCCCGCGAACGTTTCGCTCAGCGAGGGCCGGCGACTCGCGCCCACGCTGCTCTCCGTGCTCGATCGCTTCCCGGAGGTCCAGAGCACGATGAGCCAGCTCGGGCGTCCCGAGGACGGCACCGATCCCAAGCTGTCGAACAACCTGGAGCTGTTCATCAAGCTCAAGCCAGCAGAGAAGTGGCCCAAGGACACGCCCGACGTCGGCGCGCTGATCGAGAAGCTCAACCGCGCCTACGCCGAGGTGCCCGGCCTGGAGGTGAACTTCTCGCAGCCGATCCGCGACAACGTGAACGAGAGCATCGCCGGCCAGTCCGGCCAGATCGCGCTCAAGCTCTACGCCGACGATCTCGATCTGCTGCAGGAGACCGCGTCGCACGCCAAGCGCGTGTTGGCCAAGGTGCCGGGCGTCGCGGACCTCGGCATCGTCAAGGCGGGCACCGTGCCGCAGCTGGCGGTGCACCCACGCCGTGAGTCGCTCGGTCGCTTCGGCCTCACCATCGAGGACTTCCAGAGCTACCTCGCCACCGCGCTCGGTGGCCAGGTCGTCGAGACGCTGTGGGAGGGCGACCGCTCGTTCGACGTGGTGCTGCGCTTGCCGTTCTCGGCGCGCGACACGGTCGAGGAGATCTCCGCGCTGCGCGTGCCCACGCCGAGTGGCGCGCTGGTGCCGCTGCCCGCGCTGGCGAACATCGGCATCGACTACGGTCGCGCCGCGATCAACCGCGAGAACGGCCAGCGCTACATCGGGGTGCGCATGAACGTGCGCGGCCGCGACCTGGGCAGCTTCGTGAAGGACGCCCAGGCCGCGATCCAGAAGGAGCTGCCCAAGCACGCCGGGTTGACCATGGAATGGGGCGGCGAGTTCGAGTCCAAGGAGCGCGCGATGAGCCGCCTCCTGCTGGTGCTGCCGCTCGCGCTCGGCGTCACGCTGGTGCTGCTGTTCAACGCGTTCGGCTCGCTGTCGCTGGCGGTGCTGGTGTTGCTCAACGTCCCCTTCGCGTTGATCGGCGGCGCGGTCGGGCTGTGGGTGATGGACATGCCGCTGTCGATCGCGGCGGCGGTCGGCTTCATCGCGCTGGTCGGCCAGGCCTCGCTCAACGGCGTGCTCGTGCTGAGCGCGATCGAGAGCAAGCGCAAGAGCGGCGTCCCGCTCGACACGGCCGTGCTGGAGGGCAGCCGCGAGCGCCTGCGCGCGGTGTTGATGACCGCCGCGCTGGCCGCGCTCGGGTTGGTGCCGGCCGCGATGTCCAAGGCGATGGGCGCGGAGACGCAGCGCCCGATCGCGGTCGTGATCGTCGGCGGCACGGTGTCCGCCGCGTTGCTCACGCTGTACGTGCTGCCGGTGGTCTACCGCGCCGCCTACGCGCTGCGCGATCGCCTCCGCCCGCGCGGTTCCCAGCCCACGCCGCTACGCCGCAGTCACGCCGCCTGACGCGGAAGCTTCCGCGCCCAGCTCGCGACCTCGCGCACGGCCTGCTCGGTCGGCGTGGCCTCGATGCCGAAGGCCTTGCGGAACTTGCTGTCGTCGACGACGTACGCGACCTCCCACTGGTACACCATCTCGACCATCTCCCGCATGATCGGGTTGAACAGCCCCATTCCGCGCAGCACCAGCTTGGGCACGCGCATCAGCTTGAGCGGCCCGAGGCCCAGCGCGACGCCGACGCGATCGATCAGCTCGCGCGTGGTGCCGTGGTGGCAGGTGGGCACGTGCCAGATGCCGGTCTGCTCGCGCGCGCCGAGCGTCGCCAGCGCGGTCACCACGTCCTGCGCGTAGGTGTACGAGTGCGGCAGGTCCGGGTCGCCGAACACCTCGACCGCCTTGCCGGCGAGCGCACGCTCGAAGAAGCGCTCGCTGAACAGGCTCTGGTTCAGCCCCGCGCCGAAGAAGTCGCCGGCGCGCGCGATCGCGACGCGCGCGGCACTCCGCATGCGTAGCTCCTCCAGCTCCACGCGTAGCTCCCCCTTGTGGCTGCACGGCTGGCGCGAGCTCTCCTCGTGCATGATGCCGCCGTGCGGGCGCCCGTACATGTACAGGCAGTCGAGCGCGACCAGCTTGGCGCCAGCGCTCTCCGCCGCATGCAGGCTGCCGCGCGCGATCGGCAGCAGCTGCTCGTCCCACTTGTCGTAGGTGGGGTTCATGCAGTCGTAGATCACGCTCGCGCCCTCGCCCGCGCGCTCCGCGAACGCGAGCTCACGGATGTCGCCGGGACAGGCCTCGACGCTGGCGGGGATGCCGTTGGCGCTGCGCCGCACCTGGCGCACGCGCTTGCCCTGCTTGACCAGCTCCTGCACCAAGCGACTGCCAATCTGCCCGGCGCCGAGGACGACGTGTAGCTCGTTTTGCGTTTCCATGGCTCTATTCTCCCCTTGCGAGGGCGCAAGACAACGCCGATATTCGCAACGCATGAAGGCAAAAACGCAAGACCTGGAGGCCGTACGTTGGGACGACGTGCGCGTGTTCCTCGCGGTCTACCGCGCCGGCAGCCTGGGCCAGGCGGCGCTGCGCCTGGCCATGGACACCTCCACCGTAAGTAGACGCCTGAGCGCGTTCGAGGACGGTTTGGCCGTGCGGCTGTTCGATCGCGCACGTGATGGCATCCAGCCGACGCGCGCGGCCAAGGGCTTGCTCGCGGCGGCGGAGGCGATGGAGGCGGCGCACGCGCGGCTGGCGCGCGAGGCGGGGGACGTGGACGCGGTGGTGCAAGGCGTGGTGCGGCTGAGCATGCCGCCCGGGCTCGCCGATCCGTACATCGCCTCGGCGTTGCCGCGCCTGCTCGCCCAGCACCCCAAGCTGACCGTCGAGATCGATGCCTCCGCGCGCGTGCTCGACCTGGCGCGCCACGAGACGGATCTCGCCCTGCGCTCGGTGCGTCCAGAGAGCGCGCAGCTGGTGGCGCAGAAGCTGTTCGCGCGCCACCCGTGGGTGGTCGCCTGCGCGCCCGCGCTGGCCAAGCAGCTCGGCAAGGTGCGCGACTGGAGCACGCTGCGCTGGATCGGGTGGGACCGCGACCTCGCCAGCTTTGGGCCCGCGCGCTGGCTGAGCAAGCACGTGCCCAACGCGGCCATGGTGCTGCGCACGAGCCACTTCGCCTCGCAGCTGGCCGCGGTGGGCGCGGGGCTCGGCGTGGCGCTGGTGCCCGAGGTCGACCGGCGCCATCGTGGCCTGGCGCAGGTGGATCACGCGCGCACGCTCGCACCCAGCGTGGCAGCGCTCCCGCGTGACGACCTGTGGCTCGTGGGCCACCAGGCGCAGCGCGAGCTGCCGCGCATCGACGCGGTGTGGCGCTTCCTGCGCGACGAGCTACTCGCCCAGGTCGACTGGAAGTAGCGCGTCGCCCATCGTGCCGGGCGCCGCGCCGCGCGGGTTGGTGTCGCCCTGGCCCAGCTCGCCGTCGGTGTTCGCGCCCCAGCACTTGACCGAGCCGTCGTCGAGCAGCGCGCAGCTGTGCGTGCCGAGATCGAGCGCCACCGCCGTGCGCCCCGTGCCGAGGTCGACCGCGCCGAGCGCGCCCACTGCGTCGCCCGCGTTCACCACGCTTCCGATGCCGAGCTGGCCTGCGTCGTTGAGGCCCCAGCACTTCACGCTGCCGCCCTCCAGGATCGCGCACGTGTGCTGCGTGCCCGCCGACACGCTGCGGGCCGCGGCGCCGAGGTTCACCGCCGGCAGCGCGTCGCCCATCTGCTCCACGGTCACGCCGCGATGCACGACATCGCCG
>JBEVNG010000338.1:0-7544 GCA_040508235.1 Polyangiales bacterium | reverse complement strand
TACCTGACCATGGAGCTGCTCGACGGCGAAGATCTCAACGAGCGCCTCGACCGCGACGGCGCCCTGCCGATCGCGCTCTGCGAGCAGCTGGCGCACGAGCTCGCCGAGGCGCTGATCGCGATGCACGACGCCGGCGGGGTGCACCGCGACCTCAAGCCCAAGAACTTGTTCCTGACCCGCGAGGCCGGCTCCAAGGTGCTCGACTTCGGGCTCGCCAAGGCCGAGTTCCTGGGCGAGAGCCTGACCGAGGCGCAGCAGGTGTTCGGCACGCTGAACTACCTCGCGCCGGAGCAGCTGCGGGGCGCCTCGCTGGCCGACGAGCGCAGCGACATCTGGGCCTTCGGCACCGTGCTGTTCGAGGCGCTGACCGGCTACGCCGCGTTCCCGGGCCGCGATGCACCGCAGGTGGTCACCAGCATCTCGACGCTCGACGCGCCGCGCGTGAGCCAGCTGCGGCCCGAGGTGCCGCCGTACCTGGACGAGCTCGTGCGCTGCACGCTGCAGCGCGACCCCACCCTGCGCTTCCCCTCGGCACGCGCGCTGCGCGACGCGCTAGAGCGCAAGGAGGTGCCGTCGCGGGATGTGCAGACGGAGAGCCTGACCGCGATCGTGGCCGCGACGGCAAATCCCACCCAGCGTGAGCTCCAGCCGCGGCGCGCGAACTGGGTCGGTCCCCTGCTAGCGGCCAAGGTCATCGGGTTCACGATCTGGCTGATGCAGGTGGACTCCACGAGCGCCGAGCGGCGAACGCCGGACGAACCACCCCCGACGTTCGCTGCCGCGGCCGAGCCGGTGCGCTACCCGTGGCCAGCCACGTGCTCCGAACGAACCACCGAGTGCAGCGTCACGCCGCCGGTGAGCGAGATCGTCGATGCCGGCGCGACGAGTGCGCGGGTCAAGCGCATGAAGAAGCCGCGACCGCTGCAGGTCGCGCCCGAGGTCGAGCCGGAGCCGCCCGTGCATCCGAGCGCAGCCGGACCGCTGCGCCGGTCCGAGTTCTGAGCGCATCAGGGCCGCCCGCTGGCTGGATGGCGGGTGCGCAGCGGGTCGAGCCGGGTCTGGTGACGCAGCTCAGCCCGATGCCGCGCTCGCGCGACGAACAACCTTGACCCGTAACGCACGGCCCCCGTGCGCAGGACGGACCACCATGAAGATCGGATTCATCGGACTGGGCAGCATGGGTCTGGGCGTCGCGCGCAGGCTGCTGAAGGCCGGGCACGAGCTCACCGTGTGGAATCGCAGCAGCGAGCCGGTGCAGGCGCTCGTCGCCGACGGCGCCATCGCCGCGCGTGAGCCCGCGGAGGTGCTGCAGGGCGAGCTGCTGTTCTCGCTGCTCGCTAGCGACGAAGCGGTGCGTGCGGTGGGCCTCGACGGTCCCTTGCTGGAGCGCGCGTCGGCAGGGTTGGTGCACGCGAACCTGGCCACGATCTCGATCGAGCTGGCGCGTGAGCTCGCGGACGCGCATGCATCGCGCGGGCTCGGCTACGTCGCGATGCCGGTGTTCGGTCGCCCCGAAGCGGCGGCCGCCGGCGAGCTGGCGCTGGTGCTCGCGGGGCCTCCGTCCGCGATCGCGAGCGTGCGGCCCGTGCTGAGCGCGATCAGCAAGACGCAGCGTGTGCTCGGCGAGCGCGCGGAGCACGCCAACCTGTTCAAGATCGCCGGCAACTTCATGATCGCCAGCACCATCGAGACCATCGGCGAGGCCTACTCGCTGCTGCGCAAGGGCGGCGTCGATCCCGCGCAGTTCTACGAGCTGCTCGCGAGCACCATCTTCGCGAGCCCCGTGTTCAAGAACTACGGCAAGCTGATCCTCGACGGCAAGTTCGAACCCGCGGGCTTCAAGCTCCCGCTCGGGCTGAAGGACGTAAACCTCGCGCGCGAGGCCGCCACCCAGCTGGCCGGCGCCCTCCCGATCGCCGAGCTGCTCGAGGCGCGCTTCGCGCAAGCCCTGAAGCGCGGCTGGCAGGACAAGGACTGGACCGCGATCACCGCGCTCGACGACTGAGAACTAGCGCGTGACCTTCAGGTTGCGCATCAGGTCGCTGGGGTTGGTGGCCGCGGCGGTGGCGGTCTCGGGCGCGATGATGTTGTCGCGCACCATCGCCACCAGCATCTGATCGAAGGTGTGCGAGCCGTACTCGTGCAGGCCGGCCTCGATGGCGGCGTTGATGCCGCGGAAGCGCGCCGGGTCGCGGATGCACTCCTTGACGGTCGGGCTGCCGGTCATCACCTCGGTACACAGCACGCGCGACTTGGCCTGCTTGCGCTGCACCAGGCGCTGCGCGACGACCGCGACGATCACGTCGGCGAGCCGACCGCGCGCGGACTCGCGAAAGTCGACCGGGTACAGGTTGATCATGCGCTGGATGGTGCGCGCGGCGTCCTGCGCGTGCGAGGTGCTGATCACCAGGCGCCCGGACTCGGCCGCGTTGATCGCGGTCTCCATCGCCTCGGTGGTGCGGATCTCGCCGATGAACAAGACGTCCGGGTCCTCGCGCAGCGCACCGTGCAGGCCCTGCTCGAACGACTCGACGTCCCGGCCGACCTCACGCTGCGAGAACGTGGAGAGCTTGTCCTGGAAGATGAACTCGGCCGGATCCTCGCAAGTCACGATGTGCTTGCTGGCGGTCGTGTTGATGAACTCGAGCATGGCCGCGATCGTGGTCGACTTGCCGTTGCCGGTCGCTCCGACGACCAGCACCAGACCACGCTCGGCCATCGCGATGCGCTTGAGGACCGCGGGCAGACGCAGCGCGGCGAAGTCCGGGATCGGATCCTGGATCCGCCGCAGAACCAGCGCGTGGCTGCCGGACTGGCGATACAAGTGCGCGCGGAAGCGGCCCGCGCCGGGCAGCACGCAGGAGAAGTCGAGCTGCATCGCGCCCATCTTCTCCGCGGGCACCCCGGCGCCCTCCGCCAGCGCGCGCGCGGCTCCCGACACCGTCGCATCATCGAGCGGCGGGTGGTTGAGCGGGCGTAGCTCGCCCTCGAGTCGCACGATCGGCGGCGTGCCGACGCGCAGATGCACGTCGGACGCCTGGAGCTTGTGGGCGGCGCGCATGATGCGCATGATCGTCTCGCCCGGATTTCCTGCCCCCGCTGTGCCGGCCTCGGCCTCCAGCTCGATGGGGTCCGCGTTGGCAAGCGAGGGGCGAACGGTCATGTAGCTTGGGCCTCGGCTCCATTGCGATAGAGCGGGGCGCGCATCGACAGACGCTCGTCGTCGAGGATCACCTGGAACGCCTCGTGCGAGCTGACGCCCATCACGATCGGCGCGGCCAGGTTCACCCACGGCATCGAGCCATCGGCGGGGCGCGTCACGACCACGCCGACCGCGATCTCCTCATCCGCCGACACGCGCGAGAGCACGCGGTCGATCGGATAATTGGGATCCACGCGTCGCGGATCGACCAGCAACAGGCTGACGGTCGGATCTTCTTCACCGACGAGCGCCCGATGGTCGTCGTCGAGGTCGAAGATCACGAACTTCTTGTTGTCGCCCAGACCAGGAATACCTTCAGGAAACGTGATTGCCATGGCTGTTGGCCTCTTGCTGGTGCGTACCTGCGTCCGCATGGCACGCGCGTTTTCCTCGCCGAGCTTTTCGATAAGCTCGGCGCGGTACACCGGCATTTCTGCCGGAGCGTCGATAGCGACCCGCACACTGCCCCCGCGAACTTCGACCACGCTCACGCGGATCGTGCCGCCGATGACGATGCTTTCGCCCACTCGACGCTTCAGCAGCAGCATGTTCAACCTCTTTGAGCGAGACCCTGCGGAATCTGAGAAGCGACGGTGATGGCGGCTTCGAGGGCGCTCTTGGCCTGCATCAAGTTGAGCGCGGACTGCACGGCGTCCGCCTCGGTGAGACTGGCGATCTGGGTGGTGGCGCGCGCCTGCTGCTGGTCCGCGACGTTGCGACCGAGCTCCACGCTGTCGATCATCGAGCCGACGATCGAGCGCGACTTCGCGACGCGGTCCTGGTTGGTCTGCAGGTTCGAGAGCTGACCGCGGATCGCTTCCGCGTCGTTGGACTCCAGGCCCGCGATCACCGCGTCGAGCGTCTTGAACGCGTCGTCGCTGTTGCCGTTGCCGAACACGCTCGCGCCCGAGATCGACGCCTGCACGCGCATGCCGTTCACCGGCTGCACTTCCTTGATGCTGCCGTCGCCGACGAAGTTACCGCTCGCTTCGAACGGAGCCGTCTGATCGCGGTAGCCCGCGAAGACGAACTTATCTCCGACCTTGGTGTTTCCGAGCGAGACCATCTGGTCTCTAATCTTACGCATCTCCTGCGCGAGGTCGGAACGGTTTTCTTTGCTCATCGAATCGGTCGCACCAGCGAGCGCAAGCTCGTGTGCGCGGGTCAGACCCTCGTACACATCACCGAGCGCCGTGTCGGCGCCCATCAGCTGGTCGGTCGCGGTGTCGGCGGCCGCAACACCTGCTTCGCCCAGTGCCTTGCGCGAAGCCTCGCGGCGCGCCTGGGCCGCGGCAACCGGGTCGTCCGACGGCTTGGAGACGCGAAGCCCACTGCCGGCCTTCTGCTGCGCCGACACGAAGTCGGACTGCGCCTTCTGGACGTTCTTGGAGATACTCGCGAACTTGGCGTTATCGGAGACCCGCATGACCCTTACCCTTCTACAATCTTACTTCGGCAGTTCTTCAGCGGATGTTGAGCAGGTCGCTCAGCATTTGGTCGGCCGTCGAGATGACCTTCAGCGAGGCCTGGTAGGCGCGCTGGTACTTCATCAGGTTGACCATCTCTTCGTCGGTGTTCACGCCTGCCGTGCTGTCCTGTAGGGCCTGCACCTGCTCGAGCGCACCGGCGGTGAACGTCTGCTGCTGCTGCGCCGCTTGCACCTGGCTGCCGGCGAAGCCAACCAGCGAAGCGAGCGCCTCACTGACCGTCATGCCGCCGAACGCCAGCGGAGCCGACGAGATGTTCGCGAGCGCCATCGCGCCGCGGTTGTCCGACGGCAAGCTGGTGGTGTCGAGCGCCGCCGCGATGTTCTCCGGATGGCCCGCGACATCCGCCGAGACCTCGAAGGCCGAGGCCGAGCCGCTAACCGTGGCCTGCTCCGCGAACAGGTTGCGGCCGGCTTGTCCATCGAGCGCCACGTTCGCGCGGTGCACGTTGTTGTAGGCACCCGCGGTGTCGTACGCGAGTTGGTCGAGCTTCTTCTGCGCGTCCGCCAGCGCGCCGGTGCGCGCCTTCACCTCGCCGCCGAGCGAGCCGCCGTTGATCTGGGCGGACACGTCCTGCATCGCGCCCGCCACGTTCTTCTGGATGCGAATCGTGCCGTCTTCGCCGACCTTGGTCGACAGGTGTCCGACCTGGCCGTCCGGCGACACCAGGTTGTGCGCGCCGCCGAGCATCAGCGAGATCTGGCCGTTGCCCTGGTCGAGCAGCGTCACGGGGACGTAGCTCGCGACTTCCTTCACCAGGATGTCGCGCTGGTCGCGCAGGTCGCTCGCCTCTTGCCCGGTCGTCTCCATCTGCTGGATCTGAACGCCGAGCTTGCCGATCTGATCGAGCCGCGAGTTGACCTGGTTGACGCCCTGCTCGATGCGCAGGTTGCTGTCCTGACGCGCCTGCTCGATCTGAGCATTCGCGTTCTTGAACGCCGTCGAGAGGTTCGACGCGTTGGACAACACTTCCTGACGCGTGGCCGTATCGTCCGGCCGCGTGGTCAGGTTCTGCACGGCCGCCTGGAACTTGTCCAGGGCGGTACCGATGCTGCCGTCACCCTCCGCGAACACATCGTCGAGCACGTTGAGCGCGGCGCTCTGCGCCTTGGCTTCACCGGCGCTCGACTCCGCGTTCAGGAGCCGCTTCTGGATAAAGGGCTCCACCACGCGACGCCCGCCACCGTTGTTGAGCAACGACTGGTCGGGATAGATGTTGCTGCTGCGACGCGTGTAGCCCACGGTCGCGGCGTTCGAGATGTTGCTGGCGGTGGTGTTGGTCGCGAGCTGCGTCGAGACCATACCCTTGACGCCAGTATTCAGGATTCCGTTGATACTCACAGGCGCCCCCAAGACCGGCTCACCGGACGCATCGAGCGTCCGCCGCCGGAGTCATACGTGGGGCCTGCGGGCTGACTGACGCCCTGCAGACACGCCACGAGATGACGAATCAGTTGAACGTTCGCCATCGCGCGTTCGCGCAGTGGCGCCGTCTCGGCCGCGGACACTCCGGAGGCCAGTAGCTGGTCGAGCAGCTTGCGCTTCTCGTCCTGGATCGAACCAAGACCATCGACGTCGGCCTTCAGTGCGAAGGCGCGCTCGGCGTCCAAGACCTTGGCGAACTCGGCGACGACGGTCTCCATGATCAGCGCTCCTCCGCCATCATGCGATTGGTCACCTGTTCGGCGTCGACCATGAAGTCGCCACGCGCGACGGCCGCGAGCAAGCGTTGAATCTTGGCCGCATCGCTGACGGCGGGTGCGCGCGCTTCGGCGAGCTTCCGCGCCTCACTCGAGACTGCGACCTTGGTTGCCTGCCCGGTTCCGCCACGGGGCGCGGTTCGCTGCGCCGTCGTGGTGGCATCGATGTGGGGGCTTCGGATGCCGTTGATCCTCATGACCTGTTCCTCCGACCAAATTTATCGGACACAGGTTGAGCCAACTTTAGGGGGTTTTGCCTCGCCCCCGATCAATCGCCTCGGAGAGCCTGATTTCGGGGGTTTGCGGGGTCGCGGAGGGACGCAAAGCGAGCATTTGGATCTGCCCGAAGCCATTTCGGGCCAGCTTGCTGTCTTCTCCATGACCCTTGAGGTTCCAGGAGCGGCGGGTGAGGTGCTGTGCGCCATCCTGCCGGGCCTCGTAGCCGTCGAATTCGATGCGCGAGACCTGGCCGTGCTCGTCGAACTGCACGTCGTGGATCTTCTCGACCACCGCCATGTGGCCATGCCGTCCGTCGGTGCCGGAGCCGGTGAGCATCATGGCGACCTCGCCGCGCTCGAGCTTGTCGCGCAGCTGGGGCACCTGCTGCGGGCTCACGACGTCGGCCCAGTTGCCGCGTAGTGAGCCGTCCTGTGCGTCGCTGGTGACCGAGTTGGAGGTCGGGAAGCCGTAGCCGCTGTCGCGGTTGATCACGGGCACCGCGAAGCCGGCACGGCGCGCGGCCTCGAAGGCGAACAGGTTGCACTTGAACGCATCGGTGTAGCCACCGGCCTCATCGACCGCGAAGTGCTGCGTGCCCTTGTTGCTCTGGGTCTCGATCTGGCTCGCGAGATCACGCGTGGTGAGTGTGCCCTCGCGCGCCCACTGCTTGCCGCCCTCGGGCGCGCTGATCGCGTAGGCCGCGTGCGCGAGCTTGGCGGTGGCGCCCTTGAGGCCCTGCATCGGCGGCGTCACCGGCGAGGGCGCCGTGCGCTGCGGCAGCGGCATGCCGCCACCAACGCCCGTGCCTGCTTGCTCGCTCGAGAGCGACTGGCGATCGTCCTCGCCGAACGCGCGCATCACCGACTGCGCGAGGCCGATGCCGCCACCCTCTGCGAGCTTGTCGGCGATCATCTCGTCGAACATCGACGTGTACTG
>JBEVNG010000336.1:0-7621 GCA_040508235.1 Polyangiales bacterium | reverse complement strand
TACCCCCCGCTGCGTGACTCGCAGCAGAGCGTACCAGACCACATCTCGGAGAAGGAGTCAGCGCGGCGTTGCCGCAACGCTGTGACTCACTTCATGCAGCGGTTGGGACCGGGCAGGCCGACGCCGAGCAAGTCGGAGCCGGTGTTCATGGCGCCGATCGGATAGGCCAGCGTGAAGAGGTAACACATCTCGTCCTCGGTCCCTTCGGCGAACGTCTTCACGCGCGTGGAGTCGTTCTTGAAGGTGCACTCGGCCGTGATGGTGTCGCCGACCTCGATCTTGGCCGACTTGTTGTACGTGATCTGGCTCTCGAAGGAGAAGACGGCGTCGTGGTACGTCTCCTTCGTCCCGTTCTTACGGTTGATGATCATCTTCGCGTGGTGCCCGCTCTTGTGCATGTGCGGGTTGATGCTGAGCAGCGTGACCGGCTTGGTGGGACGGCACGTGGAGCCCGCGGTCGACAAGCCCGGCGGAGCGATGATGTTCTCCGAGCCGAGGTAGTGGATGGCGGCCATCTCCTTCTGCTTGTTGTTGGTCGCGCAGAGCTTCACGCCGCTCTTGTCGGTCGCGCTCGCGCCCACCGTGTTGTTGTAGTGGAGCTCGAGCTGGTACACGACGTTCGGGCCGCGCGGCAGCTGGATGCCGACGTCCTTGGGCGCGATGGTGTCCTCGCCGCCGGGCGCCCAGCCCGCGATCAGGGTCGCACCCGGGTTGACGCCCGAGCAGCGCTCGCTGGTGCCGGCGCGCTTGGACGCATCGTCCTTCACGAACAGCAGCCAGTGGTGGATGACGGCCTTGTTGTCGATCAGCGGCAGGAAGCCCTTGCCGACCGTGGTCTCCGCGAACTCGGGCTTGAAGTAGAAGCAGTGGTAGTAGTCCGGCGTGGTCGGCACGCGGAACGGCTGCCCGTTGCTGCCGGCGCGGAACTCCATCTCCACGTCGCACTCCTCGACCGTGTAGTCGGGCTCGTCGGTGGACGGCGTGCCGCCATCGCCGGTGCCCTTGGGGTCGGTGTTTTCCGTGCACTTCTCGGTGCTGGTGGGCGCGCCGTCGCCGAGCCACTCCATGAGCGCGCTCTTCTCGTCGGCCGTGAGCTGGTGGTCCTTGCCGGGCGGCGGCATCACCGGCTTCTCGGTGCCGCTGATGCGCGCGATGGCGCCCTCGGAGAAGGTGCGGCCGCTCTTGTTCTCGGCCTGGAAGTCGGCCGCCGTCATCAGCGGCATCGTGGCGCCGTACGCCAGCTCGTCCGCGTGGCACGTGTTGCACTTGGCGACCGCGCTCTGCACGTTACAGGGGATGCCCTTGCTGTTTGCCGCGCCCGTCGTGCCCGTGTCCTTGGGCGGCGTGGTGGCATCGCGGCTGCCCGCGTCCTTGGCGCTGGCGTCCCGGCCAGCATCGCGACGCACCACGGGCGTCTCCTCGTCGGTGGGCTCTTCGTCCGTGTCGTCTTCATCACGAACCGGGTTGGAAGGAGCGCTGTCCGAGCATGCGCTCGCGACCAACAACAGGGCACTAAGCCAGCTTAGGGACTTCATCGCAGGTACCTCCAAGGAGCCGACGCGCGCGTCCGGCTATTGAATCTGACAAAGGTCAACACGTGAGCGACGCACGCTCAATAGCTTTTGGTGCTCCAGAAGTGACTGTTTCGAGCGCGTTCTGTACCTTTGGAATACAGCTGTTTTCCAGCACTTCGGCGCGTTAGTCCGAGCCGACGCATGTGTCGGGTAGCCGTGACGACCACGTCTGTCTGGTGAACGCGACAGGCGACGAGGCTACAGATCCGTGATGGAGGAGCGAGGGCTGCAATCGTTGTTGAGCGCACGTCGCGCGCCGGGTCGCGTGGCCTGGATCGGCGTGCGCGCCGAGCGCGGCGCGACCATGCGCACGCTGACGGAGGCCACGCTGATCGCACGCCACGGCGTCGAGGGTGACTACACCACGCTCGGGCGCGGCGGCGGCAAGCGCCAGGTCACGCTCCTCCAGGCGGAGCACCTGGACGTGATCGCCAAGCTGGTCGAGCGCGAGCGCGTGGGTCCCGAGGAGCTGCGCCGGAACCTGATGGTCGAGGGCATCAACCTGCATGCACTTCGCCTGCGTACCTTTCGGATCGGGAGCACGCTGCTCGAGGGCACCGGCTACTGCGAGCCGTGCAGCAAGATGGAGCGCGCGTTCGGAGTCGGCGGCTACAACGCGGTGCGCGGCCATGGCGGCATCCTCGCGCGCGTCCTCGAGGGCGGCGTGATTCGCGTCGGCGACGAGGTCGACTTCGCGCTGGAGCGGAGCTGATGACCGGCCCCCTGCCTGAGCCGGCGCGCGAGCTGGCCGGCCACTTCCTGCGGGCCGCGGCAGGCTTCTCGGCCATCCCCGCCTGGATGGAGCGTCACGCGTTGACGGCGATCAGCCCCGGCGGCCGGCAGCGTGCGTGGGCCGTGGGGCGGCGCTTCACCGGCAACCCCGACCATGGCTTCGCGATCGCGGAGCGCGTGCCGGTGTACGGCATCGGTTCGCTGTGGGCGCTCTGGTGCAGCGCGCCCGATCTCGCCACGGTGTACGCCGTCTACCCGCGCGTGGCGCCGCTGCTGGTCGACACGGTGCGCGTCTCGCTGCACGAGCGGGAGCGCTCGGTGTCGATCACCTACGCGCCGCCCGACGGCGTCCGCTTCGATCGCGCCGAGGAGGACTGCCGCGCGACGCATCAGGTGGAGCTCTGGCGCGCGCTGTATCGCGACCGCTCGATCGCGCCACGGAGCGTCGCGTTCTCGTACCCGCGTCCACGCTCCACGGCGGTGCACGAACGTGTGCTCGGCACCCGCGACCTGCGCTTCGGTCAGCCTGCCTTGCAGCTGGAGCTCGACCTTCGCTGGTGGCGCACGTCGCTGCCCGGAGCCGACCCGGAGGCGTACCGCGTGCAGCTCGCACACGCCGAGCAGCAGCTGCGCGCGCTCGCCGACGCCAGCCTGGAGCAGCGCGTCGACGGCTTGCTGACGCAGCTGCTGAGCACGGATGCACGCGCCGAGCGCATCGCCACGTTGCTGGGCATCAGCCCGCGCACGCTGCAGCGCCGGCTCGCGCGCGGAGGACACACGTTCCGCACGCTGATCGAGCGTGCCAGGCAGCGCGAGGACGCGCTGTTCCGCGAGGCCAGCGCGCTGTTCGGCTTCGAGACGCTCAGCCCGCGGGAGCGCGTGCAGCTGCTCGGCTTCGCGAACGGCGGGGCGCTGCGCAACGCGCTCCGGCGCTGGGCTGTGCGGAGTTAACGCCACTGCAAGCACGGTGACTAGAAACGTGCAGCCTGCGCGGCCACTCGCGCGCGAGCATTGACTCGCGTGGACACACGAAAGTGTCCCAACTTGAGCGCGTCGCGTGCACGCGTTCTTACGCACTGTCGCCGCCGCCTATCGACCGCGCGCGCTGCTCGTGCGCCTTCGCGTGGGCAGCGCAGGCAGGTGCTGACTTTAGGCGACCGACGCCCATGCAAGTTCGCTAATTGCGTCAGGGTTTCACGAACGACAGCGCAGACGCGGTCTGGTAGCAATCGAGACCGTCATGCGACCTTTGCTCTCCCTGATCCGTGTGCTGCCGGCGCTGCTCATCGCCGCGCTGGCCGCGCGTGTGCAGGCGTCGGGGCCCGTGGAGCGCATGGTGCAGGTGCTGGTGCAGTCGGACGACGCGCGGCACGTGGTGGTGCGCTGGGGGCTCGCGAGCGAGGGCTTCCTGATCAGTCGCGACGGCGGCACCACCTTCACGGCGATGTGCAGCCAGGCGATCACGCCGACCGCCGACGCACGCGACAAGCTGCGCTCGATCTCCGGCCAGAAGGTTCCGTCCGCGGCGGCGACGTTGATCGATGCCAGCGGCAAGCTGCTGGTCGGTCAGCTGAACGGCCTGTGGAGCGACGACGGCAACGGCTGCGCATGGAGCAAGCAGCTCGACCCGGCGTGGGTGAACGGCCTGCGCCTCGATGCCAGCGGCAACGTGCTCGCGCTGGTCACGACGCGCGCCGGCGAGGGCGAGGCGACCACCGCGAAGGCGGAGCTTCGTCGCCGCGACGCCGCCGGTGCCTGGACCACGCTCGGCGCGCTGCGTGCCGAGCAGCCCCTGCAGCGCGTGTACGGCGCGGATCTGATCGCGGGACCCACGCGCCTCTACGCCAGCGCGGCGGTCGCGGTCGGCGCGCTCGACGTGCGCGAGACCTTCCGCGTGTTCGCCTCGGACGATGCCGGCGTCAGCTGGCGTGAGGTCAGTGAGCTGCCCGCCAGTCAGCAAGATGGCTTCACGTTGCTCGCCGTCGATCCGCGGGATGCACAGCGCGTGCTCGCCGTCACGTACCGCGATGGCGCCACCGACACGCTGCTGCTGAGTGAAGACGGCGGCGTCACGTTCCGCACCTACGGCGACATCCGCGAGACGTCGGGCGTGGTGTTCGCGCCGGACGGTCGGCTGTTCGTGGGCGACGCGGGTGACGCCAGCAGCAACGACGCGACGGGCGGCCTGTGGACCGCGCCGCGCACGGGCGAGCCGCTGAAGCTCGTGGCGGGCACGCAGTTCGTCGACTGCCTCGGCTGGGACGCGGACGCCAACACGCTGCGCTCCTGCAAGCGTGACCGCTACGGCACGCTCGATCCCACCAGCGGCGTGTTCACGGAGCGCGCGCGGCTCGATCAGGTCGCGGCGCAGGTCAGCTGTCCGGGCACCGACGTCGTCGCCGCATGCAGCGCGCAGCTCAACGCGGGCCCTTCCTGGTGCTGCGCGGGGCACTATCCCTTCACGCCCTTCTGCTCGGCCTACGACGTGACCATCGACGGCTCGCAGCGTGTGTTCTGCGGCCTCGCGGGGCAGGCGTACGACCGCAACGCCGGCCGTCTTCCGGTCGGCTACGACGCCGGCCCCGTCACACCGCAGCCCGCCGTGACGATGCCCGACGCCGGCGCCCTGGCGGCGCGCTCTTCCAAGGACGGCTGCGCACTCGCGTCTTCGTCGCGGGCCGGCTGGCTCGCTCTGGTTCTGGTCGTGCTGATGCGTCGTTCGTGGCGCAGGCGCGATCGTGTTTCGTCGTAGTCAACGAGGAGACTGCACATGCGACATGGATTGATCTTCGCTTCTGCGCTGGTGGCGGTCGCGTCGTTCGGCTGCGGCTCGGACGATGGAGAGGACCGCACCTTCAACGACAGCCGCGCCCAGGGAGAGGAGGGCTGCAAGCCCGGAGAGGCGCGCTGCGTCGACAGCCGCGGCGCCGCGCTGTGCCCCGTCAACACCGGCTTCCCGGGTGATGCGTACGCGCTGTGTGCACCCGCGAACGAGCAAGAGGGTGTACTGCTCCGCTATGGTCCGCAGAGCGTGAACGGCGCGCCGCCCACGCCCGAGGAGATCGCCAAGTACACCATCGCGCCGGGCGCCGAGGTCGAGGACTGCGTCTACGTGCGCTCGACCAACACGCAGGACATTTACGTCGACGCGTACCACGGTCGCATGCGTCCCAACTCGCACCACCTGATCGTCACCATGCTGCCCGAGGAGCGCGCGGCGGGGCTGGAGCTCAACAAGCAGGTGCCGTGCAACCAGGCCGAGGCGCTCGGCGACGTGTGGCTGCTCGGCTCGCAGGATCCGCAGATCGACATCACCATCGAGGGCGGAGGCGCCGGCGTCAAGGCCGCCAAGGAAGGCGATCCGGAGTTCGGCTCCGGTCAGCTGATCAAGGCCAACCAGCTGATGCGCATCGACATGCACTACATCAACACCACCGACAAGCCGCTGCTCAAGGAGGCTTGGGTCTACCTGCGCGCGGTGCCCAAGGAGAAAGTGAAGCAGCTCGTCGACATGATCACGTTCTTCCAGGGCGCCATCTACGTGCCGCCGGGAGCGACCGGGGTCAAGACCGCGCGCGCGGGCTGCGAGGCGCCAACCGACCGCTACATCAACCTCGTCACCGGCCACTTCCACGAGCACGGCACGCGCTTCACCGTCTGGCACGACAAGCTCGATGGCTCGAGCGAGATGATCTACGACACGCGTGACTGGGACGTGCCTGGCAACGCCTTCTACAACTACCGCGTCAAAAACCCCGCCATGGACGACAAGGCCATCTGGGGCGCCAAGACCGGGTACGTGCAGGTGAAGAAGGGCGAGAAGCTCAGCTTCGAGTGCGAGTTCAGCAACCCGAGCTCCACCCCGGTGCGCTTCGGCGAGCTGGGCAAGGACCAGATGTGCAACATCTTCGGGCTCTACTACCCGACCGACGGCGGCCCCTGGAGCTGCGCCTGCGCCGGCACCATCTGCCTGGCGACCCAGTAAGCTCAGACTTGGAAGTCGACGCGCCCGTAGGTGGCGTCGACGGTCGCGTGCGCGCCGAGTAGCAGCGGCGTGTTCTCGTGCACATGACCAAACGGTGCGTCGCGCACCACGGGCACACCCAGCGAGCCCAGCTGCTCGGCCAGCACGTCGTCGGCGCTGGTGCCGTCCGGGCCGGGATCACAGCGCGTGAAGCGGCCGAGGATCACCGCGCGTACGCCGGTGAGCACGCCCGCCTGCAGCATCGTGGTCAGCATGCGGTCGAGCCGATACGGCCGCTCTCCGACGTCCTCCAGGGCGAGCACGGTGTCCGTCAGGTCCGGGAAGTACGGGGTGCCGATCAGCGCGGCGAGCACCGAGAGGTTGCCGCCGAACAGACGGCCCTCCGCGCGCCCGCCGATCACCGAGGTCAGCTCCGTGAGCGGGGGCGGCGGCGCTCCCTCCAGCAGCGCGAACCAGCGACGCTGCAGCTCCACCGACGCCTCGGGCAGGGAGCACACCATCGGCCCGTGGATCGAGCACAGGCCCGCGCGCGCCCACAGCGCGTGCAGCGCCGTGACGTCGCTGAAGCCGACCAGCCACTTGCTGGCGCCGCTGACCTCGTCCACGTCGAGCGAGGGCAACAGGCGCGTCGCCCCGTAGCCCCCGCGCGGAGGCACGATCGCGTGCGCGTCGGAGCCGAGTGCGTCGCGCAGGTCGTGCAGGCGCAGGTCGTCGTCCCCCGCGAGGAAGCCCCGCTTGGCGAACAGCGAGCGCCCCTCGCTGACCGTGTAGCGCGTGCGCAGGAGAGCCAGCCCGCGCACGTAGCGCTCGCGCTCGAACGGGCTGGAGGCGGCCACGACGCGCAAGCTGGCGCCGGGCGACAGCGGGGCAGGGCGAACGCACGGGATCATCGGGCGAGCGTAGCGCCGTCTGGCCGCCGAATGGCAGCCAAACGGTGCGCTCAGCCCGGACCGGCGATCGCCTTTTCGGGACGCTTGCTGGCAGAGGCCTTGATGAAGTCGCGGTTCATGCGGGCGATGAAGGCGATGCTGATCTCCTTCGGGCAGGCCGCCTCGCACTCGCGGTGGTTGGTGCAGGAGCCGAAGCCTTCCTCGTCCATCTTGGCGACCATCGCGATCACGCGGCGGTCCTTCTGCGGCTGGCCCTGCGGGAGCAGGTTGAGGTGACCCAGCTTGGCGGAGGTGAACAGCGAGGCCGAGGCGTTGGGGCAGGCCGCGACGCAGGCGCCGCAGCCGATGCAGGCCGCGCCGTCGAAGGCCATGTCGGCGTCGGGTTTGGCGATGCGGATGGCGTTGGCCTCGGGCGCCGAGCCGGTGCGCACCGAGATGTA
>JBEVNG010000314.1:0-10471 GCA_040508235.1 Polyangiales bacterium | reverse complement strand
TGCCATCCCATTTTTCCAGTCTCTTGTACTCCATGAGCTGCGGCGACAGGGACTGCGTCAGCAGCCGGTTGGCCTCGGACTCGGCCTTGGCGCGCATCAGCACCGCCTCCGCCTCGCCGGTGGCCTGCGCGACTTTTTGCTTCGCCTCCGCCTCGACTTGCGCGACGCGGTTCTGCGCGGAGATCGCGGCCTGCGTCTGCTCGATGGTGCGATTGATCGCCTGCTCCACGCTCTCCGGCATGCGCAGGCTGGCGGCGAACGTCAGCTGGTCCACGCCGATGCCATCGTTCTTGAAGGCGGCCGCGATGCGCTCGCGGGAGTGCGACAACAGCTCACCTTTCTTGGCGCCGTAGATGTCCTGCACCGGCATCGTGGAGGCGACCTCGTTGAGCGCGTCGCGCACCAGGTTCCGAATGTAGCCGTGGGCGAGCACGTTGATGTCGGCCTGACGAAAGCGCGTGTAGAGGCGCGGCGCCATGCTCGGCTCGATGTGGAACGCGAAGCCGACGTCGGCATTGATGGTCAGGCCCTCCGCCGACGCGAACGTGATCGACTCGTCGAAGTCGCGGTTCTCGCTGCGGTCGTGCGTCCAGGTCACCGACAGCACGCGGGTGGGGAACTCGACGATCTGCTCGGTGAACGGGTTGTACCAGACCCAGCCCGTCACCACCGGCACGCTCTCCACGCCGCGCGACGGCCCCGCCAGGTTCACGCGCAGGCCCACGTTGCCGACCTCCACGCGCGTCACCACGTTCGAGAACAGGATGATCAGGCCGATCAACACACCGGCCGCCGCCGCCAGGATCTTCACGAGTCCAGCCCATCCCCTGTCGGTCGGTTGCGACCCACGATTGCGTACGCTCAAGTGCCCCCCTCGTCCCGCTGCCACGCAGGCCCTTCGACACCGATTCTACGCAGCTCTCGGTCGCGTTCGAACTGCGCTTCGAGCTCTTCGCGTCCGGCCTTGGCGATGGTCAGCCGCTTGGCCTCGTCCAGCCGGTGTGGCGCCATCGTCTCCAGCGAGCTCACGTTATGCCGACGGAAGCGGTCCGCCAGCTCGCGCGCCTCGAACGGCGGCTTGCCCAGCTTCGTCAGCGCGTGCCGACCCAGCGCGAGCGCCGACTCGAACGTCTCGCGCTCGATGATCTCCACGCCGCGCTCGTACAGCTCGTAGTAGTGGTTGACGCCGCGTGCGCGCGCGAGGATCGGCAGCTTGGGGAACTTCTCGCGCACCGCGTCGACCAGCTCCAGGCTGTCTTCCTGATCGTCGATCGCGTTGATCAGCAGCTTGGCGTGCGCGATGCCGGCGGCCTCCAGCAAGTCCATGCGCGTGGCGTCGCCGTAGAACACGCGGAAGCCGAACTTGCGCAGCATCTCGATCGAGCTCGGGTCGTGATCGAGCACGGTGGCGCGATGACCGGTGGCGAGCAGCAGGCGCCCCACGATCTGCCCGAAGCGCCCGAAGCCCGCGATGATCACCTGCGGGTTCTCGTCCTCGATCGCGTCGTACGCGCGCGCTTGATCGTCGGCGGCGTTGGCGGCCAGCCGGTCGCACAGGATGATCAGGAACGGGGTCAGCGCCATCGACAGTGCCACCACCAGCGTCAGCACGCCCTCGTAGTCGCTGGGCAGCGCCTTGCTGGCGCGCGCGACGCCGAACACCACGAACGCGAACTCGCCGCCCTGCGCGAGCAACGACGCGAACAGCAGGCGCTGCGTGCCCGCGATCTCGAACTTGGGCGTGATCGCGCGCAGCGCGAGCAGCTTGAGCACCTGAAAGCCGACCAACAACCCCAGCACCAGCGCCGGCTTCTCGGCTAGCAGCGCGAAGTCGATCGACATGCCGACCGCGATGAAGAACAGGCCCATCAGCAGGCCCTTGAACGGCTCGATGTCCGTCTCCAGCGCGCGCCTGTACTCGCTGCCCGCCAGCAGCACGCCGGCCAGGAACGCGCCCAGCGCCATCGACAAGCCGGCCAGCGCCATCACGTGCGCGATGCCGAGCACGAGCAGCAGCGAGATGGCGGTGAAGATCTCGCGCATGTGCGTCTGCGCGGCGATGCTCAGCAGCGGCCGCGTCGCGTAGCGGCCGACGCCGACCACCAGCAGGATCGCGAGCACGCCCTTGCCCAGGTTGATCCACTGGAACGGCTCGACGCTGCCGGCCGGCGCGAGCAACGGCACCAGGCTCATGATCGGCACCGCCGCCAGATCCTGGAACAACAGCACGCCGAACGCCGCGCGTCCGATCGGCGCGCCGTTCAGGTTCTTCTCGCTCATCGTCTGCATCGCGATCGCGGTCGATGACAGCGACAGCGCGAGCGACGCGATCAACGACGCCTGCCACGGCAAGCCGACCGCCAGGCCGCCGACGGTGAGCGCGCCCGCGGTGCTGACCAGCTGCAGCGCGCCGCCCACGAACACCACACGCCGCAGCTCCCACAGCCTGCGCGGATCGAGCTCCAGCCCGATCACGAACAACATCAGCACCACACCCAGCTCCGCGAACTCCATGATCGCGTGCGGGTCGGCGACCAGGCGCAGCGCCTGCGGTCCGATGATGCAGCCGGCGGCGAGGTAGCCGAGCACCGAGCCGAGCTTGAGCCGGCTCGCGATTGGCACGCACACCACGGCGGCGCCCAGGAAGATCAACGCGTCGACCATCATGCCGTGCGCCATCGTCATCCCCTCGCCAGTTGCTGCAGACGTTCGCGGTACAGGGTGGCGCTCTCCTGGAGCTCTTCGTCCTCGATGCGCTGCGCGCCGAACACCGTCACGGGCTCGGCCCAGCGCATGCCGCAGAAGCGCGCGGTCTGCTCGATGGCGGGCACGAACTCCGCGAACGGCAGCCGATGTATGCCGTCGCTGGCGTAGCCGCTGGTGGGTGCGCCCGTGGTGGTGACCCAGAGACAGGTCTTGCCCTGCAGCGCCTTCTTCGGCGTGCCGTAGGCCCAGCCGAGCTGCAGCACCTTGTCGAAGTAGTGCTTCATCAGCCCGGGCACCCCGTACCAGTAGAACGGGTGCTGCAGCACGATTACGCGGGCGCGGGTCAGCGCGCGCTGCTCGGCCTCCACGTCGATGTCGAAGTCGGGATAGAGGTCGTAGAGCGGCCGCAGGTCCAGCCCGGGCAGGTCACGAACCCCGGCCAGCAGGGCGCGGTTGGCGCGCGAGCGGTCCGGGTAGGGATGGGCGTACAGCAGGCAGATCATGCGCCCGCTAGTCTACGTGCCTCCGAGAGGGAGCGCCGCCGTACGCAGCTGCGCGAACACCATCAGGCCGTAGGCGGCCTGCCCGCCGTAGAAGCGCGCCAGGTCGTCCTCCATCAGGTTGATCGAGCCACGCAACCCGAGGCCGGGCGTCAGCGAGATAAAGGGGCCGAAGTAATAGATGTAGCCGGCACCGAGCGCGCCGATCGCGAATAGCTCGGTGGTTGGCTCCGGGAGGATCAGCTCCTCGCCGCTCTTCTGCAGCAGATCCCAGCGCCCGAACACCGCGTTGTGCCCGTCGATGTTCCAGTACGCCTCCGCCATCAGGGAGGTGTTGAGCTGGTTGCGGTTGCTGACGCGCTCGGCGAACGCGAGCGTGGCCGCGAGCCCGGAGTCGTTGGCCCGCCAGCGCGTGTAAGTGGCGGAGGTGGTGAAGCGGTGATCCGACCGGCCCGGATCGTGGCGGCTGGGGTTGCCGAGGTAGGCGTAGGAGAGCTGCGTGCTCAGCCAGCTGAATGGGTTCCAGCTGACGCGCGCGGCGTACGAGTCCGGCCTGCGGATCGCGATCGTGAACTTGTGATCACCCGGCAGCGAGCCGTTGTACCACGAGGCCTCGAACTTCATCGTGCGCGTGAACGCGCCGACCGTCAGCACGCCGAACGCCGTGTGCGAGTTTTCCTGGGCCACGAAGCCCAGCGGCGCGAGCGGATCCGGGCTGGCCGAGACGCGCTGCGTGAACGTCACCGGGCCGATGGCCGGCTCGCCCGCGAGCGCCGCGTAGAACATCGCGCCCCAGTCGCGGGTGACTTCCCAGCTGTAGGTCGTGGCGAGCTCGCGGAAGAAGTCGAGCGCGTACATGCGGTCGGCCACGCGTTCGCCGTCGGCCTGCTGCCCGCTCTGCAGCACCTGCGGGTAGCCGCGGTCGCCGATCGTCAGCGGCTCCAGGCTGATCGCCGCGCGAAACAGCCACTCGCTGTGCTCGAAGGTTCGGAACAGCGAGCCCATGAAGGTGTTGCGGCCGAAGAAGCGCTTCCCGCCGCGCTCGCTGCTGTAGTAGTCGTAGCCCGCGTAGACGTTGCCGGAGATGGCGAGGCCCCACTTGCCGAAGTGCGGCACGGAGGCGAGCAACGGCGACTCGTCGGGCAGCCACGCTGTACCGGTGCCGAAGCGACCGCGCGGCAGGCCGAAGATGCTGCGCAGCAGGTGCTCGGGCGGACGCCGCGACTTGGTCATCGAGACGGCGACGCTGGCGGCCGTGTCTTGCACGGACTCGGGCAACGTCTCGATGAACTGGCTGACCGCCGGCTCCAGCTCGGGCAGCGGCGAGAGCTCGGGCGCCGGGTCCACCTTGGGCAGCGCATCGAGGAAGTCCTCGAGCTTGTCTTCGTCGTCGTCGTCCGACTCGTCGACCTCGCCGCGCACGGGCCGATTCGGAGGCGGCAGGCGCGAGGGCTTGGGCCGCCCCTTCTTGCTGCGCGGCTTGGGCGGCTCCGGCGGCGGCTCCGTCTCACGACGAAGCGGCGGCTCCTCCGGGCTCTCCTTGGGCGCCGGCAGCAGCGGTTCCCCCACCGCAGGCGGAGGATCGGCGCGCGCGACGCCGGCGCCGAGCGCGATCAGCAGCACGAGAGCGAGCCGGGATCTCACTCGGCGGCCAGTGACCAGTCCGCCTCGACGGGCAACGCTTCCTCCAGCAGGTCCGCCCACGCGCGCATGTACATCACCACGTTCTCGCGCCGGTTGTGGGCCAGCTCCTGCACGCCGAGCCGCCTGAGCACGCGCGCATCCGTGAGTCGCTCCAGGTGGCGGACGTCGTCCTGCTCTACCCCGATCGAGAACAGCCGCGCCAACACGAAGTCGATCGGGTAGCCGCTGGTGGGGCAGAACTCGAGCGCCTGCTGGCCCCAGTCCCCCGCCCGCTCGAAGGCCGCTCGGTAGACCTCCTCCGGCGTGAGCGAGGTGATGGTCTGCGCGAGGTTCCCGCAGTTGCATTGGCCGAAGTGGGACCACTTGTACGCGCTGCCTCCGTCGAGCCGCTTGGCGGTGTCGCGTAGAGCGCGAATGAGCTGGATGGTGGGACGTGCCACGCTGACCCTCCCGGCGAGCACCCTAAGTGCGCGCAGAACCCGCCGAGTATAGCCCCAATCGAATTCGTGCTCGGGCCGCGGACCCCTCCCGGGCTCACGTGTTCGTTTGCAAGATTTGTTTCAGTCCGGCAGCCTCCGGGTATGCGCCAAGAAACCAACTTTGCCCCTCCGGTGGCCATCGTGACCGGCGGTGGCCAGGGCATCGGTCGCGCCGCGGCCGAGCGCCTGCTGCACGACGGCTACCGGGTCTCGATCTTCGAGCGCGATGCCACCGCGCGGGCCGTCGTGGCGGAGGCGCTGCCCACGGAGCGCACGCTGGTGCTCGACGTCGACGTCTCCAACGAAGATCAGGTGCTGCAGGCGGTGGTCGAGACGGTGGGCCACTTCGGCGGGCTCGATGCGCTGGTCAACAACGCGGCGATCAGCAATCCGTACAACGCGCCCATCGAGCAGCTGGAGCTGTCAGCCTGGGAGAACATCCTGCGCGTGAACCTGACCAGCTCGTTCCTGTGCGTGAAGCATGCGGTTCCCGCGCTGCGCAAGAGCTCGCGCGCGGCAATCGTGAACGTCGCCTCCACGCGTGCGCTGCAGTCCGAGAAGAACCACGAGGCCTACGCATCGAGCAAGGGCGCGCTGCTCTCGCTCACGCACGCGCTGTCGATCAGCCTCGGCCCGAACATCCGCGTCAATGCCGTGAGCCCGGGCTGGGTCGACACGCGCGTGCTCTCGGCCAAGCGCGTCACCCTGGGTCCACTGCGCGACGAGGACCACGCCCAGCACCCTGTCGGTCGCGTGGGGCAGCCCTCGGATCTCGCGAGCTTGATCGCATTCCTGCTCTCGGCCGAAGCCGGCTTCATCACCGGCCAGAACTTCGTGGCGGACGGCGGGATGAGCCGGAAGATGATCTACGAAGAGTGACGCCGCGGTCCTACTGAGGCGCTGGGGCCTGGCACACCGAGGCACAGCGCACACGAAATCATGCAGATTTCGCGTGGAACGAACCTTGCGCTAGCGTCCCCGTATGAGAGTCGCGCTTGTCTTCGTCACGACACTCGGCCTGGTCGCCCTGCCGTTCGTCTCCGAGCGCGGCCCCCGCTCCAGCCTGTTCGGTTGGCTAGCCTTTGCGCTGGTGCTCAGCGTGGTGCGCTTCTTCGCGGAGCGCCGCCGCTCACTCGGGGTAGATGCGCGCGAGGGTCACCTCGACGGCGACGCGGCATCCGGGCTCCACGCCGCGCAGCAGTGAAGAGCGCCGCGGGAACTGCGCGAGCAGCTCGCCCGCCCCGTCCAGCTTGGTGCTGACCTTCACCTTGTCGCCGAGCGCGTGCATCTGCGTGACGGTCGCGATGCCCTGCTCGTCGCGCCACATCTTCAGATCGTAGGTGCGTACGAACGCGCGCACCTTGGTGCCCGCCGCATGCCCATCCGCCGGCACACGCAGCGCACCGATGCGCGCGTGACCATCCTCGATCACGCCCTGGAGAGTGTTCACGTCGCCGACGAACTCGTTCACGAACGGCGTCTTGGGGTGGTCGACGATCTCCTCTGGCGTGCCGACCTGCTCGATCCGGCCCTTCTGCATCACCACCACGCGGTCGGCGACCTCGAGCGCCTCTTCTTGATCGTGCGTGACCAGCACGGTCGTGACGCGTAGCTCGTCGTGCAAGCGGCGCAGGCGACTGCGCAGCTCCTCGCGCACGCGCTGATCCAGGGCGCCAAAGGGCTCATCCAGGAGCAGCACGCGAGGCTCGACCGCCAGCGCGCGCGCGAGCGCCACCCGCTGCCGCTGCCCTCCCGAGAGCTGCGCCGGAAAGCGTGTGCCCATGCCCTCGAGCTGAACGAGGTGCAGGAGCTGCTCGGCCTTGGCCTTGATCTTCTCCTCGGTGGGGCGCCGATCGCGCGGCATGACGCGCAGGCCGAACGCGATGTTGTCGGCCACGCTCATGTGCTTGAACAGGGCGTAGTGCTGGAATACGAAGCCCACGCCGCGGTCGCGCACGCGCGCCTCCGTGGCGTCTTCGCCGCCGAAGTACACCTGCCCCTGGTCCGCCGACTCCAGCCCCGCGATGATGCGCAGCAGCGTGGTCTTGCCCGAGCCGGAGGGTCCGAGCAGCGCGATCAGCTCACCGGTTTCCACGTGCACGCTGACCTTGTCCAGGCCGACCACGTGACCCCAGCGCTTCGATACGTCGCGAACTTCGATGCTCATGGTTACCCACCGTGGGCCGACAACAGGCCCTTTTTCTCGATCAACTTCTTGATGACCAGCGCGACCAACGAGATCGTCGTCAGCAACGACGCCACCGAGAACGCTTCGATCTGGTGATAGTCGTTGTAGAGGATCTCGACGTGGAGCGGCAGCGTGTTGGTCAAGCCACGCACGTGCCCGCTGACGACGCTGACCGCGCCGAACTCGCCCATCGCGCGCGCCGTGCACACGACGGTTCCGTAGAGCAAGCCCCACTTGATGTTCGGCAGCGTGACGCGCCAGAACGTCTGCCAGCCGTTCGCCCCGAGCGTGATCGCGGCCAGCTCTTCTTCGTTGCCCTGCGCCTGCATCAGCGGGATCAGCTCGCGCGCGATGAAGGGGAAGGTCACGAAGATGGTTGCGATGATCACGCCGGGCGTTGCGTAGACGATGCGGATGCCGGTGTCCGAGAGCGCGGGTCCGAGCAGACCGCGCGAGCCGAACAGCAGCACGAAGAGGAGACCCGCGACCACCGGCGAGACGGTGAAGGGCAGGTCGATCAGCGACACCAGCAGCGACTTGCCCTTGAAGTCGAACTTGGTGATCGCCCAGGCCGCCGCCACGCCGAACACCGCGTTGAGCGGCACCGCGATCGCGGTCGTGATCAACGTCAGCTTGATCGCGGAGATGGTGTCGGGATCGCGGATGGCGTTCCAGAACGGCTCGAAGCCCTTCTGAAAGGCGGTACCGAGCACCGCCGCCAGCGGCACCAGCACCAACAACGCGAGGAACAGCGTGGCCAGCACCACCAGCACGATGCCGAAGCCGCGTGGGGTCTCGCTGCGCACGATCGAACGGCTGCTCATGACGGGTCTCCTCCGAAGCGCTTCTCCACCTGGCGCTCCAGCAGCTGCACCGTGATCAGCAGCGCCAGCGAGACCGCCAGCATGGTGACGCCGATCACCGCGGCGCCCGCGTAGTCGAACTGCTCCAGCTTGCTCACGATCAACAGCGGCGCGATCTCGGTCCTCATCGGCATGTTGCCGGCGATGACCAACACCGAGCCGTACTCGCCGACCGCGCGCGCGAACGACAGCGCGAAGCCCGCGCCGATCGCTGGCCCGAGCATCGGCAACAGCACCTTCACGAAGGTCTGCAGCTTGGTCGCGCCGAGTGACGCCGCCGCCTCCTCGATCTGCACGTCGATCTCCTGGATCACCGGCTGCACCGTGCGCACCACGAACGGCATGCCGACGAAGGTCAGCGCGACCACGATGCCCAGACGCGTAAAGGCGATGGGCAAGCCGACCTTGGCGAACAGACCACCGACCCAGCCGTGCTCCGAGTACACGAAGGTGAGCGCGATGCCCGCGACCGAGGTGGGCAGGGCGAACGGCAAGTCCACGATCGCGTCGAGCAGCGAGCGCCCGTAGAAGCGATAGCGCGCGAGCACCCAGGCCACGAGCGTGCCGACCAGCGTGTTCAGCAACGCCGCCGCCGCCGAGGCGCCGAACGAGAGCTTGAGCGCCGCCGAGGTGCGCGGGTTGGTGATGATCGAGACGACCTGATCCCACGACAGCGCCGACGCCTTGAGCACCAGCGCGCCGATCGGGATCAGCACCATCGCGCTGAGGTAGAACCAGGTGAAGCCCAGGGTGGGCCCGAGGCCTGGCAATACACGACGTTTACCGAGCAGCATGCGCGGCAACGTATACAACGAGAGGCGCCGTGTGACGCGCTCTTCGGCGACGGCGACCTCGCTCATTTCCCTTGTTCCGCGTAAATCTGGTCGAAGCTGGCGCCATCGACGAAGTGCTCCTTCTGGGCCTTGGCCCAGCCGCCGAACTCCTGGTCGATGGTGAACAGCTCGATGGCCGGGAAGTTCTTCTCGTACTTCTTGGCCGCGTCCGCGGAGCGTGGGCGGTAGAAGTTCTTGGCCGCGATCTCCTGGCCCTCGGGGCTGTACAGGTGCTCGAGGTACGCCTTGGCGACGTCGCTGGTGCCGTGCTTCTTGGCGTTCTTCTCGACCACGGCGACCGGCGGCTCCGCGAGGATGCTGGTCGGCGGCGCGATCACGTCGAACTTGTCGGCGCCCGACTCCTTGAGGATCAGCGCGGCCTCGTTCTCCCAGGACAGCAGCACGTCACCGATGCCGTTTTGCACGAAGGTGGTGGTCGAGCCGCGCGCGCCCGAGTCGAGCACCTTCACGTTGCCGTACAGCTTCTTCACGAACTCCTTGGCGGTCGCGTCGCTGCCGCCGGCCTGCTTGCGCGCGTAGCCCCACGCCGCGAGGTACGTCCAGCGCGCGCCGCCCGAGGTCTTGGGGTTGGGCGTGATCACCGCGACACCGGGCTTCACCAGGTCCGACCAGTCCTTGATGCCCTTGGGGTTGCCCTCGCGCGTGATGAACACGATCGTCGAGGTGTACGGCGAGCTCTTCTCCGGGAACTGCGACTGCCAGGTGTCCGGGATCAGCTTGCCCTGTTCGTGCAGCGCGTCGACGTCGAACGCGAGCGCCAGCGTGACCACGTCGGCCTCGAGGCCGTCGATCACCGCGCGCGCCTGCTTGCCGGAGCCGCCGTGCGACTGGCGGATGGTCACGTCCTGACCCTTCTCCTTCTTCCAGAACGCGCTGAACTCCTTGTTGTACTGCTCGTAGAGCTCGCGGGTCGGATCGTAGGAGACGTTGAGCAGCTCCACCGGCGAGAGCGCTTGCTCCTTGCCCTGCGTGTCGGCGGCGGGCTTGTCGCCTCCGCATGCAGCGAGGCCGAGGGCGAGAGAGAGGATCGAGACGAGTTGCTTGTTCATGATCATCACCGGTGGAAGCGCTCAGAAGCTGGCGTCGATTTGTACGCGCGCGACATGTTGGCCGCGCCCGAAGTCGTCGCCGAACACGTAGAAGTAGTCGGCCTGGGCCTTGAGGAAGTGGCCGTTCAGGTAGTAGTTGACGCCGCCGCCGACCTGCTTGCCGCTGGTGCGTGCGAGCGCCTTGAGCA
>JBEVNG010000279.1:0-5664 GCA_040508235.1 Polyangiales bacterium | reverse complement strand
AAGGTCGCGCGCTTCTCCGGTCTCGACGGCAGCTCCGTGCTGAAGCTGCTCGGTGTCGATGCACGCGAGGGCGAGGGCTGCAGCGTCTCGAGCCGCCTCGACGGCTTCCCGCTCGCGCCCGACGCCAAGCTGGAGCTGCTGTCCATCGGCGACATCTCGCTGCGCGTCGGCGGACGCGTGCAGACGCTCGCCCCGCGCCTGTTCCCCGACCTCGCCAGCACCGCGTCTGGTTGGTTCTACGCCACGGGCGCCGAGCTGGAAGCGGCAGACGGTGGCGTCGAGCGGGACGAGTACGCGCTCTCGGCCCTCGGCGAGCAGGGCATCGGCCACTTCGAGCTCACACTCTCGGCTCCGAGCGCTGTCGACGGCCTGCGGCTCGACGGCAAGCCACCGCTCACGCTCGCGCGCGACGCGGACGTGCAGCTCGCCTGGGACCCGGAGGACATGCGCGCCCAGCTGGAGCTGGAGATCTACGCCGGCGGCAGCGTGCTCTCCTGCTCCGCCCGCGACGACGGCCAGTTCACGCTACCCGCTGCCAAGCTCGCGCTCCTGGAGGCCGACCCGCAAGCCTCCATCGTCGTACGCCGCGTGATCGCGCTGTCGACCGAGATGCAAGGCGTCGAGAGCGCCCTCGTCCGCTTCGCCACCACGCGCACCGCCACGCTCGCAGTGCAGTGACGCCCTGGCTCACGCCGTCTTGCGACGGAAGTGGAGCGCCTGCACGCCGCTCTTGAAGCGCTGGGTCGCGATCAACTCGAGCTGCCGCGCACTCGACAGGCCGTGGAAAAGCGTGGGTCCGTGGCCGCTGATCACGGGATGAACGACGACGCGGTACTCGTCGATCAGACCGAGCTCCTCGAGCGCGGCCGCGAGCTTCGGCGCACCCACGAGCACACCGCGCTCGGTCTTGGCCTTGAGCGCCACGATCGCCTCGCGAAGGTCTCCCTGCAGCTTGATCGTGTTCTGCCAGGGGAACTCGCTGCGCGAGCTCGACACCACGTACTTCGCCTTCGCCTCCAGCTTCCGCGCCCACTCGCGCATCGCGCGCGGTGCCTTCTCGTCACGCGCCACCGCGGGCCAGTAGCCCTCCATCAGCTCGTAGGTGTTGCGCCCGAACAGCATCGCGCCGCTCTGATCCATGAGCTGCGTCCAGAAGTCGTGTAGCTCGTCGTCCGCGATGCCCTGCGTATGATCGATGCACCCGTCCAGCGTCACGTTGAGACCGAAGGTGAGGAGACCCATGCCCGGGACTCTACGAAGGGCGCGCCTGGCGCGCAAAACCCCAGCGGTCCGAACGTGCTGACGACGTAGGATCTCGCCCGGCGTAACCTTTCCGAGAGCTCGCGCGTGAAGGGACCATGAACATTCTGGTCATCGTTCTCCCGCTCGTGGTGCTGCTCGCGCTCGCCTGGCGCGTCACGGGACGGACCGCGCTGGTCGAGGGTGGCAAGCACGTCCTCCTCGTCGACGGGGTGTGCGTGTTCTGCAATCGGTTCGTCGGGCTGATTCTGCGCTGGGACCACACGCGCACGTTCCATTTCGCGCACATCCAGGGCGACTATGGACGCGCCGTCCTGATCAAGCAGGGACGCGATCCGCAGGATCTCGATCGAATCTACCTGGTCGCCAACGTGGGCACCGCGCAGGAACGACTGCTGGTCGATGGCGAGGCGGCACGCGAGGTCTACCCGCGTCTGTCGGTCCTCGGCCGCGTCGCACGGTTGATGCCGCTGCCCTTGCTGAACCTCGTGTACGCCGCCTTCGCTCGCGTTCGCTATCGCCTCGTCGGCAAGTACGACCGCTGCTACGTGCCGAGCGCCGAGGAACGCGCCCGCTACGTGGAGTGACCCGCGCTCGGCCGCCCTGCGTGGAGCCCGCGCGGGACAGACTGTATGCACATGCCGATGAAGTGCAGACGTATCGTCCGTTGCGACGTAACGTGAAGCCGGGAGACCGCCATGACGATCATGTTCAGAGCTAGCAGCGAGCGTCTTTCGGCGGCCCAGATCGAGGCGATGCTGCCTGGGTTCGACGTGCATCGGAGCTGGGAGAAAGGAGACCTCGAGCGGAAGCGGGTGCTCGAGGAATCGGGGCTCTCGAGCTGTCTCTCTGAGCTCGACGACACGAAGCAGGCCGTGCTCGACGCCGTAAAGGTGTTGGAGGCGAGTGCCGGCGCGCTGCGGAAGCTCGCGGACGAGGAGGTCCACGTCGAGATCGATATCCCGCTCTTCGTCACGGCCACGCAGATGCGAACTGTCGCGATCCCAATGGCGCTGTCGGCCATCGCGGCATCGTGCAACATCGTGATCTGCGTCTCGGCCTATCCGTGTGCCGACAAATAGGGCGCGCGCTACTTCTTGTTGAACAGCCGCGACAGTACGTTTTGACCGGCGGCGGGGGGCTTGGAGTCGCGGCGCATCGACGCCAAGCGGACCTCCCGCGCTGCATCCACGTTATGGGGGTTGAGCTCGGCGGCGGCGCGGAAGTGGCGGACGGCTTCGTTGTCGCGCTTGAGGCGCTTGAGGATCACGCCGCGGTAGTAGTGCGCGCGCTCGTGGCGTGGGTTGGACTTCAGCGCCTTGTCGAGTGAGCGCAGGATGTCGTCCATGGGGGCGTCGGCGCCGGGGTGGATGAGGTGCAGGGTCCACGCGTTGAGCGCGTGGTAGTCGGCCTCGTCGGGGTTCTTGCTGAGCGCGCTGCGCACGAGCTCCTGCGCTTGCGCGAACTCGCGGCGGCGCACGTGGACCTCGGCCTTCTGGAACTCCAGTGCGCTCTCCAGCACGTTGCGCATGGTGCGCTCGGCCTCGCGCGTGCCGCCGCCACCCTGCACCTGGCGGTCGTACTCGGCGCGTCGCTCGGCGTGGTTGAGCGTCTCGTTGGCCTCGGTCATGCGCTCGAACATCGCCTGCGCCGCGCGCGTCAGCGGCGCGAAGGCGGGCGGCAAGCGGTCCGGGTGGTACTTCTTCACGAGCGCGAAGTACGCGGTCTGCGCCTCCTGCCCGCTGGCGCTGGGCGGCACGCCGAGCAGCTCGTAGTGGGTGAGCGCGTCCATGCGCTTGAACAGCGCGACCAGCTCGTGCCAGCGCGCCTCGTCCGTGGCGACGAGGCCGGACGGCGGCATGCTCGGCACGCTGTTCTCGTTGGCGGGCTTGGGCGCGATCGAAGGCAGCGCGGTGGAGCCGGAGAGCGGCATCGAGCCGCTGATCGGCGGCGTCAGCGAGCGCGCGCGCGGCGGGTTCACCGTGTCGCCGAGCGTGCCGCGCGGCAGCGTGGAGTCGCGCGCCGGTCGGAACGACTCGACGTCGACCGGCATGCTGGCGTCGATGGGCACGCTGCCGCGGCCCTCGCTCGCCTCGACCGCCTTCACCAGCGTCAGCAGGTAGAGCGCACGCTTGGCGTCGCGCGGCGGCAGCGCACCCGAGCCGATCAGCGTGTCCACGCTCGCCCCCACGCCGCGCAGCGGCTCGATCAACAGCAGCTCGCGCTGGTTGAGCTCCAGCTTCTCCAGCGGGAAGTCGTTGCGCAGCTTGAGCTGACGTCCGCGCACGCGCTCCAGCACGCCGTCGACCAGCGCCTCGTGCACATGCACACGTACACCGCGAGAGAGCAGCGTGTGGGTGTCGATGGGCTCACGCAGGATGCCGGTCTGCCCGAGCAAGTTCTGCCCGTCGTAGAAGCCGTACGGTCCGTCCTCGCGCGCGAACATGGGCATCAGCGCCGCGTACAGCGTCTTGGCCGGCTCGACCGGACGCATCGCCGTGAGCATGCCCTGCTCGAACAGCACGCGGTCCTGGCCACCCTTGCCCGACGCGGGATCAGCCCAGATCGCCAGCGTGCCCGACAGCTTGCGAGCCTGCAGGTAGAGCAGCAAGTGGGCGAAGGGAGTCTTCGCCAGCGAGCCATGGGCGGATGGCCTTACGGTCACAGTCTCCACACCCCCGTGCGATCCCGCGTCCACAACGTCTGCCGAGATTCGCACGCCCAAGCCCTTGCGGGAAGGGCTCCGTACGCGCCGTACCCGCGTGCCGGGTGGGGCTTGTACGAGGCTGTATGCGCTCAGCTTCCGAGGTGCTCCAGCCGCAACAACACGCCCTCGGGCGCCGGATCTTCCCGCAGGTCGATGTCGCCCTCGAGAAACCACTGGTTGTCATCCTCGGGGTCCACCAGCACGTGCCGCACGCGGTACAGGTACGGCTCCTTGCGCTCGAGCAGCGTGCGCTCCGTGGTGCGCGCGCGCTGGTCCGTGATCAGCGCCGGGTACTCGCCATAGAAGCGCTCCATGGCGGTCGCGATCTTGGCCATGTCGAACGCGCTCTCCGGGTGCACGCTGGCCTCGGCTTCCTCGAAGTCGCGCGCGGCCAGCGCACGCACCAGCGCATGAAGCTCGTGACGCACGCGTGCGGCGAACGCCTTGGGGTCGCGCGTGATGTCCTTCCTGCGCTCGGGCTCCACGGGTGCGGCGCCCGCGACCGGCGGCGCCACCAGCTCTTCCCACTCGGTCACCAGCGAGGAGTCGATGCGCTCCAGCAACGCGCGCAGGTACGCGATCACGTCGATCACGGCGTCGGTCTTGTCCGGCTCCGGCACCGTCTGCACCAGCGTCTTGTAGGCGTCGCTGAGGTAGCGCAGCAGCACGCCCTCCGAGCGCGCCATGCCGTACTCGCGGATGTACTCGGGGAACGACGCGAAGCGCTCGTACATGTCGCGCACGATGCTCTTGGGCCGGATGTTCTCGCCCGCCCACGGGTGCTTGGCCGCGAACGCGTTGAACGTCTCGTAGATGAACTCGGCGTTGGGCTTGGGATAGGTGACCTTCTCCAGCTCCTTCATGCGGTCGTCGTACTCGACGCCCTCACTCTTGAGCCGGTTGATCAGCTCGCCCTGCGCCGCCTTGAGCTGCGCGGTGAGGATCACGCTGGGCGACTCCAGGATCGACTCGGTGAGCGACACCAGGTCGAGCGCGTAGCTCTCGGCCGTGTGGTCGAGCTTGTCGATCGTCTCCACCAGGTAGAGCGACAGCGTCTGGTTGAGCGAGAACTCTTTCTGCAACTCCAGGTTCACGCGCACGAAGCTGCCGGGCTTGCCGGGAAGCGGCTTCACTTGCACGATCTGCGCGTCGAGCAGCGCGCGAAACAGCTGGCGCGCCTTCCTGCGCAGCCGCGACTTGATCACCGGCCGCTCGTGCGCCGCCGCGATCAGCTGCACCAGGTGCTGGTAGCCACCGAGCCGCCCGCTCGGCGAGTCCGCCAGCAGGTTGAGGATCATGCCGTGCGTGATGTCGAAGCGGCTCTCCAGCGCCTCGGGCGCGCTGCCGATCAAGCGCTGGAAGGTGGCCTCGTCCCAGTGCACGTAGCCCTTGTCGGGCGGCTTCTTGTACACGACCTTCTTGGCGCCGCCGTCGGCCTTGGCCTTGAGCTTCTTGTTCTCGATCACGTGCTCGGGCGCCTGGCAGATCACGGTGCCCTGGCTGTCGTAGCCCTTGCGGCCCGCGCGCCCGGCGATCTGCTTGAAGTCGCGCACCGTCAGCAGGCCGGTCTTCTCGCCGTCGAACTTGCAGAGCTTGGTGAACACCACGGTGCGGATCGGCACGTTGATGCCCACGCCGAGCGTGTCCGTGCCGCAGATCAGCTTGAGCCGACCTTCTTGCGCGAGCCGCTCCACCAT
>JBEVNG010000274.1:0-26309 GCA_040508235.1 Polyangiales bacterium | reverse complement strand
CAGCTTCTGCAGCTTCTGGATGCGCTGCTCCTCGGTGGCGCGCTCGGCGTCGATGTTGGCGAGGTCGACCTTCTGCTTGGCGGAGATGGCGGCCTGCTGCGCTTCCTGTTCCTTGAGCGCACGCTCGCGGGCGATCTCGGAGACCTGCTGCACGCGCCGGATCTCCACCTCACGCTGCTGCGCGAGGCGGGCGTACTCGACCTCGCGCCGGATCTCCAGCTGCTGCTGCTCGGCTTCCAGGTTCTTGCGCTCGATCTGGACCTTGGCGTCCTGCTCGATGTCGTTGCGCTGCTTGCGCCGCGACTCGATCTGCTCGGTGAGCCGGGTGAGGCCCTCGGCGTCGAACGCGTTCTGCGGCGAGAAGTACTCCAGGCTGGTCTGGTCCAGTCCAGTCAGGGAAACAGACTCCAGCTCGAGTCCGTTCTTGAGCAGGTCCTCCGTGACGGCTGTCTGCACCTTATTAACGAACTGCACGCGCTGCTCGTGCAGCGCCTCCATGGCGAGCTCCGCGGCGACCGAGCGCAGGGCATCGACGAACTTGCCCTCGACCAGCTCCTTGAGCGCCTGCGGATCCATCGTGCGCCGTCCGAGCGTCTGGGCCGCGGCGGCGATCGACTCCTCGGTCGGCTGCGCGCGCACGTAGAACTCCGCCTGCACGTCGACGCGCATACGGTCCTTGGTGATCAGCGCCTGCTCGTTGGCGCGCCGCACCTCGAGCCGGAGCGTGTTCATGTTGACGGGGATGATCTCGTGCAGCACCGGGAACACCAGCGAGCCGCCGTTGAGGATCACCTTCTGCCCGCCGAAGCCGGTGCGCACGTAGGCGGTCTCCTTGGAGGCACGCTGGTACAGGCGGGCGAACAACAGGCCCATGGCGAGCAGGGCGATCAGGATGGCGCCTGCGCCAATCGCGATCTGGATCGAGTTTTCGGGCATGTTCATCGGCTGCTGCTCCCTCGGTGTTTGGAGAGTGCGCTGTGGGTGTTACGAATGGCGGTAAAGCGCGCGCCATGTTGGCGCACGATCAGGATCTCTTCGCCGGCAATCAGGGTCTGGCCGTCGTCCTCGGGCTCCACGAGCACGTAGTGGGTCTGCCCGAACGAGTCCTGCAGCTTGGCTTGCGCGGGTGCATCCTTGCTCGCGTCCGCTTGCAGCATCAGGCCGACCCGGCCGACGAAGCTCGTGCGTGCGACCGCGCTGGTCTCGTCGCCCGGAACCACACGCGCGACGCCCTTCAGCGTCAGGTGCAAGAGCGGCAAGCTGCTGATCAGCGCGATGCCGGACGCGGACAACGGCGAGAGCAGGTGGCCGAGCAGCTCCAGCGCCGCGCGCTGAACACCCAGACCACTCAGGCCAAAGCAGGTGAACGCGCAGATCAGCACCACCAGCGCGGGCAGCTTGCGAACGTGCAGCCAGCCGAACAGGTGGTCGAGCGCGGGAAGGTCCCCGAACACGGAGTCGAGCGCGTGTCCCACACCCGCGCCGAGCACGAGGCCGAGTCCCTCCAGCAGCGCCAGGCCCGCGGTGACGGCCAACGCGATCGAGAAGGGTAGGCACTCGGGAAGTAGGAGCATGGCGGCGGAGTCGAGCACGCTCAACGTCTGCGCTGGGCCTGGAGCTCCCGCAGCCGACGTCGAATGCGTTTGTCTCGTGCCGGGGAGTCTAACGGATCGCGCGCGCTTGCTCGTGCTGAATCACCCAGGTCGGCGTTTTGCGCGAGCTCGCGCGTCAGCTCGGCCTCGGCGACCGCCAGCGACGCGAGCAAGCGCTCCAGCTCTCGCTGGAGGGCGAGCGCGTCCTCCAGCTCTCGTGCGGAGTCGCCGCGCTTGCGGGCGAGGTGCGCGGAGGCGACCGCCAGCCCGAGCTCGCTGCGCACAAGCTCGCTGGTCGTGCGCACCTGGGCGAGCTCGCGCTCCAGCGAGGGTGCGAGCATGTCGAGCAGCTCGAGGGCCCCCGCACGAAGCAGCTCTGCGGCGCGCGCGATGATGGACATGCGCGCAGCGTACCGCGTCACCTCAATCCGCGACGCGATAGTGCAGCTCTTGCGGGCGACCTTCGCGCACCACCACGATCGTGAGGTGCTCGGTCTCGCGCGCGGCCCGCAGCGCGGAGAGTGCGCCGCCGGTGGTGTCGAGCGAGATCCCGTTCAGGTCGCGGATCACGTCGCCGCCGCGGATGCCCATCGCATCGAGCGCGGAGCCAGCGCGGATGCCGAGCACCTCCATGCCCGCGCTCTGGCCATCGAGCTGCGCTGGGCGAAACCAGGCGCCCCCCGCGGAGCCGCCGGGGTTGGTGAGGGCCTTGAGCAGGAAGGTCTTCTTCACCGCGTACTCGCTCTCGCCGATGCGGCTCAGGCCATCGGCGAGCTCCTGGGCCGTGAACACCGGCTTGCCGCGAGGCGGCGGCTCGTGCTCCTCGCTGCCGGGCTCCGGCATCACGGGTGGCGCGGGCTCGGCGGCGCTTGCGGAGCCGTGCAGTCTGCACAGCGCTCCGTCGTCGCCACGCAGCATCACGGCCACGGGGCTGAGCTCGTGCACGACGAACTGATCGATGCGCGCTCCGAGCGCGAGCACGGCGGCGCCTCCACGCGCGCGCACGATCACGCGCGAGAGCTCGGGCTGGCGCTCGTTCAGCACCGCGCCGATCAACCCGAGCGCGGCATCGCAGCGAGGCGTGGGCGCGATCGGCTCGGCGACAGGCAGCGTCGCGGGGAGGTCGAGTACCTGCTCCGGAACCGTGACCTCCGGGGCGAGGAGCTGCACGAACGTCTCCGGCACGATCGACGCGCGCACTCCCGCAGGGATGCTTGCGGAGCCGGCATGCGCCGGCGCAACGCCCCGACTTTGTGCGCCAAACAAGCTCGCCAGGCTGGCGCCGAGCAACCATCGCACGTGCTGTCCGCCCATCCAGAGAGCGTATGGTCAACTGTCAGAACTTGTAAATGAGTGTCGAGCTCTTGTCCCTCCGACGACTGTGGGCGCGCTGACAACGAACCTTCCGCGCATGGATGGGAAGCCCACCGCCCAGCAGCTGGTCGAGGCCCGCACGCGCGTGCTGCCGGACGTGATCGCGCCCGGGCTGCGCGTGCTCTTCGTCGGTGAGAACCCCGGGCTGTACTCGGCTGCGATCGGCCATCAGTTCGGTCGGCCGGGAAATCGCTTCTGGCCCGCGCTCGCGCGCGCCGGACTGACGCCGAGGCTCTATGACCCGCGCGAGGATCAGGCGCTGCTGGAGCTGGGGCTCGGGATCACGAACCTGGTGGCGCGCACCACCGCGCGCGCCGCGGAGCTGGAGCCGGAAGAGCTCCTGCAGGGCGCACGCGAGCTCACGCGCAAGGTCGAGCGCTACGCGCCGGCGGTGGTCGCCGTGGTCGGGATCACCGCCTACCGCGTCGCGTTCGGGCGGCCACGCGCGAAGCTCGGCTGGCAGACCGAGCGACTGGGCCCGAGCCGTCTGCACGTGCTGCCCAACCCGAGCGGCCTGAACGCGCACCACCAACTCGACGCGCTGGCGCGGTTGTTCCGCGCGGTGTTGGACGAGTAAGAGCGCGCTCCCCAAAAAAAGTTCGTCACATGCGGCGTGCTGCCTCTCCTCCCGGTCGAAGCCCGAGGGAGAGCGCACATGACTACTGCCGATACCAATGGTTGGGATACCGTCTTCGCGATCAAGTTTCCGGACGTCAACGCCGCGATCAAGAAGGCGAAGTCGTCGCCGCAGGCGTTCGAGCTGAACGACGATACCGATCCGGACACCAAGCTCGCGCTGGCGGGTGTGTTCGGAGACTGGGCGCTGACCACGGGCGGCCAGGGGCAGAACGTTCACATGGCGCTCCCGATCACGCGCGGCCAGCTCAAGCGCACCGCGCTCGATCCGACCAGCGGCGCGCGCACCGAGACCACGCTCGATCTGGCGGGCGCCAAGGCGACCATCGAGCTGCGGCTGGAGATGGTGCAGCCCGTCAAGGCCACGGCCAATGCGGACAAGAAGCGCGAGCTGAAGGTGAAGTCGCGCGCGGCGCAGGGCGAGTCGACGGTGACCGTGCTGCAGCTTCAGCTGCCCACCGGTGCGTCCGGCAGCGCGCTGATGATCGAGCTCGCGAAGGCCACGCTGCAGACGCACCTGAACGCGAACCTGAGCGCCTTCAACCACACGTTCGCCAGCGTCGACCTGAGCTCACGCGCAGATGTGGACGGTCTGCAGTGGCTGATGCCGACCTTCACCTCGTACGCGGTCGCGACCGAGAACAAGACACTGGAGGAGTCGGTGTTCGCGGTGCTGTCGATGACCGAGGGACGCGAGAAGACCTCGCCGACCCTGCCTCACGTGGTGTCGCCCAACGCGATCCCCGCCGGGGCGCGCTCGGGCTTCCTGATCTCCAGCGAGCGCCTGCTCAAGAAGGTGTTGCTGCCTGGCATGCCGCTGCTGTTCGTGAACGCCAAGGAAGATGACTTCACGATCGGCGACAACGGCACGCTGATCACGAACAAGAACGCGCTCACGGTGCAGCCTCTGCAGCTCGAGGACGGCAAGACGATCCACCCGGACGTCAAGGCGTACGGCTTCAAGCTCTCGTTCGAGACCGACACGCTGCACGTGCTCTTCGACACGCTGCACTTCGAGTACACGCCCGGCATGGACGCATACGTGCGCTTCTCGACGCACGGCACGGCCTCGCTGGAGGAGCAGCGCATCGCGCTCAAGATGGTCGACGGCTCGACCGCCGGCAGCACCGTGGAGGCATCCGTGGGCGTGCAGGTTGCGTCGATCGTCAGCGGGCTCGCGCTGATCATCGTCGGCGCGATCGTCGGGGTGTGCGTGCCCGGCGAGGCCGAGGTCGTGGGCGAGGCGGGCGCCGAGCTCACCGAGAACGGCACCACCTTCGCGCTGAACGAGGTCACCGCCAACGTCGTGAAGGACGGCGAGAGCATCGGGGCAGAGGCCGCCAACGCCAACCCGATCACCGGAGGCGCGATGGACCTGGCCGCGAACCAGGCGGGCGGTGGGCGCGCCTTCGCGGGCTGGCTCGGTCGCAACTGGCGCCGCATCGGCCTGATCACGGCGGCGGTGCTGACCGGTGGCGGCGTGATGGCGGTCTTCCCGATCCTGGAGGCGGTGCAGCAGGGCAACCTGGAGAACATCCCGGGCCTCGACAAGCTCACCGCCAGCGCGACCAAGCCGGTGAGCTGGCCGAACGCGGCGCAGTACACGCTGACCTCCGTGCAGCTGAACGGCTCGCTCCAGCTCGGCGGCAACCCGGGCTTCACGAGCTGAGCTCCCACGCGCACCGCACACGAGGAGCCCATCATGAAGAACAACCCACACCCGACGCCACGCGTCTGGCTGGCGAAGCCCAGCGACGAGCGCGAGGCCAGCACGTACGGATGGGACACCGTGTTCGCGGTGCGCGTCGACGACGCGAACGCACTGATCCGCAAGGCCAAGAGCTCGCCGCCCAGCTTCAGCTGCACGCTCGACGAGGGCTACCAGCTGCACGGCAGCTTTGGCGACTGGCAGATCGGCCTGGGTGGCGACTGCAAGCTCATCCACTTCTACTTGCCGCTGGTGCGCGTGGAGATCCAGAGCGCGCATGGTACGCACGCCCTGGAGGGCGTGACCGCCGAGGTCGAGCTGCGCCTGCAGTTCGTGCCGCAGCCGACGCTGAGCGCGACCGGTGGGACCACGCATCACCTGCGCGTCGATGCGCGTGCGCCGACGTCGCAGCAGGCCGCGACCGTTTGCGATCTGCACGTGGCGGACGGCAAGCCCGCGCTCGGCTTCGTCGATGACGTCGCGCTGCGCAGCGGGCTCGAGCAGTGGCTCAACGCGAACCTGTCCGTGTTCACGCACGTGTTCTCGGTGATCGAGGTCGGCGAGCATGCGGAGGGCGCCTTTGCGTGGCTGAAGCCGACCAGCATCGGCTATGCGTACGTCGACGGACCGAGCGCCGAGGAGAGCCTGCTGGGCGTGCTGTGCATGACCGAGGGCCGCAGTGCGGCGCGCTTGCTGCCGCAGCTTTCCGCCAACGCGATCCCGCCGGGTGCACGTGCGGGCTTCCTGATCTCGCAGACGATGTTCCTGGAGAACATCCTGCTGCCGAACCTGCCCGGGGTGTTCAAGGGTAGCGCGACGTCCGACTACGGCCTGATGGAAGACCTGCGCGGCATCGAGGCGCTCAAGACGCTGACCTTGAGCGCGGTCGAGCACGACGGAAAGCAGTACACGCCGACGCTCGAGCAGATGAACGTGCGCATCACCGAGCAGGAGATCCACTTCATGGCGCAGACGCGCGTGGAGATCTCGCCGGGTATCTACTCGCACTGCGAGCACCACAGCTTCCTGACCATCGTCGTCGAGCAGCGCGCCAACGGGCCGACGTTCGTGTTCAAGACGCTGCGCGAGCCGACCAGCCACGACTGGACCACGCACGACGACGGCATCGACATCATGGAGGAGATCCTCGCGATCATCGCCGCCGTGGTCGGCGTGCTGGTCACGATCCTGACCGGTGGCGCGGCAGCGGTCGCGGTGATCTTGATCGCCGGGCTGATCTACGGCGTGGCCAAGCTGACGCCCGAGATCCTGGCCGCCGTCGGCACCGACGACGCGCCGGCGCTCGACCTGATGACGCTGAACGCGACGAAGCCGATCCGCTGGACCGACGGCAAGGACTTCACGCCGCTGAGCGCAGCCCTGAACGGGGCGCTGCAGCTCGGCGGCAACGCCATCTGACTGTTGCAACTTGGAGAGGAGAGACGAGTATGTGGAGATCATCCTTGCGCCTGCTGTTGGGCGCGCTGTTGTGGGTGCTGACGCCTTCCGTGTCGCACGCGGAGCTGCTGCTGCGCGTCAGCGGACCGGAAGACGCGGTGCAGACCATCCGTGACGGTCAGGTGCTGGCGTTCGGGCTGACGCTGCCCAAGTCGGTCAACAACCTGAGCGTGGCGATAGGTCCGAACGCGACCTGCGTGCGCTGTACGATCAAGGCCTGGATCAGCACCGGCATCGACGCCGACTTCAACCCAGCCGACCTGCGCGCGGTCAGCGAGAGCGCCAGCTACAACGCGCGCCTGTTCGAGGGCGTGTCGCTGGGTGCGGGCACGTACTTCGTGGTGGTGCGCGTGCTCTCGGGCTCGCTGGTCTGGCCGGCGTCGCTCGGCGAGACGGCCACGGCAGCGCCCAACGTGACGCGTCAGGGGGACTGGCGCGCCGATCAGGGCAACGAGATCGGGCCAGCCTCGGACTTCTCGCTGCTGGTCGGCGCGGCCGGCTCGCTGCACTACTACCTGACCAACGAGGTCTGCGGGGACGGCAGCGTCGATCTCAAGGACGGCTGCGACGACGGCAACACGCGCGCCGAGGACGGCTGCAGCGCGAGCTGCACGGTGGAGCGCGGCTACACCTGTGCCTACAACGGCCTGGGCACGCGCAGTACCTGCACCACCGCTTGCGGCGACGGCATCAAGGTCCCCGCCGAGGCGTGCGACGACGGCAACGCGAACGCGGGCGACGGCTGCCGTGCCGACTGCACGGTGGAGCGCTGCGGCGACGGCGCGAGGGACCCGCAGGAGCAGTGCGACGACGGCAACAGCCGCGACGGCGACGGCTGCGACGCCAGCTGCCGGGTCGCGGTCTGCGGCGACCGCATCGCGAGCCCACCCGAGGAGTGCGACGACGGCAACCAGACCAGCGGCGACGGCTGCAACGGCGCCTGCAAGCGCGAGGCCTGCGGCAACGGGGTGCTCGACGTGGGCGAGCAGTGCGATGACGCCAACTCGCAGAGCGGCGACGGCTGCCGCAACAACTGCCGCCTGGAGCAGTGCGGCGATGGCTACGTCGACCTCGGCGAGCAGTGCGACGACGCCAACGTGCGCAACGGCGACGGCTGCCGGGACAACTGCACGGTGGAGCGCTGCGGCGACGGCGTGAAGGACCCGCAGGAGCAGTGCGACGACGGCAACCAGGCCAGCGGCGATGGCTGCCGCGCGGCCTGCACGGTGGAGAGCTGCGGCGATGGCGTGAGGGATCCGCAGGAGCAGTGCGACGACGGCAACGTGGTGCCCGCCGACAGCTGCAACGAGGATTGCTCCGCGCCGCGCTGCGGAGACGGTCGGCTCGACAGCGGAGAGCAGTGCGACGACGGCAACAGCGTGCCCGGCGACGGCTGCTCCGCCACGTGCAAGCGCGAGGTCTGCGGCAACGGCATCAAGGACGCCGGCGAGCAGTGCGACGACGGCAACACGCGCGACAAGGACGGCTGCTCGGTGCGCTGCACCCTGGAGGCCGCGGCAGGCGAGGGCTGCGCGGCGAGCTACTGGCAGCGCGACCGCCATGGACGTGCGTGGAAGCGCTTCACGCCCAACGCCAGCTACGCCACCGTGTTCGGCGTCAAGACGAGCCTGAAGCTGACGCTGCTCAATGCGCTCAAGCAGTGCAACCAGGGCGAGGCCGGCCTGGCGCGGCAAGCCGTGGCGGCGCTGCTGAACGCGGCCAACACGTCGATCAAGTTCGCGTGGAGCGTCGAGCAGGTGACAGCGAAGGTGCGCTCCGCCTACACGACACGCGGCTACGAGGCGCTGCGTCGCGAGCTGCAGACCGAGAACGAGCGCCGGCCGTGCCCGCTGCGTGACGACGGGGGCTGCTACCGCGACGCGCGCTGAGCATCGAAGTAGTTCCATTCACCGAGACAGGAGCGATCCATGGAAACGTATGGCTGGGATACCGTCTTCGCGACCACCGTCGAGCACATCAACGCAGCGCTCGCCAAGGGGCAGAAGGAGCTGGTGACGGAGTTCTCGTTCGAGCTGGAGGGCTACCGCATGGAGGGCACCTTCGGTGCCTGGCAAGTGGTGCCTGGCGGCGCGGGCAAGCTGCTCCACGTACGGCTCCCGATCGCCAAGGGATCGCTGACGGACCCGCGCAAGAAGGCCGCCGATCTGGCGGGTGTCTCGGTGGTGGTGGAGATCGCGCTGCAGCTGCTGCCGGCCTCGCCGAGCACGCCGCTGCACAACGTGCTGCGCTTCGACCTGCGCGGGGACAGCGACGCGCGTGGCGTGACCACGGTTCGCGTCGAGACGCCGGCGGGCCGGCTCGACAACATCCAGCAGGCGATGCTCAAGCAAGCGGTGCCGATGTGCCTGATGGCGAACGCGGCGGCGATCACGTTCGTGCTCAGCTCCGTCGACATGGTCCAGCCGGGCAGCGGCAGCGCGCTCGCGCCCGTGCAGTCGTCGTTCTACTACGCGGAGCTCGACGACAAGCGCGCGTTCTTCTCGATGCTGAGTGTGTCGGACGCGCGCAGCATCACCGGGCTCGACCGCAAGATCGATCCCACGCTGCTGTCCGCCAGCGAGACCGGGTTCTACGCGATGGCCCCGGACCTGCTGATGCGCGCGGTGGTCCTGCCGATGTTGCCCAAGCTGTTCCCGGGTACCAACGCGTCGATGTTCAAGTTCAATCCGCAGGCCCGCTCGGTGCAGAACACGAGCGCGTTCGCGACGCCGAGCGTGCACAGCGGCGCGCTCGACTACGTGCCGATCGTGAACAGTCTGCTGCTGACTCCGTTCAACGACGGCATCGCCTGCAGCGTCACCGGCAGCTGCGACATGGGGCTCGGGATCCAGTGCACGTTCGGCGTGCATGCGCAGAACAAGCTGGTGTTCGACGGTCGCACGCGCTCGCTCGGCTTCGCGCGCGATGCCAACCCGACCGTCACGCACGACTTCTCGATCCCCTGGTACGACTACTTGATCCCCGGGATCCTCGGCATCGGCGACGGCATCCTCGCGCTGGTGGTCGATCTGGTGGCGAACGGGATCGCCGACGGTCTGCAGCGGGCGAGCGCGGACTTCTCGCTCGCCCGCGACGCCCCGCAGTCCGTGCGCTGGGCGGGCATGGAGTCGTGTCAATTGGAGAGCGCGGGTATGGCGAACGCGTTCTTCATGCGCGGCAAGCTGGTCTGACAACGGGAGAGCGGAACATGCGAGAGAGAAACACCACCTTCGACAGGCAGCGGCTCGGCGCCGGCGACAGCTCGGCGGACACCTACGGCTGGGACACCGTGTTCGCGATCAGCTACGCGGACGTCAACCGCGCGATCGCGGCCAAGAAATCCTCACCCACCACCTTCAAGCAAGAGGTCACCGACGACGGCGACAAGATCGCCATCGAAGGCACGTTCGGCGACTGGCAGGTGGCGGTCGGGGGCGACGGACAGAACCTGTGGATGGACCTGCCGATCCCGACCGTGACGCTGTCCGGGATCAGCTCCGGGAGCTACACCAACGCGGTCGCCTCGATCGAGGTCAAGCTCGGGCTGATCCCGCAGCAGGGCGCGACGCCCAGCAAGGGACAGCAGGCGCTGCGCATCGCCCAGGCGGCGCACGGCGACAAGACGGTGACCGTGCGCGAGGTCGAGCTCGGCGAGGGCGGCAGCAAGATGAAGGCCGGCTTCGTGGCGATGGCGCTGGAGGCCTGGCTCAACGCGAACGCGGTCCAGTTCGCGCACACGTTCGCGTCGGTCGACCTCGACCGAGAGCTGGCGGACGAGCTCAAGGGCATGGCCTGGCTGATGCCTACGCACACCAGCTACGCCGTGAGTGACCTCGGCAACGCGGAGAGCAGCGTGTTTGGCGTGCTGTCGATGACCGAGAACCGCGAGCCGACCCGGCTCAACCACCAGGTATCCGCCAACGCGATTCCGGAGCACGCGCGCGCGGGCTTCCTGATCTCGCGCGAGCGCTTCCTGGAGAAGATGGTGCTGCCCTCCATGCCGGCGCTGTTCAAGGGCGCGACGCTGGACGACTTCTTCGTGGGCGACGACGGAGCGAGCGTGCTCAACAGCAAGCGCATCACGGTGCAGGGGCTCAAGCTGGATGACGGAACGGTGGTCAATCCCGCCCTCGACACCAACAACCTGAGTGTGTCCGTCACCGAGACGCGCCTGACCATTGCGTTCACCGATCTCCACTTCGTCTACTCGCCGGGCATCGACGTCTACATCCAGTACAACGCCGAGAACGTGCTGGGCATTGACGCGGACAAGCGCATCGCCCTCAAGCTGCGCAAGACCACGCACAAGGGGGCGGTCACCACCTCGCTCGACAAGCAGATCATCGAGATCGCCTCCACGATCGCGGGCATCGTCATCGGCGCGGTGATCGGGGTGGTCGTACCCGGGGGCGCCGAGATCGAGGAGGGCGCCGTGACCGCCGGGGAGACCGCGGCGAACGCGGTGATCGAGGAATCGACGGCGCTGCTCGAGGACGTCGAGGACGACGTCGTCGGCATGGCGGAGGAGGGCGTCAGCCCCAGCAAGACGGCGGGCATCGAGGCGGAGGGCGCGCTCGACGCGAACAGCTCTGCTACCAGCAAGTTCGCTGGCTGGTTTGCCCGCAACTCGGCCAAGATTCGCGGTGGTCTGATCGGGAGCACGATCGGTGGCGCGGTCGGCGGCATCGCCGGCAAGATCCCTGACATCCTGGAGGCCGTCGCCAATGGGGAGGTCAAGGACCTGCCGACCCTCGAGAGGTTCGCGAGCGCCGCTGTGCAGCCGATCAGCTGGCCCGGCCAGAGTAAGTTCACTCTGACCTCCGCCGCCCTGAACCACAGCCTGCAGCTCGGTTGCCATCCGGGGTTTGCAGACTCCTGAGCGTTTGCCCGCGGCAGCGAGTTCGGCGACACTGCGCCGCCGAACGGAGCCACCGTGGACGACGAGCCGACGCAAGCCCAGGATCTCGGAACCGACGACACCTTCGAGGCGCTGCTCAAGCGAGCCGCGCACGTCTCGGGCCCAGCGCTCACCGGGCTCGGCCTGCGCCTGCGGCCCGGTGACGTGCTGCGCGACGGTCGCCTGCGCATCGAGCGCCGCGTCGGCGAAGGCGGCATGGGCGTGGTGTACGAGGCGTTCGATCAGCAGCGCGGCACGCGGGTCGCGCTCAAGACCTTGAGCCGCCTCGACGCCGAGAGCGTCTACAGGTTGAAGAGCGAGTTCCGCTCGCTCGCGGACGTCAGCCACGCGAACCTGTGTCGCCTGCTGGAGCTGTTCAGCGGCGGCGGCGACTGGTTCTTCACGATGGAGCTGGTGCACGGCGAGCGCTTCGACCGCTGGGTGCGGCCGCACGGTGTGCTCGACGAGGCACGCCTGCGCGCGGCGTTGGGCGAGCTGGTCGACGGAGTCGGCGCGATCCATGCCGCGGGCAAGCTGCATCGCGACCTCAAGCCGTCCAACGTGCTGGTGGCGAGCGACGGCCGGGTGGTGGTGCTCGACTTCGGGCTGGTCGCGGATCACGAGGGCGGCGTCAGCCAGACGGTCGCGGATGGCAGCGTGACCGGAACGCCGGCGTACATGGCGCCCGAGCAGGCGCGCGGCGACGCCGCCACCGTGGCCAGCGACTTCTATGCGATCGGCGTGATGTTGTTCGAGGCGCTGACCGGACGCCCGCCGTTCGACGGTCGACCTGGCGAGGTGATGGCTCGCAAGCAGCACGACGACGCGCCCGATCCGCGTGGTCTGGTCGCGCATGCCGCCGATCTCGGCGCGCTCTGCCACGCGCTGCTGGCGCGCGAGCCCGCGGAGCGACCCGGCGGCGACAGCCTGCGCGCTGCGCTGGTGCACACGGTGCGGCGCGCGTACAGCTCCTCGCCGAGCCGGCCGCCGAGCCTGCGTGAGGCTCGCGACAAGCCCGTGCTGGTGGGCCGCGAGGGCCCGCTGGCCAGGCTGCGTGACGCGTATGCGCAGGCGGTGCGTGGGGAGCCGGTGATGATGCTCGTCAGCGGCGAGTCCGGCATGGGCAAGAGCGCGCTGATCGCGGCCTTCCTGGACGAGCTGTCGCACAGTGGCCAGGCCGTGGTCCTGGCGGGGCGCTGCTACGAGCGCGAGAGCGTGCCCTTCAAGGGCTTCGACGCCCTGGTCGACGACGTGAGCCGCTACCTGCGCAAGCTGTCGCGCGAGGATGCGCTCGCCGTGTTGCCGCGGGACGTGTTCGCGCTGGCACGCCTGTTCCCGGTGCTCGAGCGTGTGCCGGTGATCGCCGAGGCCCCGACGCGACCGATCGAAGACCCGCAGGAGCTGCGCAGGCGTGCGTTCGCGGCCTTTGGCGAGCTGCTCAATCGCATCCGAGATCGCCGCCCGCTGTGCTTGCACATCGACGACCTGCAGTGGGCGGACGCCGACTCGGTGCCGCTCCTGCGCGCGCTCATGATCGACGGCGACCCGGCGTCGGCGCTGTGCATCTTCAGCTATCGCAGCGAGGGTGCCGAGCAGAACGAGCGGCTCGCCGCGATCGTGCAAGTCGCGGAGGCCAACGCGCGGCTGACCCTGGAGCGCATTCAGGTGGAGCCGCTCGCCGAGCGGGCCGCCGAGCAGCTGGCGCTGCAGAGCTTGCCGTCGACGCTGGCGGAGCGCGATACCTTGGCGCAAAGCATCGCGCGCGAGGCCGGCGGCAGTCCGTTCTTCGTGGCGGAGCTGGCGCGGCACGTCGCGCGCAGTGGCGAGCTGGCGTCGCTGTCGAGCGTGCTGCGCGAGCACATCGCGGGCTTGGAAGGAGCGGCACGCGAGCTGCTGGAGGTGAGCGCACTGGCGGGCAAGCCGCTGCCCGTGAGCACGCTGCTGAAGGCGGCCTCGTCGAGCCACGATGCACTCGACGATCTACGTGCGCGCCACCTGATCCGGCTCGATGGCAAGGAGCAGGTGATGAGCCTGAGCTGCTACCACGATCGCGTGCGCGAGACGGTGGCCAGCCAGATCGGCGAGGAGCTGCGCGTCGTGCACTACCGCGCGCTCGCCGAGGCGCTGCTCGATCGACCGGACGAGGCCGATCCCGACTTGCTGACGGTCTGCTTCGAGGGCTCGCGGCAGCTGCCGCTGGCCGCGCACTTTGCGGCGGTGGCAGCGGCGCGCGCCGAGCAGGGCATGGCCTTCGAGCGCGCGGCGGAGCTGTACCGCAAGGCGCTCGCGCTGGCGGCGCCCGATGCGCTCGACCGGCAGGCGCACGCGGTCGCGCTCGCGGATGCGCTGGCGAACGCCGGTCGCGGCAAGGAGAGCGCGGACGCATACCTCGCGGCGGCCGAGAACACGCGCGGCGAGGACGCGATCGACCTGCGTCGCAAGGCGGCCGACGAGCTGATCGCGAGCGGCTACTCCAGCGCGGGCGAGCAGCTGGCGCGCAGCCTGTGCGCCGAGCTCGGCATCGAGGTGCCCGGCTCGCGTGGCGCGGCGATGCTGCAGTTCATGCTGTCGCAGACGCGCATCCGGTTCAGCAAGTTCGGGGGCAAGCTCGCTGGTGCGCCGACGCCGCGCGCCGAGAAGCAGCGCCTCGAGATGATGCAGTCGTTGACGCGCATGGCGTCGATCAACCCGGTGCTCGGCGCCTGGGCGTCGAACCAGTACCTGCTGCGTGCGGAGGCCGCGCGCGATCCAGTGCACCTGGTGCGCGCGCTGGCGCTGCACGCCGCCAACACCACCACGTTCACGCCGGCGAACGAGGCCCGCATCGCGAGCCTGTACGCGCTGGCACACCAGATCGCGGCGCCGCTCGCGCGCGCGGATCTCGACGGCAACCTCAAGGCGTTCGAGGGCACCGGCATGATCTTCGGCCGGCGCATGGAGGCCGCGCGTGCCACCGAGCTGCTGGTGCAGGGGCGCGAGCTGCTGCAGTCGACGCGCGGGGTGCGCTACGAGCTCGACATCGCCAACCTCTACGCCCTGCAGATGCTGCAGGAAGAGCTGACGGTGGAGGCACGCCGCGCGGCGGCGCTGGTGGAAGAGGCGCTGGTGCTCGGCCGCATCTGGGGCGCCGCCGTGATCGCGCCGTTCTCGACCCTGCCGCGCCTGGCCGTGGGTGATGCCAGCGGCGTGAAGCGTCACCTCGCGATCACCAGCGAGCTGTGGGATGCGCACAAGCCCGAGGAGATGCAGTGGGTGGAGATCTGCTTCGCGTTCGGCCGCACCTTCTGGTCCAACTATCACGGCGAGCCGGAGCAGGCGGTGCGCTACCTCGCGCAGCTCTGGCCCGCGTTCGAGCGTGCACCGGTCTACCGCGGTGCGCTCGCGCAGGCCGCGATGTTCGCCTGCCGAGGGGTGGCGTCGCTGGCGACCCATCGGCGCGCGCCGCGACCCGAGCTGCTCCACCAGGCGCGTCGCGATCGGAAGGCGCTCGAGAAGCTCGGCTTCGTGATCTACGACTTCTACAAGCTGGCGCTGACCACCGGGCTCGCGCTGGCCGACGGAGATCGTCCGCGGGCGGTGCGCACGCTGCGCGCGTACCTCGCCGACCCACCCGTCTGTCCCAACGCGGGCAAGCTGGACGTGCCCGCCGCGCGTCGCCGACTCGGGCAGCTGCTCGGGGACGTGGAAGGCGAGGCGCTGATCGCCCACGCCGAAGCCGACATGCGTGCGAGGGGTGTGGTCGACCTCGAGCGCGTCACCGAGATGGTGCTGCCTGGCTGCTTCGTGTGAGCGCGGGCGGATAGGGCAAGCTCAGTCGCCAAGGCAGGCGCAGCTCGTACGAGCCGAGTGCGCATGCGTCGATGCCCTCCGCGTCGAAGGCGCCGGTCGGCAAGCCCGGCAGGTAAGAGATGTCGATGCGCGCGTGCGTGCGCAGCGGCTGCAACGTGCCCGCCTCCCAGGCCTTGTCGAAGTCGGCGCAGACGAAGAACGGTCCGCCGAGCCCGAGCGGCAAGGTCATGACCAGCGGCTGCTGGTGCAGCGCGCGCAGGGCCGCGAAGCGCGGGTAGGCGCGCACGGGCAGCGCGTCGCCGCAGGCCGTGAACTGCAGCGAGGTGAGGGCGCGGCCGGCCTGCGCGACCGCGAAGCGCTCCGCGTCGACCGCGATGTGCGCGAGTCGCTTGGTCAGGCCCCAGTACAAGACGCCGCCCAGCATCGCGAGTCCATCATCGAGCCAGAGCCGGGGCTGGTAGTAGAACGGACCGGCGGCGCCAAGGTAGCAGTGGGGGATGCCGAGGCTCAGCTCGCGGTAGCTCAGGCTCGGCAGCGCGGAGGGCACGGTCATGTGCGCGCGCAGGATCTCGTTGCACAGCATGATCACCGGGTGCGTTCCGGGACGCGTCAGCTGCTGGGCCCCGAGCGTGAGCCCGTGTGGAAGAAGCGCGCGCACCTGGGCCTGCGGCAGCTCCAGCGTGGCGCCGCGAAAGATGCCGTCGCCCGCCAGGTAGACGTAGCGATGCATCACGCGTCGTCCTCGCGCAGCGCGTTCGGATACAGGCTGTTGCGCGCACGCTCGCGTGGATCGAGCATGCGGCCGTCGTACCAGCGGGCGTCCCAGCAGCGGTCGCGCGGGAACAGGCGGTCGCTCTCGCGGCCGGCGGTGCTGCGCAGCAGGCAGTGGTCGGGCTTGCGCAGGCGCTCCGCCGCCTGATCGAGCGCTTCTTCGACCCGGCGCTCCACGAACGGATAGAACAACGTCAGCAGCGCCCGCGCGAGTGCGCTCAGGTCGCGCAACGTGTCGCGCGGTGTCAGGTCGGTCGGCTGCGTGGTCAGGTCATCGCAGGCGTCGCGCAGCCGCATGAACATGGCGCGCTGGTCCTCGCGCATGCTGGTGAGCGGAAACAGCCGCTCGTCGACGTGCAGCCAGCGCGCCTCGCTCAGCTCCGCGAACGCGCGCTGCACCGCGGCAGGCTCGGGTTGGGCGCGGGCCCGCTCGCGGTCGAACACCAGCGAGACGTACTCCAGGCGATGCAGCCAGTGGATCAGCACGTCGTCGCGCTGCGAGCGCACCGCCAGCCGGTTCAGGTTCGCCTCCAGCCAGCTGCCCCAGCCGGCCTCGTTGCGTGCCAGCGAGCGCTCCGCGCCCTCGCGCACCTGCGCACGCGAGCTGGTGGTCGAGCGGTCCTCCCACTCGCGCGCCAGGATGCTCTCCACGATCGCCTGCGGGTCGAGCTCCGGCAGCGCGCGCACCAGCTCCAGCGCGGGCTGCGCATCTCGCGCCTCGGCGGGCCACTCGGCGATCGCGCTGCGCAGGTGGGTGTAGTGGTGGCGGCTGATGCGCTCCTCCAACCCGAGCGCGAGCGAGCCGGGCGCTGGCGCGCACGGGCGCGCGTGCGCACTCCAGTGCGGCGAGGCGCGGCTATAGAGCTCCTCGCCGTTTTCGAGCCGCATCGCTACGCGCATGCGGAACGGGCGCACGGCCTCCAGCGTGTGCACCAGCGTTCCGTCGGCCAAGCGCGTGTCGCGCGCGATCAGGCCGAGCGGCTCCAGCACCGGCAGCGACGCGCGCTCGTACAGCTCGACGTGCAGCAAGCGCTCCAGCTCCTCCAGGTGCTGCACCTCGTGCAGCCTGTGCGGCACGCGCACCAGCGCCTGGTAGCAGGCCTTGTCGGGCTGCCCGGCATCGCGGAACTGCTTCATGGTGTAGACGCTGAACGGCACGTCGCGCGCGAGCAGCGCCAGCGCGCTCGCGCGTCCCCACTGCTTCTGCTCGGGCCGCAGCCGGTTCTTGCGCTCCAGCTCTCCGCGCAGCGCACGGCAGAATGTCTCGGCGTCGGGCGACAGCGGGGCGGCGTCGACCTGCGCGCCTTCTCCGCGATCGATCAGCTCCAGCAACGCGCCGACGCGCGCCTGTTGCCCTTCGTTGAGCGCGGGCAGCGACTGGGCGTCGAGCCGCAGCAGCGAGCGCGGCGCGAGGCCGTCCGCTCCGTCCCAGGCATGCGCGCGCCGCACGAACGAAGCCTCGACGGCGGGGATGCCGTACAGCTCCGCCAGCGTGCAGGCCTGCGTGGTCCCGCTCGCGAAGCAGAGCACGGGCACCAGTCCCACGCCTACCAGCTCGCCGTGGCGCATGCGCTTGACCGGCACGTAGAAGGTCAGCGACAGGGCGCCCCAGTTGCCGAGGCTGTTCGAGCTGGACGCGACCTCGCCGGCATCGAGCACCGCCAGGTACACGTAGGCGTGCTCTTCGCCCGCCGCGTGCCAGGGCTCGAAGCGCTCGCCGGTCTCGCGCAGCGGCGTGTTGAGGGTGACGTCGAGCGTGGCCTGCAGGGCCTGCACACGCGCGAGCAGCGGGTAGACCGTGAAGGTCGCGGAGGCGAACTCGAACGGACCGGTCATCACCGGGCTGGAGGCGCCGGTGACGGTGTTGAAGTAAGGCAGACTGGAGGCGGCGTCCGCGTAAGGTCTGCCGTCTGCATCGTGCCAGCGCGTGTCGACGGACTCGCCGCTGATGCGCTGGCCGAGCGGCTCGGTCTGCCCATACTCCATGTTGCAGTCGTACCAGAACGGCAGGACGGGACGCAGCACGGCGAGGTCCGGTCCGCCGCTGGTCTTGGTGAGCTCGGCCTCGAGGCCGAGCTTGTCGACGATCGGGAAGTTGGGCCAGCCCGTCAGCTCGATGCTGTAGCCGCCGCTGACGTCGCTGAACCCGCTGCCGAGGCGGCCTCCGCGGTTGAAGGAGGTGATGGTCAGCGGACCGCTCGTGACCTGCTGGAAGCAGAACATGCGCGGGTCGTCGGCGCGTCGGAATTGCTTGAGGTTGACGCTGACGTTGGAGAACGCGGGCGCCCACGGCACCAGCTGCGTGCCCATGCGGAAGTTGCGGCGGGCCTTGCGCAGCGCGTTCTCCGGCGTGCTGGCCTCGTGCATCGGCGCGAGGCCCTGAGCGCGCGCCATGCCCAGCAAGTCCTGGCTCAGGGCCGCGCCATCACGAGCCCAGCTCGACCACGCGTTCCAGGGCAGCAGCGCGGAGTCGGCCGCGAACGGCTGGCGAAAGCTGCCGCGCGTCGGGCTGCGCACGCACAGCAGCGGCCGCTCCTCCAGGCGCGCGCCGCTGTACGTGCTGCCGAGCACCTGCGCGCTGAGCGCGACATCCACCGTGCTGCCGCCCGGGTCGAGCATCCAGCCCGACAAGCTGGGCGACAGCTTCACCAGCACCTTCGACCAGCCCATCGCGGTGCGCCCGAGCGTCAGCGACATCTCGGCGTCGACGTAGATGAAGGGCGCGGTGGTGGCGTAGTCGTGGAAGAGCCAGCGACCGTCGAGCCACTTGTACCACTCGAGCGAGACGATGAAGAGCACCTCCCGCTGCGAGAACCAGCCGTAGTTGGTCGCCTGCGCGGAGAGCTTGCCGTAGTCGAGCAGCATCAGCGACACGTACGGCATCGAGACCCGAAAGTAGCCGAGCTCGCGCGGCAGGATGTTCAGGTAGCCGTCGATGAAGCGCTGCAGCGAGTCGAGCTGCGCGCGCAACGGGAACACGGCGGTGACCACATTGCTGAACTGAAACGGCGGGCGCGTCGGCATCGGCGCGCCGGAGTAGTCGGGCAGCTCCATGGGTGGCTCTCCTCGGGATCAGGCGCGTGCGATCACCCAGCCGGGCAGGGACGCGATGAACTGCTTGTCGGCGGACTCCGGCAGGCTGCCGAAGCTGGCCGTGAACTCGTGCTCCGCCGCGCCCGCGAGCGCGTGGGCGACGTGGCGCGCGTAGTCGAGGCAGCCGTGGTGCTCCATGGCGTCGCGCACCCAGCGCACCTCGTCGAGCGTGCGCGCCGCGCGTGGCAAGGCCAGCAGCGCGCTCAGCCGCGTGCGCTCGGCTTCGCTGGCGAGCGCGAACAGCCGGATCAACATCAGGCTGCGCTTGCCCTCGTAGATGTCGCCGCCGAGCTCCTTGCCGTAGCGCTCCGCGTCGCCCACCAGGTTGAGCAGGTCGTCCTGGATCTGAAACGCGGCGCCGAGCAGGTAGCCAAAGCGCGCGATCGGCTCGAGGTCGGCGCGCCCGCGGCTGCCGATCAGCGCGCCCGCCTGCAGGGGGTAGATGGTCGCCAGCCAGCAGGTCTTCTTGAGCACCATGTGCAGGTAGTCGGCCTCGCTGACGTCGCTCGGGTTGTCGCGTCGCCAGCCGAGCTCCAGCGCCTGGCCCTCCGCGGACTCGTGCGCCATGCGCTGGGCCAGCTCGCACAGCTCCATGGTCAGCGTGTTGCCGAGCCGCGCGCGGCTGTCGAGCAGCGGGCGCAGGCTGAGCATCGACAGCATGTCGCCGGCGTTGAGCGCCAGCGGCACGCCCTCGGTCACGTGCAGCGCGGGCAGGCCACGGCGCAGCTCGCTCTCGTCCTCGATGTCGTCGTGGATCAGCATCGCGTTGTGGATCAGCTCGATCGAGACGGCGGTGGGCAACGCGTCGGCGAGGGCGGCGCCAAACGCACGCGCGGCGGCCAGGCACAAGCTCGGGCGCATCGCGCGGCCCCCTCGGCGCGGGTACTCCGCGCACAGCGCGTACAGGGGCATGCCGGGTCGATCGGCGGGCAGGTAGTCGAACAGCAGCGCGCGCGTGAGCGAGCCGTACTCGCGCAGCGTGCTCGCGACGCGCTCGAGGCCGGACATCAGAACAGCTGCAGCGTGAGCATGCCGAGCTGTTCGCCCCGGGCATCGCGCACCACGCCGCTGTACGTGCCCGCGGGCTGCTGGGCGGGGATCTCGATGCGCAGCGCGCTGGGGTCGAGCTCCAGCGCGAGCCGGCCTTCGCCTTCCTCGCGCATCAGCTGGGCGCGCAGTGTCCCGCCGCCCGGCGGTCGCAGCCAGGTCAGCGAGATGCGCGTGCGTCGGGAGGTCTCCACGGTCAGATCGAAGCTGCTCGCCTGCGCGGCGGGGGCCTGGAACGGCGCCATGCCATCGAAGCCGAACATACCCGGGGCGGCCTGCGTGAGCGGCGTGAAGGCGCCCATCCAGCCGCGGTACATCTCCTGCCAGATCCCCATCCACTGCGTGAACGCGCTCTGCGGGTCGAGCATCTTGGGTCCCATCGTGGTCCTCCCCTCGGCACGCTGGGCCGCGCTCTCGCGTCCCCAGCGCACGTAGTCTTCGTAGACGCGGTATGCGGTCTCCACCGCGGCTTCCACGGTGCGGCGAGCGGGCTCGCTGGTGCCGCGCGCCGCGTGCAGTGGACTGCGCACGGGGCCACCACGCGACGGGGGCTCGCGGCGAACGCGCGCGTCAGGGATGGTCATAGCCGATGATCTCGTGCAGCGCGGGGTGGCCGGACAGCGCATGGGCGGCGAGGCGTCCGGAGATCACCGCCGACTCGACGCAGCCCGTGTTGAGTCCACTGGCGGTCCAGTCTCCCGCGACCGTCAGGTTGTCGAAGCTCATGTCGAGCGGAGACAGTCTGTCGCGCGCCGTGCCGGGTAAGGTCAGCGCGTAGCGCTCGGACGGGCGCACGTTCGCGGTCCAGAACTGACTGTCGAAGCGCTGGCTGCCTGCTCCCACCTGCTGCCCGGGCTCCACCGCGAGCACGTCCCAGCGAAAGCCCTGTGCGTCGCGGACCTCCGGCCAGAGCGCGGCCAGCTCCTGCTCCATGAAGTGCACCGCGTTCGCGCGCACCGTCGCGCGCTGCGCGAGCTCGTCCTGGCTGCCGTCATCGGGCAGTGGACTGCAGAAGTACGCGATGGCCCTGACGTCGCTGGTGCAGTCCTCGGCGGGGATCAGGTGCGTCATGTCCGCCCAGGTGTCGAAGGGCTCGACCCAGCCGGAGAGGTTGCCGGCCGGATGCGAATAGCCGAGCGTGCGCATGTCCTCGCGCAGCCAGAGCTGAAAGGCCTGCGTCGCCACCGTGTGCAGCCCGCGCTCCATCGCCTGCCAGGCGGGCGCATGCGCGATCAGCTGGCGCGCGACGCCGGGAACCGCGCCACCACCGAGCGCCAACACCACCAGGTCGAAGTCGCGGCCCACCTCGAGCGTGCGCTCGCCCGCGATGCGCGTCTCGAACGGAGACTCCAGCTGCACACCGTCACGCTGCAGGCGTGCTCCGTCCTCCAGCTGGCCGTAGTCCGCGTGCGCCGGCCAGCAGGGCAAGCCATGCACATCGACCAGCGGCTGGTAGCGCTCGCAGCGCGCTTGCACGTCGAAGTGCATGGCGCGCACGTGCGTCGCGTCGGGCGAGAGCTCCAGCTCGCGCAGCCGGTGAAAGAACTCGAAGCGCACGCCGCGCCGCACCAGCAGCTCGTACAGCGGCGCGAACACCACGTCGCCCATGCCGGCGCGCATGCGCCAGAACAGCGCGCCCCGGTAGGTGAAGAACATGCGCATCGCACCGCGCAGGGCGGCCGCCGCGGACAGCGAGGGACGCGCGGGATCCCCATCGACGTAGGCGAACGCGAGATCGTAGATGCCGCGCATGAAGCCCGAGTCGAGCGACTCCTTGCTCGCGCCGTGCATGCCGAGCCACTCGCGCCAGTCGTGGCGGTCGATCACGTCGAAGCCGTCCGGGCTGAGCAGCAAGCCGTGCACGAGCGAGCCCTTGATCACCGCCAGCACCAGGTCGACCACCTGGAAGGTGAGCCGCAGCGAGCGGTCGCCCTGCGTCAACATCGCGAGCTGCTTGCGTGCCGCCTGCGCCACCGCGTCCAGCAAGCGCAGCGCCTGCTCGCGCAGCGCGGTGAGTGCTTCGGGCAGCAACGTCAGCGCGGCGCGCACCAGCTCCATGGCCTCGGCCAGCGCCGCCGCGGTGGCGAGCTGGCCGTGCCGGAGCAGCCACTCGATGCGCTCGACCAGGCTCGATGTCTCGGCCGACGCTTGCCCGGGCACGCCGGCCGCGGAGCGCAACAACTCCACCACCAGTGCGGCGGCCTTGGAGAGGTAGCTGCGCATCGTGAAGGGGTTGTCTTCATCCAGCGGGTCGCCGGGCAGCCCCTTGCTGGCGGGGAAGTGCGCCAGCCACGGCTCCCACTCGCCGCGGGCATTCTGCTCGGTCACCGAGACGAACGGCGCGGGTTCGAACGCGTCGCGCCAGCTGGCGATCGGACAGCGAAAGCGATCGCGATCGAGCTCCTGGTAGCAGGCGCGCATCAGCCGGAAGGCGTTCTCGTAGAAGCCCATCCACACGTGCAGGCCGTGCTCCTCGATGCGTGCGCCCACGCCGCGGCCGGACGCGCCCTTGCCGCCGAGCCGGAAGCCCATCTGGTAGACCGTGACCTCGAAGCGGCCCGCGTGCTCGGGCCGGCTCAGCTCGAACGCGGCCGTCATGCCCGCGCAGCCGCCGCCGACGATCGCGACGCGCGTGGGACGCGCGGAGGGGGGAGGGTGCGCCATGGGATCGCTGCAGCTCTCTAGGTCGTTGCTGCGTGCGACGCAATCGAGGATGCCGACGGGAAGCTCACTTCAGCAAGCCTTCTTGCTTGGCGAGCGTGCGGAGCTGGGTCTTCACGCGCTCGAAGCGCTTGCGCAGGCGCGCGCTCTCCCGAGCCAGCGCCTCGGCCTCGAGCGCGTCGCCTTGCTCGTGCATGATCAGCGCGATCTCGTCCCACGGCAGCGCGCGGTCGACGTGCAGGATGAGCAACATCTGATCCGGCTCGTCCAGCTTCTCGCGCAGGCCGCGCACGCGGTCCTTGTTCTCGGTGCGCTGGTGCGCCTGCGTCTCGGTGCGGGCGCGCGCGGTCAGCACCGAGATCGACTCGTGCACCGGCAGGTTGCGCTCGCGCTGATGGTAAGGTTGGCTGGCCAGGCGGTTGCCGGCGTTGCGCGCCACCGTGTAGAGATAGCCGCGCACGCTGCAGCGAAACTCGAACGACGGCAGCGCCTGGCACAAGTCCTCGGCGAACATCGAGAAGGCCTCCTCGCCGTCGCCGCGCGAGCGCAGGCGCGCGCACAAGAAGCTCAGGATCTCCGAGCCGTAGGCCTCGAACGCGCGCGTGATCGCCAGCTCGAACTCTCGGTTCAAGCAAGCTTCCTGGATGAACTTCTCCGCGGTCGGGTCCAGTCCTGTCCGCATGCGCCGCCTTGTCTGCTCGCGCACGGGGGACCGCGCGCTTCGACTCCTATAGACCCTTTTGCAGGAGGAGAGAGCGCGCGGACTTTGTGACCGGAAAAAAAGACGACGCGTGGAGAATGTCAGGTATCAGACTTGCCGCAGTCAGCGGGCCGCGATCCCGACGGCCGTGATCGGCAGGACGTTGTTGCCCCAGGCGCCGACGCGGGTGGCCTCGCCGGTGGCGCGGTCGACCTCGTAGCCGACGATCTGCGTGGTGCCCGGTACGCTCGGGTTGTTGAGGGCGTACACGAAGGTGCGCGCGCTGCTGGTGGTGTCCGACGGCGTGGCCGCGATGTCGGTGCCGCCGAGGCCGGCGGGCACGTTGGGCAGCAGGGCGCTGGTGTTGTCGAGGAAGCGGAACTCGCCGAGCACGTCGGTCAGCGGCGCGACCCACAGCGCGCTGTCGAAGAAGCTCTGCACGTAGTACCACTCCTTGCTCGGGTCGGTGGAGGCGACGGTCACGCTCCAGCAATCGTCCCAGCCGCCGCTGGCCACGAACGACGTGCGCTCCAGCGTGTTGTTGGCGAGGATGCGATAGGTCGCCTCGTAGCTGCCGTACGGGACCTCGAAGCGACCGTGCGTGACGGCAAGGACGCCGGACTTGGCGATCAAGATGCCGAACGGCTCGGCGGCGAGACCACCCGCGCCATGCGGCGTTGCGACGTCATTGACGACGACGTTGCTGAGCACGCCGGTGCTGGGGTCGATGCTCGCCACGTCGATGAACCACTTCTGATCCGGGATGGCGAGCGAGGCCGGGTACTGGCGCTCGGCGACCACGATCTTGGTGCCTTCCTTGTTGAACACGATGTCAGACGGGTGCGCGAGCACGCCACCGTGGATCGGGTCGTTGTTCAGGAGGATGTTGGAGACGGGCGTCAGCTTGAGGTCCGAGCCGAGCTTGTAGGACTGGACCGTGTTGTTCTTCTCGTTCAGGACCACGACCAGGTTGCCCTGACGCGCCACCGACACCGGGTTGGTGCCGTTGGTGAACGCCACGTCCTTCAAGACCAGACCGTTCGACTCGATCTTGAATACGGAGACGGAGCCGCTGAGCACGTCGCCAACGCCGAGCGCCGTGATGTGCGGAAGCGCCGGCAACACGTTGAGCACGTTGCCGAGGCCCGGCCCGCTCGGGCCACCGAGCGGCTGGCTGAGCAGCCTGCGCAGCACGTTCAGATCGCCGCCGGTCAGGCTGATCACGGTGTCCGCGACGTTGCCCAGGAGCGAGCGCAGATCGAGGCCTGGGCCGGAGTTGGTGACGAAGAGCAGGTCGCCATCGCGCACGACCGAGTGCGTGCCCTCGTTGACCCAGGTAAGGCCGCTGCCGTTGCCGGCCTTGGGGCCCACGCCGCTGGAGTTGCCGCCCGTCGGAATGGTCTTGAAGTAGGTCAGCGCGCCGTTGTCTTCACGCAGCCAGGTGTAGAGCTTGTTGCCGCCGACGGGATTCTCTCCCTGTACGAACACGGCGCCCTTACCGTTGATCTTGCCAGGCCAGTTCCCGGCATCGGCAAGCGCCTGAGTGGAGGCCGCGCTGAGCAGCAGTCCTCCGAGTGCTGCCAGCCAACGAGTCGTCTTGTTCTTCGCCATGATGATCCATCCCGCGCTGTTGCACGCCTCTCTCCTTCTCTCCGTTCATCGGTGAGAGCGAGGGAGCCGTCACGTGTCGGGGCCGCTCCTATACAAGGCTCGTGCCGCGCGTGTGTCTATCTCAGTGGACACTGCGTTTTGCATGCAACGTGGTTCCGCTCTTCTGCGCGAGCAGCATCGGTGCTTGTGAATTGCTGCATTCGCAGCAGTCGAGGCAGCTCTCCTCCCGTCGATCGCAGAACGTTGCGTCCATTAATCTGGACGAGCACTGCTTGCTGGGTGAGAGCGTTGTCACGTCCCCGCAAGCACGCATGCAGGGCGACGTCTGGCTTGCGTGAATCGCAGCAATCGCCAAGCAGGGAATGCACGCATGAACGCAACGCGCACTCGCGCGCAGCATGCAGTCGTGATGACCGTCGATCGGACCTCCGCGCGAAACGTCTACAGACCGTCGATACGAGACTGCAGACATGATGTGAATGTCGGGTGGCATACGCGTTGCTGGACGTCGCGACCATGACGCATGAAAACGTAGACTTCGATGTCGGCATCATCGGTGGTGGGCCCGCGGGCGCCGCGCTCGCTTCGTATCTCGCCAAGGCCGGCATCTCGACGGTGGTGTTCGAGCGCGACTTGTTCCCTCGTCCGCACGTGGGCGAGTCGCTGGTGCCTTCTTCCACGCGCGTGTTCAAGGAGCTTGGCTTCCTGGAGACGATGGAAGAGGCCAAGTTCCCGCACAAGTTCGGCGCGGTCTGGACCGCAGCCGACAGCAACAAGCTCTACTCGCACGACTGGAAGGGGCTCTCGGCCTCTGCCTACGCGGACGTGGCCTTCGCCGAGCGCGCGCAGCCGGGTGTCGACCGGGACTACACCTATCACGTCGACCGCGGCAAGTTCGACCTGCTCCTGCTGCAGCACGCGCAGAAGCTCGGCGCGACCGTCTACGAAGGCGTCAGCGTGCGTCACGCCGAC
>JBEVNG010000227.1:0-4880 GCA_040508235.1 Polyangiales bacterium | reverse complement strand
GAGCCGGCGGTCCCGCCAGGCTCCGAGCAGGCATAGTGCGCCCCACCACGGCCGGGCGAGCGTGAAGACCTGGTAGAACTCGAGCACGTCGCTCAGGCCCGCGAGCGGCGCGCGGCCGGTGGCCTTGACGTAGAACGAGAGCGGGAACAGCAGTCCGAAGTACCAGGCACGCAGCGCGAAGTAGAGCAGGCCGGGCAACACCGTGTAGAGCGCGATCGCGCGCAGCAACGGCAGTCGCTCGCGCACGAGCAGCACGACCAGCGTGGCGCCACACGCGAGCACCGCCTCGGGGCGCGCCAGGCAAGCGAACAACGCGGTCAGCGCGAGCGCGGGGTAGCGCTTGGGCGTCAGCTCGCTGCTCAGCCAGAAGAACAGCGTGAGCACAAACGCGGAGCACGTGGTCTCCATGCCCGACACCGCGTGCAGCGTCAGCGGCCAGTACGCGCAGCCGAACAACCACGGCACGCAGGCGGCGAGCGTGCTGCGACCGGCGAGGCGCCAGCTCATGTGCGAGGCGACGCCGAGCGTGGCCAGCGCGAACGCGCCTCCGGCCAGCTTCGCGAACAGCAAGCCATCGAGGCCGACGCGGATCGCGAGCGCGAGCAGGGCCATCCACAGCGTGGTGGTGTAGCCCTCGGCCGGCGTGCCGCCTGGGTTCCAGCTGGGGCCGAGGCCGTTCGCCCAGTGCTGCGAGTAGCGCAGCGTGATGTAGGCGTCGTCGAGCGTGAACACCCACCAGCGCGCCCCGCGCGACGCGAGCAGCCACGCGAAGGCGACGCACGCGACGAAGATGGGAAGGATGCGGGCGACCTGTTGCCGCCGGGCCGTGTCCATGGCTCCTGCTGCGCGTCAAACGATGACGCGCGCGCCGAGCATGCCCCAGTCAGGGCCGGGTGTCTCGAAACACCTCAGCGACGGCGACGGCGGAGCAGCGCGGCCAGCGCGATCGCGAACAGGCCGCCTTCCGCGTGGCCACCCAGGGAGCAGCCGTCGTCGCTCTTGGCGACGGGCTCCGGGGCAGCATCGATCACGGCAAGGCCGGCATCCGCGGCGCCTGCGTCCACGCGGACCTGGCCGGTGGGCTCGTCGCTGGGCACGGAGGCGTCCACGAAGCTGGGCAGGCCGCCGTCGGTGGAGCTCCAGCCGTTGGTCAGCTCGTACTCCCAGTCGCGCCAGGGCAGCTCGCAGACCTCCACGTCGGCGCACTGCACCTGGGTGGTGACCTCCTCGAAGCGCATGAACTGCGTGAAGGACTTGCCGCGGTCCTGGCTGGTGAAGATGCCGTCGGTGTTGGGCGCGATGTTGGCGCAGGCCCAGAGCACGTCCTGGCGGAAGTACACGCAGTCGGCGCCGTTGATCAGCTCGGGAAGGATGCGCGTGAAGGTGAGGCCGGCGTCGTCGGACTGGAACAGGCCGCCGAAGCGCGAGCCGAGCCAGACCGTGTTGCCATCGGCCGCGAAGCCGCTCAGCGTGGCGAACTCGCCGACCTGGGTGAACGTCTTGCCGCCATCGCTGGAGCGCAGCAGCCGGTCGCGCGGGTCGAGCGTGGAGTTGGGCAGCGCCTCGCGCATGAACACGACGTTGCTGTCGTTGGGCGCGTAGCCGAGCGGCTCGCGCGTGCTCGCGACGTCGCTGTCGGTCCAGGTCTGCCCGCCGTCGAGCGAGTAGCCGTAGATCGACAGCAGCTTGTTGTTGGCCATGTCGTAGCGCTGGCCGCCCGCGATCACGTGCTGCCCGTCGCTGGCGATCAGCAGCGTCTTGTAGACCGCGAGCGGGTTGTTCGCGGCCAGCACGCGCCAGCTGCGCGCGTAGTCGTCGCTGACGAACAGCTGCGCCTGCGACTTGTACGCCTGCGTGCTGGCGAGCGCGCGCCCGGGCACGCTGGGGTCCACCGCGAAGCCGCCGAGCGAGAGGTTCGGGTCGTCGGTGGGCAGGCCCGTCGCGCGCGAGAACGAGCAGGCCTGGTCGCTGGTGCGCGTGATGTCCTGCAGCGTCGCGAGCACGACCGCGCCCTGGTCATCGAGCAGCGCCTCGGGGCGGGCGCTGGCCAGCGCTCCGTAGGCCTCGTTGCAGCGCAGGCTGAACTCGCTGGCGCCGCCCTCGTTGGGGAAGACGATGCCGCGGTTGGTCACGATCACCGGTGCGGCGTCGGACGCCGACCAGAGCAGGTGAATTCCGTGAGGCGGCTCATGCGCCAACGCGCCCGTGGAGAGCGCGCTGACACAACCGAAGATGAGGAGGGGTGTTACTGACCGAGGCAAGAGCTGGAACCGTGCGCAATCGATCCCCAGACATCGGGCGTCGCCAGTGCGCCCTTGGGGTACGCCATCGAGAACAGGTAACACATCTCCATGTTCGTCGGCTGGCCGAAGACCGCGGGCTCGCTGTACGTGCAGTCGGTGACGATCTTGTCGCCCGGATTGAGCGTGATGCTGACCGGGTACGAGACCTGGTAGTTGAAGTCGAAGGGCTTGTCGTGCACGACCTCGCTCTGGCCGTTGGCGCGCACGACGGTGCCCTTCATGTGGATGCCCTTCAGGTGCATGTGGGGCATGAAGCTGATGATGTTGATCGGCGTCGTGATGAACGGCGCGCAGGTGCCGCGCCAGTTGGTCGACGGGAAGCCGAGGTTGTCGTAGCCGACCCACGAATAGGCGGCGATGTTGGCCGGCTTCTCCTTGGCCACGCAGATCTCCACGCCGGACGCGTCCTTGGCGTTGGCGTCGTCGGAGTTGTAGTGGAACTCGACGGTGTACGTGGTGTTGGACGGCAGCTCGAGGCCGACGCCGCCCTTGTCCTTGGCGATCTGGCGGAAGTCCATCGGGTCCGCGCCGGGCGCCCAGGCCGCGAGCAGCTGGCCGGTGGGGTGCGCGCCGATCTGCGGGATGGCGCCGGTGGGCACGCCGGGCACGTTGTCCTGGAACAGCAGCCAGTGGTGGAGCGCCTTCTTGTTGTCGACGATCGGGCGCACGACCATGCCGTACTGCGTGTCCTTCCACGGCGCGGCGTACACGAACGCGAAGTAGACGTCCGGCGCGATGCCCACGGGCAGCGGCGTCTTGTTGTCGCCGTTGTGCGCGAGGAAGCGGTAGCAGGTGAGGCTGGGGTCGTCCGGGTCGACGACACCGAGGCTGCCCTTGTCGTCCACACCCGCGTCGCTGGTCGGGGTGGGGTTGCACTTCTCGTTGCTGCCGGGCGCGCTCTTGTCGAGCCAGGCGTTCAACGTCGCCTTCTCTTCCTCGGTCAGCTCCTTGCCGCTGGTCGGCGGCATGCGCAAGCGCGGGTCGGTGGCGTTGATCTTCTGCTTCACCGAGGCGTACATCGCCTTGTTGTCGGCGGCCTGCGCCTGGAAGTCCTGGGCGGTCACCAGCGACACGGGCGCGCTCGGATCCGAGCCGTGGCAGGTGCCACACTTCTCGGTGACGATGCGATCGACTTCGCACGGCAGCTTCACCAGGGCGGCGGTCGTGTTGCCGGCGTCCCGGGGCGGCGTGGTGGTGGCGTCGCGGCCCGCGTCCTTGGGGCGGCCTGCGTCCTTCGGACGACCCGAGTCGACCTTGTCGGTCGAGCCGGCCTCGTCGGTCTCGTCTGCGTCGTCGCTGGGTTTGGTGGTCTCGTTGCCACCGCACGCAACGAGCGTGAAGAGCGCGATTGAACCGAAGGTAAAGCCAAGTTTGGACATGCGGAAGCCCTCTCTGCGTGGGCGAAAGTACTCACTCCAGTAGAAAACTGCATTGACTGCGCATTTGTAGCGGTTGACTTAGGAGTCCAATCCCGACAATTCCTGCCCGGCATCGTGAGTCGGCGCGGACATTTGGACGACGTGGCGTGCGATCTCGTTGCCCTGGCTGAGCCGAATGCCGGCTCTCGCACGCTCCGAGCCGCGCTCGGCGCGCTCGGTCCAGCTGTCCGACGGCGCTTGCTGGCGGCTAGGACACAGCTCGTTGAGGCCGCAGTCCGTGCACAACGGCTCGCGCGCGAGGCAGGTGTAGCGGCCGTGCAGCGTGAAGCGGTGGGCCAGGTCGATCCACTCCGACTGCGGGAAGCGGGCGCAGAGATCTTGCTCGATCTTGGTGGGATCCGTGTGCCGGGTGAGCGCGAGCCGCTGCGAGACGCGCATCACGTGCGTGTCCGTGATGAAGCCCGCGCCGATCTTGAACGCGCTGCCCAACACCACGTTGGCCGTCTTGCGCGCGACACCGGGCAGCGCGACCAGCTCCTCCATGGTGTGCGGTACCTCGCCTTGGTGACGCTCGACCAGCGCCTGGGCGGTGGCGCGGATGGCCTTGGCCTTGTTGCGGAAGAAGCCCGTGCGCAGGACCAGCTGCTCGACGTCTTCCTGCTGCGAGGCCGCGAGCGCGGTCGCGTCTGGATAGCGAGCGAGCAGGTTGGGCATGACCTGGTTGACGGTGCGGTCGGTGCTCTGCGCGGCGAGGATGGTCGCGATCAACAGCTCGAAGGGCGTGCCGTGGCGCAGCTCGACCTCCGGATTCTCGATGCAGCGCGCGAACCGCTGCAACAGCTCCGCGGGCGCGGCGTGCTTCACCGACTTGGGCAGCACGTGCTTGGCCGCGTCGAACGCAGGCTTTTCCAGGGCCTTCTTGGCGACCTTCTTCTTCTTGGGCGCGACCTTCTTCTTCTTGGCGGGCGCTTTCTTGGCGGCGCGCTTTTTGGTGGCCATGCTCTCTCTACTCGCGCGGGGGGAACTTCTGCAGCATGCGCTGCAGGCTGCGTCGGTGCAGCTTGAGCTTGCGCGCGGCCTCCGACACGTTGCCACCGCAGTCGGCGAGCACGCGGCTCACGTGCTCCCACTTCACGCGCTCGAGCGAGGGCGGGTCGATGCCCTGGTCGAGGTTCTCGATCACCGGCGCCTCGCCGCG
>JBEVNG010000200.1:0-15627 GCA_040508235.1 Polyangiales bacterium | reverse complement strand
GACCACGAAGAAGGCGCCCGCGAAGCGTCGCCCGGCCGCGCCGCGCAAGGCCGCGAAGAAGACCGCCAAGAAGGCGACCAAGAAGAAGGCCGCCAAGAAGAAGGCCTCCAAGAAGACGGCCGCCAAGAAGACGACCGCCGCCTGAGATAAGCTCCGAAGACCGCGGTTGCCGGGCCTGTCTCACGCATCGTGATCAGGTCCAGCCGTCGGGGCGGGCTCAGCAAGTCCGCGATCTCGCCGGGTTCCCACAGGGGACCCGGCAGTTTTGTTTTTGGCCTGTTTTTCAGGTCTTTTCGCTGGCGAGCAGGCGCGCGAGGCGTGCGCTCTCCAGCCGCAGCACGAACACGCGCTCGCGATCGAGCTTCACGTTGCCCGCCGCTGCGCCCTTGAGCTTGCGTACGAAGCGACGCTCGGTGTGCTGGACCTCGACCGTCGGTTCGCCGCGCTGCTGGCTGAAGTGCGCGGCGAGCGTCGCCGCATCGAGCAACAGCTCCGGGGCGATCTGGGCCTTCTTCTCGAGCGGGACCACCACGTGCGAGCCGGCGCTGCCGCGGGCGTGCAGCCAGTGGTCGTGCGGGCGCGCGACGGTCAGCGTGAGCGTGTCGTTGTCGGCGGCGTTCTTGCCGACGAAGATCGTCTCGCCGTGCGCGCCGCGAAAGGTGCGGAACGGGACGCGCGGGCGCTGCTGCGGGGAGCGTCGTGGTGCGTTGGCGACCAGGCCGAGCTCCTGCCCCAACTCGCTCACGCGCTCGACGCTCGCCTCCTCCAGCTCGCCGAGCCGTCCGCGTAGGCGCTCGACTTCGACGCGCGCGGCGTCGCGACGCGAGCTGGAGATGCTCAGCCCGCGCTCCAGCTTGCGTGCGCGCTCGAAGCGCTGCTCCGCGGCTCGTCGTGCGTCGAGCGAGGGATCGAGCGCGATCTCCAGCCACTCGTCGGCCGCGTCATCGAACAGCCGAACTTGCGATGCACCGCGCGGCACGTCGTCGAGGTGGCAGAGCAGCACGTTGCCCTCGCGGCGCAGCCGGGGTGTCTCCGTGACACGCGCGAGGTCGCCCTCGATCGCCGCCAGCTTGCGCTCCGCCTTCTTGAGCGCGGCCTTGAGCTGCGTGCGCACGGCGTTGCGCACTGGATCCCCGGCCTCCGGAGCGTCGGCGTCCACCAGCTGCTCGCCGGCCACGCGCAGGGCCTCGGCGTCCTCCGCCCTCGCGATGCCCTTGCCCTGGCCGACGCTGTAGGGCCTGGTCTTGTCGGGGAAGCGCGTGCGGCGGGCGCGCTCGTCCGCGGCGCCGGCGACGGTGTCGTCGGGGCGCAGCAGGAACAGGTTGGGCATGCGACCGTCGAAGTCGATCACGATGCGCGCGTGGTTGTCGGCGCGCTCGAACGAGAGCCGGAGCGCGAGGGCCCGCTCGTCGCCGAGCCACTCGGCCGCGCGCAGGCGCCCACCTTCCAGCTGCGTGCGCAGGCGCTGGATGAACGAGTTGGCGGCGTCGCCCTTGGGGCGCTCGGGGCTGGAGCCCACGCCGCGCTGCGTGCCGTACGCGAGCAGCAGCGTCTGCTTCTCACCGCGCTCGTAGAGCGTCAGCGCGAGCAGGCCGGGGCGAGGGCCGTCGACGCGCTGCACGCGGTGGCCGAGCAGCCAGGCGAGAGCGTCGCGCTCCATCGCGGCTCACTCCTCGTCTTCTTCGGCTTCTTCCTCTGCGTCTTCGTCGTCCTCGTCCTCATCCTCGTCGCCGTCGTCCAGCGCGGCGAGCTCCGCCTGCTCGCTGAGCTCCTGCATCAGGCGCTTGCTCTCCTTGGCGCAGGCCTCGGACTCGATGGCGACGAAGGACCGCTCCGCGCCAGCGGCCACGATGCGCTCGGCGATCTGCGCCAGGTGACCGGGCGTGAGCCGCGGGCGCGCGCCCATCGGACGCACGCGTCCGTAGATGACCTCGCCCTCGGGGGCGTCGTGCTCGAGCGGATCGAAGCCGTACAGGGCGCCGATCTGCGCGGCGAACGGGGCGCCGTGCTCGGGCTCCCACAGTCCACGCGGCGCGATCACGATGGTGCGGCCGGTGGGCTTGAGGCGCTCGACGAAGGCGGCCAGCAGGTCGCGGTCGCGCTCGCCGGTGGTCAGCTCCGCGCCGGTGGCGATCACGATCGCAAACGCGCTCACGATGTCCGACACGCGGGTGATCCAGTCGACACCCGCGTCGAGCTCCGTGCCGGGACGCAGCGGACCCTTGGGCGTCGTCCAGGTGCTCTTGGGCGCCACCAGCGAGAGCTGCGGCCAGCTGCTGGCTTGCTTGCGAAAGCGCGCCAGCGTGCCGAGCGTCGGCAGCGGATTGCGAGGTGCGAACTCGAAGAAGCGCTGCGGATGTTGCCCGCGTGGTCCGGGCAGGCGGTCGAGCAGGCAACCAGCGAAGAAGTCAGCCATGGTGAGCTGCGGCTCTTAGCAGTTGCGGCCTGACGCAGCCAACCGCGCGTATAGTGCGCTCATGCGCTGGGCCGCGGCATTGCTCGTGATGGCCTCGCTGGGGCAGGCCAGCGCACAGGACGACTGGGCGCTGACGAGGCCGAACGCGGTGGCGAAGCAGGCACCCTGGCAGGCGGAGCTGGCCGCCGCGCGCGCCAAGGCGCTGGCGGGCGAGCACGAGGCGGCGGCCGAAGCGCTCTCCGCGCTGGCGACCAGGGTGCCCGGCGCACGCGCCTCGCTGCGACGCGATGCGGCACGCGAGTGGCTGGAGGCTGGGCGACCCGAGGCGGCCATCGCGCTGCTGGGGCGAGGCGATGCGCTGGAGCGCGAGGCCTATCGGCGGGCCGGTCGCGGGGCGGAGCTGGCGGAGCGAGACGAGCGGGCGGGGCGCTGGTCGGCCGCGGGCGAGGAGTGGGAGCGCGTCGCCGACGATGCGCGGGCCCTGATCGCCTACGAGCGTGCGGGCGATGACGGCGCGCGGCTGCGCGTGCTGCGCAAGCTCGGTCGTACGCTGGAGCTCGAGGCGCTGGCCACCCGCATGCTCGCGCGTGCGCCCGCGGATCCATCGCCGCTGATCACGCTGGCCGAGCTGCGCCGCGAGGCGGGGCGTCGCGAGCAAGCGCTGGCGTTGCTGGCCGCGCACGCGCACTCGACCTCGCTTGCGCTGCATCAGGCGCTGCACACGCTGTACGTAAGCTGGGGCGAGGGTGCGCTGGCGGAGAGCGAGCTGGCGCGGCTGGTGGAGCTGGCGCCGAACGAACCCGCGCACCGGCTGGGGCTCGCGGATGCCGCGCTCGCGCGTGGGGATCGCGAGCGCGCCAGGGCGGAGGTGCTGCGCGCCGCCAAGCTGGACGGCAGCGCCGCGCGCGAGGCCCATGCCGCCGAGCTCTTGGCGGATCGCGACCTGCTCGCGGACGCACTCACGCACGTCGCGCTAGCTCGCAAGCGCGAGCCGGAGTCGTATCGAGAGCTGGAGGCGAGCTTGCTGGAGCGGGCAGGGCGCCTCGCCGAAGCCGAGCGCGCGTACCAGGCGCTGCTCGCGGTCGATGCGCGGTTGGGATCCGCGCGTGCGTCCGAAGCGCGACGTCGGCTGGCGGGCCTGTGGCGACGCGCGGGCACGCTCGATGCGCATCTCGCGGAGCTGCGCACCCGGGAGGACCTCGCCTCGCTGCGCATGTTGGCCGAGCTGTACGCGCGCGATCCGCGCCAGCTGGAGGCGCGGCGTGCGCTGCTGGGGCGCATCCTGAGCGCGCAGCCGGACGATCACGATGCGCTGCGTGCGCTGGCACGTGCGCACCGCGAGGCGGGCGACCTGCACGCGGCGATCGCGCTGGCACCCGACGCGCTCGAGACCGACGAGGCGCTCGAGCTCGCGCGCGGGGCCCCGCACGACCCGCTCCTCGCACCCTTGCTGGAGCGACTCGCGCGTGAGCCGAGCGTCCGGGTGCAGTCCGAGCTCGCGGCTGTGCATGCGACGCGCGGCGAGCTGGGTGCGGCGCGCGCAGCCTATGCACGTGCCCTGGCGCTCGATGGCGGCGCCGACGAGGTAAGGCTGGCTTCGATCGAGCTCGAGCGCGCCAACGGCCAGCCGTTCGAGCCGGCACTGCGCGTGCTGTTGGCAGAGGGAACTTCGGAGGCGGTGCTGTGGCGCGCGGCGGCACTGGGAGAGCGCGAGCTGGTGCATGCGGCGCTGCTTGCGGGGGCGCCTCGACGTGCCCAGCGGCGCGTGCTGCTGGCGCTCGGCCACACGCTGCCGATCGCGCTGCTGCGAGGCGCGCTGCTGGAGGGCGACGAGCGCGAGCGCATGCAGGCGCTGGCGCAGGCCAAGGACCCGGCGCTGCTCACGCTGGTCGCGACGCGCCAGGACCGCTCGTTCAGGGAGCGTGCGGCGGCCCTGCGCGCGCTCGACGACGGTGCCACGCTGCGCGCGCTCTATCCGACGTTGCCGCGTGCGCTGCGCAGCGAGCTGGCCCCACGGCTGGCGCGTGATCCGGCGGCCCGCGCGCTGCTGGAGCGCTTCGACCCGGCCGTGCTCGCCAGCGACGACGAGTGGGCGGACGCGCTGTTCTCCGCGCGTGCGGAGCAGCGGGCGGCCGCGGCGGCGGTGCTGCGCGAGCGGGAGGCCTGGCCGGCGATCACGCGCGCCGCGCAGCGCAACCCGAGCCAGCTGGTCCCGCATGGCCCCGGCGTCGCGCCGCGTGGGCTGCTCGAGGCCGGCGTGTGTCCCGACCGCGCGCAGGTGCTGGCGTTCAGCGCGGCGTTGATACCAACCCTGAGCGGGGATGAGCACGTCGCGCTGCGGGTGCACGCAGGGGGCGCGCGTCCGGACAGCTTGCGCGGGCTGGACCGTGCGCACCTGCACGCACTGCTCGTCGAGCTGGCCGCTCGTAGCGAGCTGCCACCCGGGGCCGCGGAGGCCCTGCGCGCCGACCGGTCGCGCTGGGACTGGCCTGAACGGATGTGGGCCACGCGTGCGCTCGGTCAGGCCGACGCGCGGGAGCCGCTGAAGCTGGTGCGCGAGTCTCCGTCCCCGCACACCCGCGCCGACGCATGCGTGCGTGCACAGCGGGCCGCGAATTGACGCGCCGCGCCTCGATGGCCTACAAATGTTCGGTGCGCGCGCGAGCGTGACGCGCGCCGGGGGTCGAGTCGCACATGGGTCACGAGGTCGGAGTCGCGTGCGGTAGCTGCGATGCCTTCGTCCCGCTGGGCACTCGCTTCTGCGCCAATTGCGGCGCCGTGATCAGCTTCGTGCCCGTCGGGTCGGAAGACGCTGGATTGGGTTCGCCCGGGGCTGCGCAAATTGCTAAGGAGAGCTCGATGGATCAGGCACGTCACTACGTCTGCAAGGAATGCTCGACGCCCGTTCCTTCGGGGCACAAGTTCTGCGGTCGCTGTGGGGCGGTGGTCCCGCCGCAGATCCTCGAGCTGCGCACCGACTTCTTCGGGGCGATGCAGACGCCGGGCAAGGCGCGCCTGATCTTGATCCGCGGCGACGCCGGCAGCGACGGCCTGAGCTACCTGCTGCAGGGCACCGAGCACGTCGCGGGTCGTCGCGACGGCCAGATCGTGTTCCCCGAAGATCCCTGGCTCAGCCCGCGCCACGCGAACTTCGTCTACCGCGGCGACAAGCTGGTGGTGCGCGACGAGGGCAGCCGCAACGGCGTGTACATGCGCCTGCGCGGCCAGACCAGCATCGAGCCGGGCGACGCGTTCCTGTGCGGCGAGCAGCTGTTCCGGCTGGACCGCACGCCTGGCGACTCGGCCGGGCCGGATCCAGACATGACGTACTTCTACTCGTCGCCGCGGCGGCCGAGCCCGTTCCGCATCACGCAGCTGCTGCGTGGCGGCGGGGAGGGCGTGGTGATGTGCGCGCGCGACAACCAGGCCACCGTCGGGCGTGAGGACTGCGACCTGAACTTCCCCGAGGACGTGTTCATGTCCGCCAGCCACGCGCGCGTGGTGGTCGGCTCGGACGGCAGCTTCTCGCTGGTCGACAACAACTCCAAGAACGGCACGTACCTGCGCATCCGCGGCGAGCGCGAGCTCAGCCACGGCGACTACGTGTTCCTCGGCAAGCAGCTGCTGCGGGTCGAGATCACCGCCTGACGGCCGGGCCCCGCTCAGGGGCCATTCGCGTGGCGCAGCAGGCGCTGCACGAACGCGCGGTCGTCCGCGGTGGGCTCGAGCTCCAGGTAGCGCTCCAGCATCGCCACGCCTTCCTCGCGCGACTTGGCGCTGCCCTCCACGAGCAGCGCCTCGCCGAGCGCGCGCAGCACGTCGCCACGGTCGCCGAGCGCACGGCGCGCGTTGCGCAGGTCGTTGAGCGCGCCTTCGTTGTCGCCCGCGACCAGCCGGGTGGTGCCGCTCTGCAGCGCCCGCTCGCCGTTCTCCTTGGCGCTGGCCAGCGACGACTCGGTGCGCGTGGGCTCGCTCATCGGATCCTCGGCGTCGGTCAGCATCACCAGCGCGCACACGAGCAGCAGCAGGGCGGCGCCCAGCCAGAACTTGTGGCGCGAGCGCAGCTGCTCGCCCGGCATCGTCTGGCGCTCGACGCTGGCCTGCACGGCTTGCGCCGGGTCTTGGAACGCCGCGGAGCCGAGCGCGTCGTCGGCGCGCGGACCGAGCAGAGACACCACGGCGCGCAGCGCCTGCGACATCTCGCGCGGGCTGCGGTGTCGCTCGCGTGGCTGCTTGGCGAGCGCCTTGAGGCAGACCGCCTCCAGCTCGCGCGGCAGCGGTCGATCCGGGCGCCGCTCGTGCGGCGTGGGGATGACCTCCGTGCGCTGCATGTCGAGCGTCTCGCGCGGCGTGTCGGCGCGGAACGGGACGTCGTCGGTGAGCGCCTCGAACAGCAGCACACCCACGGCGTAGACATCCGCCTGGCCGTCGATCGCCTGCCCGCCCGCTTGCTCGGGCGCCATGTACTCGGCGCCGGCGCGGGCGCGCTGCGGGTTGCCGAAGTCGCACACCTTGAGCGTCTCGCGGCCATTGGCGTCGCGGATCACGCGCGCGTTGGCGGGCTTGAGGTTCTGGTGCAGCACGCCATGGCGATGCGCGTCCGAGAGCGCGCCGAGCAGCTGCATGAACAGCTCGCAGATGCGCCGGGGAGTGCGCGCACCGCTCGCGAGAGCGCTGATCAGGTCGTCGCCGTCGACGAAGTCGTGGATCGCGTAGGGCCCCAGCACGGGATCGACGCCGTGTGCTCGCGCGCGTGCGATGTGCGGGTGCTCCAGCTTGGCCGCGGCTTCGAGGTCGCGCGCCCACCTGCGCACGAATGCCTCATCGTTGGCCAAGCTGGCCTGCACCAGCTTGACCACCACCTTGCCCCCATCGGGGTCATGGGCCAGAAAACTGCGGCCGATCGAGCCGCTGCCGATCAGGCCATCGATGGTGTAGCGCTCGGCGATCTGCTTGCCGATGGGATCGCGCGAGCCTTCGCTGGGCGCTTCGGGCAAGGCCGCCGTGCGCGTGGGCGTTTCTGCGCCTTCGTCTTGTGCGGAGCTCATACTCTAACTCTCGGGGAGAGTAGCGGAAGTCGCCCTGGGTTGCTTGACCCGGAAGATATGCGCCTCGTATCCTCCCGAGCAGCCGGGAGCGTGTGGCAGCGATATGGCGCGCGCGTTCGTCACGGTGTTTGGAGGCGTTGGTGATCGTTTGTCCTCGGTGCAGCAAAGAGAACCAGGACCACTACAAGTTCTGCCTCGGCTGCGGCGCGGAGCTGCCGCGCAATGCGGCGCACCAGCCCAAGAGTTTCAGCGCGCCCACACCGCCCTCGGGCATCCCTTCGCAGGGAGGCTCGGGCAGTGGGCTCAATCGTGGTTTCTCCAGCCCCTCGGTTCCGGCGGAAGCGCCGGCCGCGCCGAGTAGTGGTGGTGGCGAATCGCGGCGATCGCTCGAGCCGCCCAGCGCGCATCCGAGCGCGCCCGCACTCGATATCCTCACTTGCCCCAAGTGCGGCTCCCCCGTGCCCAAGAACTTCAAGTTCTGCGGCTCGTGCGGGCATCCGATGGCGCAAAGCTCGGGCATCCCTCCCGCGGGTGCACCGCGTGAGCAACCCAATGCAGCGCTCGCCGCCACCGCGCTCGCGGCGGCCGTCACGCCTCCGCGCGGCTCGCTCGTCCTGATCCGTCCGGACGGCAGCGAGGGCGACTCGGTTCCGCTCTCGGACAGCACCTCGGTCGGTCGTCAGGCCGGCGGTGTGTTCGCGGCGGACCTGTACCTCTCGCCGCGCCACGCGACGTTCTTCTTCGAGGGCAACCAGCTGGTCGCGCGCGACGAAGACTCGCTCAACGGGCTCTACGTGCGCATCGATCGCGATGTGCCGATCGAGCTGCGCGACGGGTCCATCTTCCGCATCGGGCAGGAGCTGATCCGCTTCAACGCGATCGCCCCGGTGGGAACCGGACCAGACGGCGTCGAGCTGATGGGCAGTCCGAACCCGGGTTACTTCGGGAGGCTGAGCCTGGTGATCGGGCGCAGCACCACGGGCAACTCGTTCCCGATTCCGCCGCAAGGGCTGCACCTCGGCCGCGAGCGTGGCGACCTGATCTTCCCCGAGGACGGCTACGTCTCGGGGCTGCACGCCCGCATCCATGGCGAGCACGGCCGCGTGTTCCTCACCGACGTCGGCAGCTCGAACGGAACCTTCGTGCGCGTCACCGGTCGGCACAACGTGCGCAGCGGCGATCTGATCCTGATGGGTCAGCAGCTGTTCCGCGCCGAGTACTGAGCCCGCGCAAAAACGAAGAGAGCGGCTCCCTCGCGGGGGCCGCTCTTTCGTTTCGTGCGCCCAAAACACCGAGCGTTCCGACCGGCGCGTCTCGCGACGCGCGCGTGGGTCAGATGTTGGCGCCCGGTACGTCGTCGTCGGGGATCTCATTCACCGACGGCAACTTGCGGATGTCCGGCAGCCCGATTTTCACGCAGCGCTGGACGATCCAGGATAGAGATCGGTCCAAGCGCGCAGCCTCCTTCTGGATGTCTTGCAGCATGGACTCAGGGAAGTAGAGGCTCTGTTTCCGTTTATCGGTGCCTGACATGCTCACCGTTACCTCCGATCGGCGATTGCGGGATGTTCCCGCGACAATGGGCGCAAATGTGTTGGGTGGTAGCGGCGTCCGCAGGAGTCCTTGAGCGGCCCCCCATGCCACACTCGGTGTCACCCCGAATGTGTTCCCCAGCAAACGGACGACGCAAGAGGATGGTACACCAGCGATCGGCGCAACTGTCAATCGAAGTCGGGAGAAGCTCGTAATGTCCGCACAACATCGGTGTCGGAGCAAGGTGTGTTGCACCGGCGGCCGCGTGCAGGAAGAGGGGGCTCGCGACAGCCATCGCGAGCCTTTGCATGCACCTCGCACACAGCTCCCAAATCGCGGCATTCTCGGCGTTATTCGCCGTTATTCGCCGGGGGCGTGGGCACTCGCCGCAGGGCTCGTCGCGAGTAGCTCGTGGGTGGCGTACGGCGCGCCGGCAAGCGCCAGTCCGTACAAGAACCTGTCGACGTTCGCGCGCGCACTCGCGCACATCGAGCTCTCGTATGTGGCGCCCGTCGATCAGGACAAGCTGATGTACGGCGCGATCCGCGGCATGGTGCGCACGCTCGATCCGCACAGCGACTACCTCGACCCGCACGAGTTTCGCGTGCTGGCCAGCGACACGCGCGGGCGCTTCGGCGGCGTGGGTGTCGAGATCGACGTGCGCGACGGCTGGCTGACGGTGACCGCGGTGTTCCCCAACGGGCCGGCGCAGCGCGCGGGCGTGAAGGTGGGCGACCGCTTCGTGGCGATCGAGGGCATGCGCGCGCGAGACATGCCGATCGAGGAAGCGGTGCGGCGCATGCGCGGCGAGCCCGGCACCGAGGTGCGCGTGTCGCTGCGGCGCGAGGAGGACCGACCCGCGCTGGAGACCACGCTCAAGCGCGAGATTATCTCGGTCGATGCGATCGAGGGGCGCGTGCTCGACGATGGACACGTCTACGTGCGGCTGCGCGTGTTCCAGGAGACCACCACCAGCGAGCTTTCGGACGTGCTCGATCACGCGGCGGAGACGCTGCGCGAGCGCGGTGGCGTACGCGGCTTGCTGCTCGACCTGCGCGACAACCCGGGCGGCCTGCTCGATCAGGCGATCTCGGTGGCGGATCAGTTCCTGGAGGAGGGCGTGATCGTGAGCACGCGTGGGCGCGACGGACGCGAGCTGTCCGTGGCGGGCGCGCGCAAGAGCGGCACGCGGCCGAACTTCCCGATCGTGGTGCTGGTCAACGGCTACACCGCTTCGGCGGCGGAGATCGTCGCGGGCGCGCTGCGTGATCATCGGCGTGCGTTGATCGTCGGCACGCGCACGTTCGGCAAGGGCAGCGTGCAGAACGTGATCGAGCTGCCGGACGCGAGCGCGCTCAAGCTGACGGTGGCGCGTTACTACACGCCGAGCGGGCACTCGATCCAGGCGGAGGGCATCGAGCCCGACGTGACGATCGAGCAAGCGCCCACGCGCGCGGAGGAAGCGGCCTCGTACAGCGAAGCCAGCCTGGAGGGGCACCTCGAGAACGAGCTGCATCCGGAGCAGAGCCGTACGGGCTCCAAGCGCGACAGCGAGCGCCGCCAAGCGACGGGCAAGAACGCGGCGCCGTTCGGCGACGACTTCCAGCTACGCCTGTCCTACCAGACGCTGCGCGCGATCGGCATGGACCGCGAGCGTCGCGCGCCGTAGCTGCGTCAGAGCGTGCCGACGCCGCTGAGCTGCACGATGCGCAGCACGCTCGGCTTGCCGGTGGGGTCGGGCACGCTGCAGCTGATCACGATCGCGCCGCCGGCGGTCACGCGCGCGCACTGCTGCGGGTCGAGCCCGAGCTGGGTGGCGATCGCGCTGTCGTCGGTGTGGTCGAGCATCACGGCGCTGGCGCTGGCAGGGTCGTTGAGCTTGGCCACGCGCGCGGGGGTCAGCGCGCGCGCCTCGCCGAGCAAGGCGGCCTGCTTGAGCGGGTGGAAGAACACGCCGGCCTGCGCGCAGTCGGCCGCGCACAGCTCGTTGACCTTGGTCAGCGACTGGCCGATCGACGCATGCCAGGCCGCGGCCTCGGCGCTGCTGGCCTCGCTCTCGCCGCCGAACAGCGCCTTGATGCGATCGCCGAACGCGAACCAGAGCGCGCCGCCGACGACCAGGAACAGAGCGAGCACGACGCCGCAGCCGACCGCGATCACCTTGGCCGGATTGGGAGGCGCCGCCGGGGGCAGGGTGCTCTCGTACGCACCGCCCATCGACACGCGGTTGGGGCCCAGGGTGGAGGACTTGCCGCTGCCGAACGAGGCGTTGCCGCCGTAGCTCGCGAAGCCGCCCTGCGTGGGCTGATTGGGTGCCGGCGTGGGGCGGGACGGCTGGCTCGGCGTGGGCACGCTCGGGCTGCTGGGCGTGACGCGTGTCTGGCCACCGAGCGGGTTGGTCATCCCGAGGTCGGGCTGGAACTCGCGCGTGTTGGTGCTCGCGAGCGGAGGCAAGCTCGGCTGAGGCTGAGGCTGCGGCTGCGCGGGCGAGGACGCATGCAAGGGCGACTGGCCCTGCATGGTGGGCATGGTGCCGAGATCGACCGGCGGCACGGAGGCCGGCGCGGGCTCCTGCTTGGGCGGCAGCGCGATCGGCGGCTGGCCCATCATCGTCTTCTGATAGTTGGGCTTGCGCGGGGGCACGTCCGAGGCCGCTGGGTCGGGCGCGGGCGCGGGGCCCTTTGATGCTGGTGCAGCCTGGGGCCCTGAGGGCGCCTGGATACCAGACATCATGATGGTGCCCTTGAACTTGGCCTTCTGCTTGGGAACGATCAGCTCGAACCCACAGGCGACACACCGCTCGGCTTGCTCGGTGTTGGGGGTGCCGCAGTTCGGACAGAACGCCATGTTGCGATCCTCGACTCGTTCAGGCGGGTACTACGGTGCGCGCGATATATAGCGCCATTCGTTAAGCGGGCCTTCTGCGGGGTGATTTCTCGCCCATGGCGCGGTTCCGATTCTGGCATGACACGAGCCGTCCACGTTCTTTCGCGGCCGCTCCCTGGGTCACGCCGAGAACCCGATGAGATCCGACCACCTGTCCTTGACAGGGTGAGGCGCCGGGCATAGCGTCTCGCGCGCTAGGGCGCTTTCTCCTTGCTTCTGCGAGCGATTCGCAGGTTAGCGAGAGAGGGACAGGCTCGCGAGCCGCGTGTGAAGGTTACGTCTCGTACGTCCCTTCGCGACGACGGTTCGCGGCGAACACTGCGGCCAGCACTTCGAGGCGAGCACACGTACATGGCATTCACGCTCACTCCGGAACGAGAAGTCGTCGCTCAGCAGCTCATCAAGCGCTACCCGGTGCCGCGCGCTGCGTGCATCCCGATCCTGCACTTGTGTCAGCAGCAGGAAGGCTGGGTATCGCCCGAGACGATCGCCTTCGTCGCGGACAAGCTGGGCATGAGCACATCCCAGGTGCAGGGCGTCGTGACGTTCTACACGAGCTTCCACCAGGAGCAGGTTGCCCCCAACGTCGTCTGGGTCTGCCGCACGCTGTCGTGCGAGATCCGCGGCGCCAAGGTGGTGCAGGAGCACCTGGAGAAGAAGTTCGGCTGCCACGCCGGCGAGACCAGCCGTGACGGCAAGTTCACGCTGAAGAAGGCGGAGTGCCTCGCGGCCTGTGGTCAGGCTCCGATGGTGCAGATCAACGACGACTTCCACGAGAACCTGACGCTCGAGAAGCTCGATCAGATCATCGCCGAGTACGCGCAGAAGACGCCCGCCCAGGCCGCTCGTGAAGGAGCGAAGGATTGACCATGGCCGACCCGAATCGCACGTTCACCGATCGCTACGGCCTCACCAACGGTCACACGCTGCAGGTCGCCGAGGGCGCGGGCGCGTACGTCACCGCGCGTCGCGCGCTGACTGGCCTGACGCCCGAGCAGATCCAGGCCGAGGTCAAGGCCGCCAACATCCGCGGTCGTGGGGGCGCTGGCTTCCCGGCGGGCATGAAGTGGGGCTTCCTCGCCAAGCGTGAAGGCATCTCGCCGTACCTCGTGATCAACGCGGACGAGGGCGAGCCTGGCACGTTCAAGGACCGCACGATCATGGAGCTCGATCCGCACCGGCTGATCGAGGGCTGCATCATCGCCTGCCACGCGATCCGCGCCCACGTCTGTTACATCTACGTGCGCTGCGAGCTGGTGAAGTCGATCGCGCGCCTGGACGCGGCCATCGAGGAGGCGCGCAAGGCCGGCTACCTGGGCGGCAAGCCGTTCGGGACCGACCACACGATCGAGATCTACACGCACCCCGGCGCGGGCGCGTACATCTGCGGCGAAGAGACCGCGCTCTTGAACTCGCTCGAGGGCAAGCGCGGCGAGCCTCGCCTGAAGCCGCCGTTCCCCGCCGTCGCGGGGGCGTTCGGCGCGCCGACCATCGGCAACAACGTGGAGACGATCGCCTCGGTGCCCGACATCGTGCGCATGGGTGGCGAGAACTGGAGCAAGCTCTCGCGCCTGCCCAACGACGGTGGCTCGCGCCTGTACGGCGTCAGCGGCCACGTGAAGAACCCGCGGGTGTTCGAGGGTCCGGTCGGGCTGTCGCTGCGCGAGATGATCTACGACTACTGCGGCGGCATGCTCGACGAGTCGCGCCCGCTCAAGGCCGTCATCCCGGGTGGCTCGTCCACGCCGGTGCTGCGCCCGGACGATCTCGTGGTCGCGCCGGATCCCAAGCACCCGCTCCACGCGTGGCACGGCAAGAGCCACATCGACGTGCCGATGGGCGTCGACACCATGCGCGCGCTCGGCACCATGCTCGGCACCTGCTGCGCCATCGTGATGGACAGCTCGGTGAACATGGTCGATGCCGCGCGCAACCTGATGCACTTCTACGCGCACGAGTCGTGCGGCCAGTGCACGCCCTGCCGCGAGGGCACCGGCTGGCTGAACAACGTGCTGACCGAGGTGTGCGAGGGCCGCGGCAAGGTGGCGGACGTGGAGCTGTTGGTCGACATCTCGAACAACATGATGGGCAACACCATCTGCGCGCTGGCCGACGGCACCGCGATGCCCATGCTCGCGTTCGTGCGCAAGTTCCGCGACGAGTTCATCGCCGCCTGCAAGAGCGGCGGGCTGGGCGACAAGCGTATGGACGAAGGCGTCCGCAAGCTGCTCAGCAGCGGGAGGGCCGCATGAGCGGCATCGCGATTTTCTTCTTCTGGGCGCTGTCGATCGTCGCGTTGCTCGCGGCGTTCGGCGCGATCGCATCGCAGACGCCGATCCGCTCCGCGCTCTCGCTGCTGACCACCATCTTGGCGCTGGCGGCGATCTACATCTCGCTCTACGCGCACCTGCTCGGGGCGGTGCAGCTGATCGTGTACGCGGGCGCGGTGGTGGTTCTGTTCGTGTTCGTGATCATGCTGATCGGTCCGACCACGGAGCCCAGCAAGCCGCTGGCCACGGGCTTGATCGCGCCGGTGTTGTCTATCTGCGTGATGGCGGGCGTCTCGCTCAGCATCGCGGCGGCGGTCGGCAGCGTGTCGCCGGAGCTGCCCACGCTCGAGGGCTGCGCCAACGGCGTGCCGGAGTGCGGCCAGTTCGGTGGCGTGCGCGCGATCGCGGGTGTGCTGTACAAGTCGGCGGCGGTGCCGTTCGAGCTGGTCTCGATCTTGTTGCTGGTCGCGATCCTGGGCGCCATCGCCGTCGCGCGTGGCCGCACGATCGGCGAAGCGCAGAAGAAGAAAGCCGCTGCGGCGGAGCTCGCGCCTTCGAGCGCAGAGTAAGGAAGGTCGCCCGTGATCGGTCTCGGACACTACCTCGTGCTCTCCGCGCTGCTGTTCGGCATTGGCTCGATCGGCTTCCTGACTCGGCGCAACATGCTGATTCAGCTGATCTCGATCGAAGTGATGCTGAACGCGGTCAACCTGACCTTCGTCGCGTTCAACCGCTGGAACCCGCAGAACCAGACGGGCCAGCTGTTCGCGTTCTTCGTGATCGCCGTCGCCGCCGCGGAAGCCGCGGTGGGCCTCGCGATCGTGATCAGCCTCTATCGCCTCAAGAAGTCCGTGCACTCGGACGAGGCGAACGCGCTCAAGCACTGAGCACTCTGAGTTTCTGAGCCTTCTCCAGACTGGGGCTGCATGGAAAGTTCGTTCAACGACCTCACGCTGTTGTGGATCGTGTTGTTCCCGATGCTCGGGGCGGTCCTCAACGGCATCGGCGGTTGCTTCTTCAAGGTGGACCGCTCGATCGTGAAAGCGATCGCCGTCGGCTCCGTGGCGCTGTCGTTCGCCTGCGCGGTCTACGCGTTCATCTCGCTGGTCGGTGTGCACGGCGAGCACGGGGACGGTGCGCTGACGCGTCAGGTCTACGAGTGGTTCAGCGTCGAGGTGTATCCGGGTCGGATCGCGCCGATCAACGTGCGCTTCACGATGGACGCGCTGAGCGGGATCATGACGGTGATGGTCACGGGCATCGGCCTGCTGATCCACATCTACAGCCTCGGCTACATGAGCGAGGAGCCCTCGCTGGCGCGCTTCCTGGCCTACCTGAACTTGTTCATGGCCTCGATGCTGATCCTGGTGTTGGCGAGCAACATGCCGCTGATGTTCGTGGGTTGGGAAGGCGTGGGCGTCTGCTCGTACCTGCTGATCGGGTTCTGGTTCGAGAACCCGGACTACGCGGCGGC
>JBEVNG010000047.1:0-8683 GCA_040508235.1 Polyangiales bacterium | reverse complement strand
CAGCAGCGCGTGTGCGCGCGGTGCACGGAGCACGAGCGCCAGCAGCTGGCAGAGGCCCAAGCACAGCGCGATCAAGTGCAAGGGGCCCACGCGCAGCACGGGCGCGAGCGCGTCGCCGCGCAGCTTGAAGGCGGCGAGCAGCGACGCGCCAGGCAGCTGCAGCGCGTAGCCGATCACGATCAACATCGTGTAGCGGCGCATGCGCTTCCAGAACGGCTGCGCATCGTAACGCGGGTAGCTGGCGATGCCCCACGCCAGGCCCGCGCCAAACAGGAACGCCGGCGCCGTCAGGCCGTGCACCAGCGCGTGCCACTGCATGAACGACTGCGGCAGCGCGTCGGGACGCATCAGCGCGGTGAAGGTGTGGCCCTGCACCATCGACACCACGGCCAGCGCGCGCAATCGGTCGAGGGCGTCGAAGCGCTGCATCAGCGCCTCCCGATCCAGATCGGGTTGGTGAACGCGAACGGCGCCACGCCGGAGCGCCCCAGCAGCGGCTTCATGCTGCCCTTCCCGCGCACGGTCGCGACCAGGCTGCGCTGCTCGCCGAGCGGCAGCGAGAGCTTCACGCGCGTGTCGGCGGGGATCGTGACGGCCCGCTCGCTGCCGAGCCAGAGCGTGATCTCCGACAGCTCCATCCAGTCCGGGGCTTGCGCTTCGACCTCCACTTCCACTTCGCTCGCCGTGCGTGCGAGGTGCACGGTCTCGCCCGGACCGCGTCCATGCACGCGCACGTCGAGCAGCGGGCCGTTGGAGACGAACGCGCGCCCGTGCTTGAGCGCCGCCAGGATCTTGTCGCCGCGCAGGGCCTCGGCGCGCGGAACGTGCACGTACGTGCGCGGGTAGCCGACGTACGGCAGCAGGCCCGCCTTGTGCGAGTCGCTGTTGCCGGTGGCGTGGATGTGCTGCCCGCGCGAGACCAGCGCCAGCCAGTCCGCGAACACCTCGTCGCGTCGCGCGTCCTCCGCCAGGTCGTAGCCGTTCCAGACCTCCATCGCGTCGAACGCGAGCGGGAAGTCGCCGGAGCCACGGCCGCTCTCGCGGTCGAAGTGGGCGAGCTCGAAGTAGCCGATATGCCCCTCCAGCCGCGGGTGGTTCATCTGCACGAAGCTGCGCTCGTCCTTGCGCAGCTCCTTGAGCAGCTCGACCGCGTTGGTGCCGGCGTACTTGGGCACGCTCGCGCGCGGGAACACGTTGAAGTGGCCGAGCTCGGGCGCCCAGGTGGTGACCTCCAGGCCGGGCAGCGTGCCGATGCCGGCGCGCGCGAGCGCTTGCTCCGCCCGCGTGACCTTGTTGTGGTTGGTCAGCACCACGAACTGCACGTCCTCGGCCAGCACCGTGTCGATGCGCGCCTGCAGCTCCAGGTTGCTGTCGGGGCTCTCGTCGCTGTGCACGTGCAGGTCGCAGGCGGTGAAGCGGGCGGCGTCGACCTCGCGGCGCAGCGCGGCGCGCACGGTCAGCGTCGCGCCGGGCTCCAGGTCGACGTCGCGCTCGTCGAGCGACCAGTGCGGGCCGTGGCTCACGGTCACGCGGTAGCGCCCCGGACGCAGGCGCGCGCCGAGCTTGCCTTCGCGGTCGACCAGCACGCGGTCGTCGCGCAGTGGTGAGCGAGGTGACACTCGCGCGCGCACCGCCAGCGGCTTGCCGGTGTCGCGGTCGATGGCGACGATCGACAGCTCGCCCAGCGCGTCGCTGTCGACGCGGCCGGGGACATCCACCGCCACGGCCCCGGCAGTCAGCGCACTGAACAGCGCCAGGGCGCCCAGCGCGACCCAAGTCCGCCTCATTGTGCTCGCTCCGGAGCCACCGCTCGCTTCGACCCCTTCACGCCCGGAAGGTTCGGAGCCCCACGCGACGCACGCGCGGAATGGGCGAAACAACTGCGTGACCTTTCCTGCGGGCAGCGCGGCCTATCTGCGTCGTTTGTGGCGCCGGAGGTGGGTCTGTATAGTCCGCCCGTGTCCGCCTCCAGCGCATCCCTGGCCGACGCGTCGCGCGAGCGGCGTGCCCTCGACGTGGCGCTGATGGAGCGCGCGCGGCACGGCGACGTGGCGGCGTTTGGCGAGCTCTACGATCGCCACGCGCCGGTGGTGCTCTCGTTGATGCGGCGCATCCTTGCGCGCGACGCGCACGACCTGCTGCACGACGTGTTCATCGAGGCCTGGCAGAGCGCGCGCGAGTACGACCCGCAGCGCGCCAGCGTGCGCGTGTGGCTGCTGGTGCGGGCGCGCGCGCGTGCGGTCGATCGCCTGCGGCGCCACCAGCGCGAGCGCAACGTGCATGTGCTGCTGCCGACGCGGCGTGCGCACGATCCGATCAGCGAGCGCCAGCTGGCGGTGCGTCAGGTGCTCGCGCGCCTCGAGCCGAGCGTGCGCGAGACGCTGGAGCTGACGTACTTCGAGGGCCTGACCGCCCCCGAGGTCAGCAGGCGCATGCGCACGCCCGAGGGCACCGTGCGCTCGCGGCTGGCGCGTGGTCTGTCGCACCTGCACGAGGCGCTGTCGTGAGCGAGGACGAGACCGTCGCGCTGCTGGCCGAGGCGCTCGACCCCAGCACGCCCTCCCCCGACGTGCGCACGCGCTTGCTGGACGCGCTGCAGGGGCCCGAGCGCTTCACGCTCTACGCCGACGAGGTGGCGCGCGTGTTCACGCTGAAGCTCGACGACGCGCGCGAGGCGCTGCGCGGGATCGCGGGTGAAGGCTGGCAGCCTGGAATGTGGCCGGGCTCGCGCTGGCTGCGCACGCCGGCGCTGACCGCGGCGCGCGCGTTGATCGCAGACATGCCGGCGGGTCTGCGCATCCCGCACCACAAGCACCCCGGACGCGAGCTGACCTTCATCCTCGACGGCGAGCTGGTCGAGGATGGCCGGGTCTATCGCAGTGGTGAGCTGGTCGACAAGGAAGCCGGGTCGGCTCACGCGCTGCAGGTGACGGGCTCGCGCTGCCTGGTGGTTTTTGCGTTGCCCGCGTGATCGATCCGCGAGCGCCGTTCGTAACCCCCGCAGGCCCTTGGCTGGGAGTGGATGACTATGCGCACGCTTGCTGCGATCGCGGTGCTGGGACTGATGGTGGGTTGCTCGGAGACGGACACGCCGTCCGAGGAGCGCGACGACGACACGGTGAGTACGCCCGACGCGTCCAAGCCCAAGCCCGACGCCGGCTCGCCCGCCAAGCGTGATGCCGCGGCCCCGGGCAGCGATGCCGCGGAGCCGGAAGAGGAAGAGCCCGTGGCCGAGGTGCCCGGCGAGGACGCCTCGACCAAGCCGCCCAAGGAAGACGAGCCGCCCAAGCCGGCCGCGCCGTTCGACTACGAGGACGAGACGGTCGAGCTGAAGAAGGACTTCGTGGTCCCGGCCGGCAAGACCGTGCGCGTGGGCCCCGGCACCACCTTCCACGCCAACGGCAACTACAAGGTGCAGGTCGACGGCACGCTGCAGGTCGAGGGCAGCGCCGACAAGCAGGCCGCGTTCGTCGGCGCCGGCAACCCAAACAGCTGGCACGGCATCGTGGTGTCCGACGGCGGCAAGCTGGAGCTGAGCCACGCGCACGTGGGCGGCGCGCAGTACGGCATCTATGCGGAGAAGGGCTCGTCGTACACGGTCACCGACAGCGTGCTCGACACCAGCTTCAAGACCGCGGTCGTGTTCAGCGACGGCAGCTTCACCAACACGCTGTTCAAGGCCAGCGTGCCGCCGACGATCGCCATCACCGAGGGCGTCGCGGTCGACGACCCGAACGGCTCGCTGACGATCATCGACGCCTCGCCGAGCGTGAAGAACTGCGAGTTCGCGGGCGCCTCGCCGTTCACCGATCTCGTGCGCATCGGCGGCCAGGCCTCGCCGACGTTCGACTTCGTGTATCTGCACGACGCGCACTGCGCGTTCCACACCAACGGCGGCGTCAACACGTCGCCGCGCATCACCAACGCGCTGATGGAGAACTTCTCCTACGGCTTCATGGCGTACACCACCAAGCCGATCGTCGAGAACAGCGTGTTCAAGGGCAACATCAACGACTTTGGGTTGTGCTCGGGCGCGACCGAGGCGAACGCGCCGCAGCTGAAGAGCAACTTCTACAGCGCGGGCGAGGTGTCCCTCGACGCGACCTGCTTCCGCATCAACATCAAGGACCCGAGCCCCGCCACCACGGCCAACCCGAACGCCGGAGTCACGGGCTTCTGAAGCGTGTAGCCGCCACCGTCGGAGTCTGGATGCTGGCGGCCAGCGCACACGCGCATGCGCCGCTGCCGCGCGTCGTGCGCTCGGAGGGCGGCCACGTCGCGGTGTCGCTGCCGGGCTTCGGCATGGTGGTGCGCGGGGCCGAGGGCGAGCGCTTCAAGTACGCCTGCGACGCGCTGCTGGACACGCCGCTCAGCAACACGCCACCCGCGCTCGCGCTGCGTCCCGACGGCACGCTGCTGATAGGCAGCTACGACGGGCTGCGCGCGATGGGTCGCGATGGCTGTCCGCGCACGCTCGACGGCGCCCTGCGCGGCGAGCCCATTTACGCGCTGGCGCAGGACGGCGCGACCATGTTCGCGTTCGCGGGCGACGGCGTCTGGCGCAGCCAGGATGCGGGCGACACGTGGGAGCTACGCAGCCCGTTCACGAGCGGCGGGCTGGTCACAGGCTTGGTGCTGGCGGACGGAACGCTTTACGCCTCGCAGGGCGCGCGCGTGCTGGTCTCGACGGACGAAGGCGCGAGCTTCACGGCCTCGACGCCCGAGCGCGCGGTGACATTGCTGGCGGTGGACGATGGCTTGTGGGCCCTCGGGCGCACGGCGATGCCGGTGGGCAACCGCGGCTACGAGATCTGGCGCGCGCCGACGGCGGAGGGTCCATGGCGCTCGCTGCTGACGCTCAACTACTTTGGCGGGCTCGCGATCGACGCGGCCGGCACGGTGTGGGTCGGCGACGAGGGAGGCGGGCTGCATCGCTCTCTCGATGGCGAGACGTTCACGAACGTGGCGCCGCGCTTCTTCCCGTCGTGCCTGCAGGCCGAGGGCGAGCGCGTGTACGCGTGCAACGAGGACCTGCCGTCGGTGCCCGCGCTCTACCTCGCCAGCGCCGAGGCGCAGACCGGCGTGCTGACGCTCTCCGAGGTCGACGCGATGGTCGCCTGCGAGGGCGTCGACAGGCTCTGCGCGACGGCGTGGGTGGAGTGGCAGCGGGACGTGCTGCTGCGCCAGCTCCTGCCCGATGGCGGCGTCTTCAACCCTGACGCGAGTGTGCCGGCGGACGCGGGGGCCCCGCCCTCGGACGCAGGCATCGCCGTGGATGCGAGCGTGTCCGCGGATGCGAGCGTGTCCGCGGACGCGGGCATGACGCGCGACAAGGATGGCTGCGCGCTCGGCAGCGGCTCCGGTGGCGGGTGGCTGGCGCTGCTACTGGCGGCGCGGCGGCGCAAGCTCCAGCGCGCATAGCTGCTCCAGCTGCTCCAGCACCCAGCGGTGCGCGGGCCCGATCGTGGTGTCGCGACGATGCACGGCCGACAGCTGCAGCACGTGCTCGTCGTCGGCCCAGGCCTCGGGACGGATCGCGACCAGCTTCTTCTTCTGCAGGTCCTCGCGCACCAGCTGCTCGGGCAGGTTCCCCCAGCCGAGCCCGGCGCGCAGCATCAGGTGCTTGGTGTGCAGGTCCGCGACCCGGAACGTGCGCGAGGACAACACCGCCTGATCCGCCACGCCGGCGTCCGCGCGCTCCGAGAGCACGATCTGCACGGCTTGCGCGAGCTGCGCCTCCGGGATGCACCCCTTGCGCTGCGCGAGCGCATGCTTGGGGCTCACCACCGGGATCATGCGCAGCGCGGTCAGCGCCCGGCGCTCCAGGCCCGGCAACAGACCGAGCGGACTGACCACACCGAGCGTCGCGTCGCCCGACAGCACACGCTCGGCGACGGCGGACATCACCTGCGTGTCGATGCGCAGCGCCACCTCCGGGAACTGCACGGTGAAGCCCTTGCACATGGTGATCAGCGAGGGCACCGGGAACAGCGCGTCGACACACAGCGAGACGGACGCCTCCAGCCCGTCGACCATGCTCGCGGTCAGCCGACGCAGTCCGTCGACCTCGCTCAGCACGCGACGCGCGGAGCCGAGCACCGCCCGGCCGGCGTCGGTCAGGCTGGCGATCTTGGTGCTCCGGTCCCACAGCGCCACGCCGAGCTGCGCCTCCAGGTTCGCCATCGCGGTGCTGATCGCGGACTGCACACGCTTGAGCTTGCGCGCCGCCGCCGAGAAGCTGCCCTCCTCGACCACCGTCACGAAGGCGCGCAGCTGGTCCAGCGTAACGGGATCGTACATGGCGCGAACCATCTCATCAGCAGATGGAAAACGTCAACGGATTGCCGATTCCATGAATGGCTCGGCGGACGCATCATGCAGGGCAGAAGGAAGGCAACCCATGATCACCGTTCGCCCCGCCACGGACCGAGGCCACGCCGACCACGGCTGGCTGGACACCTACCACACGTTCTCGTTCGCGGATTACTTCGACCCGCGCCACATGGGCTTCCGTGCGCTGCGCGTGATCAACGACGACAAGGTCGCCGCCGGCCGCGGCTTCGGCACGCACCCGCATCGCGACATGGAGATCATCACCTACGTGCTGGAGGGCGCGGTGCGCCACAACGACAGCATGGGCACGGGCTCGGTGATCCGGCCCGGCGAGGTGCAGCGCATGAGCGCCGGCACCGGCGTCGCCCACAGCGAGTACAACGCGTCCGACAAGGAGCTGCTGCACCTGTTGCAGATCTGGATCCAGCCCAAGCAGCGCGGCATTCCGCCGAGCTACGAGCAGAAGGCGTTCCCGCGCGCCGAGAAGCAGGGCAAGTTGCGCGTCGTCGCGTCGCCGGATGGCCGCGAGGGCAGCGTGACGATCCACGCCGACGCCACGGTCTACGCGGGATTGTTCGAGCACGGCGAGCAGGCCGAGCACCGCCCCGAGGGGCATGCCTGGGTGCACGTCGCGCGCGGCACGGTGTCGGTCAACGGCAAGACGCTGTCGGCCGGAGACGGCGCGGCGATCGAGGACGAAAACGTACGCATCGAAGGTATCGATGCTGCCGAAGTTTTGGTGTTTGATCTCGCCTGAGCCGTTGGCTACGAGCGAGGCTTGGAGGCTGTGTTCATGACGATTCTCTCGCAGACCGAGACCCCGAACGAGTTCGCCCAGGTAGTGACCCTCGGCGCGCACACGCTGCGCGCCGACGTGTCGGAGGCGAACGGCGGGAAAGACCTCGGACCGAGCCCGCACGACCTGTTCGACGCCTCGCTGGCCGCCTGCAAGACGACCACCGCGCACTGGTACGCCAAGCGCGCGAACATGCCGCTCGAGCGCGTCGAGTGCAGCGTCGAGCGGGATGACTCGAAGGAGCGTGAGGGCGTCTACAAGCTGACCGTGAAGCTGGCGTACTTCGGGCCGCTGACGCCCGAGCAGCGCACCAAGCTGCACAGCGCGGTCATGCGCTGCCCGCTGCACAAGCTGATGACCACCACCGAGGTGGTGATCGAGACCGCGCCGCTCTGAGCTGGCGGCCGCCGGCGGAAGCTGGCGCAACCCGTGCGGCGGTCGCGCCAAGGCCGCGAAGTTACGTCGGCGCGACGCGGTCGGGGGCGTGCAGAGGGTGGGCATGAGGAGAGCTCATGCACCGTTCCATTCCATTCATCGCGCTCGCGCTCGCCCATTGTGGCGACGCGGCTGATCCATCTTTCGAAGCCTCGCCGCTGCGCGCTCCCGCGTACAGCGACCACGGCATCCTAGAGCTCGGCTCCAGCATGGAGACCGAGCTGTCGCGCGCGGAGCCCGTGCACACGTGGCGCTTCACGCTGCCCGCCGAGGCCGAGGTCACGCTGTCGACGCAGGCCAGCGTGGCGGCGCAGCCGGGCGACCGCGACGTCGACACCGTGCTGGTGCTGCAGCGCATCGAGGCTTCCGGCCGCACCCGCTGGCTGGCGCAGAACGACGACGTCGGCCGCTCGCGCTACTCGCGCGTCGTGCGCACGCTGGGCGCGGGCGAGTACCAGGCGCAGGTGCACGGCTACACGCCGAGCGTGCGTGGGCGCTTCGCGTTCGTGACCGCGTGCGTGGGTGCGGGTTGCCCCGTGCCGGAGCCGGGCTGCTGGTTCGGCGACAGCTTCTCCGACCTGCGCTCGCACGCGGAGCTGACGATCGCCAGCGAGACCTGGATCACGGCGCCCGCGCAGCTCGATGCGATCGAGACGGAGCAAGTGATCGTCGCGGTGCAGCAGTCGTCGCACACGGACGTGAGCACGCTCGAGCAGGCGCTGGCGGCGGTCGATCAGCAGGAGGTGCGGCGCATGGAGCTGCACGCCGCCGACGGTCGCGTGTTCCTCGCGTTCGAGTACGGCGCGGGCGACAACTCGTACGGCGCGATCTTCGCGGCCGGCTCCCCCGACGTGCTCGCGAGCATCCACGACGGCGACCTGATCGACTGCGTGCCGCGCGGATGACGGACATAAAAAAGCGCTCGCGAGACCGCCATCTCGCGAGCGCGAAGCTCTTGGCCGTTGCCGTGTCGTCTAAGGAAGCGGGCGAAAGCGCGATAAGTAATGCGGTAAGCAAACAAGGCGGGCAACGGCACCGCCGGTCGTCCGCGGCTCCTGGAGCAACAGCGGTGCCAGTCAGCTTGCACCGCTGCACAGGCCGCGCCCCGGACGGGCAACC
>JBEVNG010000006.1:0-15140 GCA_040508235.1 Polyangiales bacterium | reverse complement strand
GCGTCGCCCATCTCGCCGGGTTCGTCGCCGCGGTGATCGGTGTCGCCGGGGCCGAGCTGACCGAAGTCGTTGCGGCCCCAGCACTTGATCGCCGTGTGATCGAGCAGGGCGCAGCTGTGCTGGTTGCCGGTCGCGATCTGCAGCGCGAGGTGCCCACCTCCGAACGCGATCACCGGCCGGCTCTGCGGCGGCAGCGCATCGTCGTAGTTGGGCCCGAGCGTGCCGTAGCCGAACGTGTCGCCGTAGTACGTATAGCCGGGCCAGCAGCTGATCACGCCGTTCTCCAGCAGCGCGCACACGTGGTAGGCGTCGTAGAGCGGGCTGCGATCGAAGGCCTTCACGCGCGCGTTGGGCGCGAGCGCGTAGCTGGTGAACGCCATGCCCCAGCGACCGAGCGAGCCGTCGTCGAGCTGTGCGTAGCCGTAGCCCGAGCCACTCGCGAGGGCGCGCGCGGTGCGGCCCGCCGGCAGCGGCGCGTCGAACATCGACAGGCCGTCGACGGCAGGGTCGCCGCCGCAGGTGCCGTAGCCGTTGTAGCCCCAGCACTTGGCGGCGCCGTCCGCGAGCACCGCGCAGCTCAGGTCGGTACCGACCGCCACGGAGACCGCCGGCGCGCGCAGCGGCACGTAGGGCAGCGCGTCGCCCATCTGCCCCGCCGCGGAGCCGAGCGCCTGACCGCTGACACCGAGCTTGCCGAACGCGTTGTTGCCCCAGCACTTGACCTTGCCCTCGCTCAGCAGTGCGCAGGTGCTGCCCACGCCGGCGGAGATCGCGGTCGCCTTGCGCATGCATCCATGCACACCCTTGCCGTCGCCGCGATGCGTGGCCGGGCATGCGCAGTGATAGCTGCCGGGATCATTCACGCAGGCGGCCGGGCTGCTGTCGCAGTCGTTCGTGCCTGCGCACTCGTCGACGTCCGCGCATGCGGTGCTGCCCGCGTAGCCCGTCGGACAGCTGCAGGTGTAGCTGCGCACGCCATCGACGCAGCTGCCGGGACCACACGCGGTGACGCCTGCGCAGTCGTCGTGCGGCACACACGCGCCCGCGATCAGATCCGCGTCCGGGTTGCTGCACGTGATCTGGCAGCTGCCGCTCGCGCACACGGACGTCGAGGATGCCGGCGCCGCTTGCATGCATGCGAGGCTCGCCGTGTCGCCGTCGATCGCGCCGTCGCAGTCGTCGTCGCGGCCGTTGCAGAGCTCGGGCGCACCGGGATACGTCGAGGCTTCGTCGTCGCGGCAATCGTCGCCGCCGCAGCTCGCGGCCTCGTGGCCGTCTCCATCGGCATCATCGAGCGCGGTGTCGCTGCACGGCGAGCACGCGCGCCGCTGCTCGCTGCAGGTCTCGCCCGTCGCGCAGGCAACCACGTCGCCGCGCACGCAGCCGCGCGCATCGCTGGCGAGCGTGCCCGGCTCGCAGCGCTCGACGCCGTTGCAGTACACGCCGTCGTCGCACGACTTGCCGTCATTGCTGCAGTCGATCACCGGCGCGCTCGCCTCCCGCACCGGCGGCTGCGCATCGAACGACGGCGCGGCATCGACGACGGCCGCATCTCCTGCTTCGGCGGCGGTCGCGGGCGGCATCTCGGTCGTGGTGTCGGGGGCCTCGTCCTCGGACCGGGGGTCGGCCCCACAGGCGACGACGAAGAGCAGCAGCAGGGTCGGCAGGCGTGTCGGCATCTGCCGGAGTTCAAACGACATCTCGGCGGAGTCCGTCCACTTTTCGCGTACCGCCGCAGCGCCGCCTTGCCCGGCCACCGAGACTGATCGTATGTTCAGCTCATGACGAACGAAGACGATCCGCCGCCCGAATCACGCCCAGAGTTGCCGGACCTGGCCACTCGCATCGCCGCGTCACAGGAACAGGCGCGCCGGCGTCGCGCCGAGCTTGGCCTGCCGCCCGAAGCCGACGACGGCAGCTACACCCTGCGCAAGCGCAAGCCACGCAAGCACGCCCCCAAGCGCGGCAAGCGCCACGGCCAGTTCCTCGGCACCGTCTGCGACGGCTGGCCCAAACCGTAACTCAGTCGAAGCCGAGCACGGCGCGCGCACGATCGCGCACCAGCACACGCTGCTCGCGTGGGATCGCGAAGTAGTTCGTGGTGCGGCGCGGGTGCTGGTGGCTCTCCAGGAAGCCGTCGCAGCTCAGCGGCGTGCCCGCGTGCGCGACGCGATTGGGCACCACGATGTCGTAGCCCGCGTCATCGAGCCACGCGTACAGCGCTTCCTTGCTGTAGCCGAGGCCATCCTCCGCGAGCGGCCCGCTCTCGAACATGATCACGGGACGGTGCGCCTCGATCAGGCGTCGCGCACCGCGCAGCACCCCGAGCTCGGCGCCCTCGACGTCGATCTTGATCATGCCCACGCGCTCGTCCTGCAGCACCGCATCGAGCGGGCGCATCGCGACATGCACCTCGTGAACCTCACGGCCCGGCAGGGGACGGCCGAGCGAGCTGTACGCACTCCGTCGAACATCGACGAAGAACGACACCTCGCACTCGCACTCGCCGGCCGCGCAGTGATGCACCTCGATCGACGGGAAGCGCTTGCGCAAGAAGGCGGCCTTCTCCGCGACGGCCTCGATGGCGACCACACGCCGTCGGTCGCCGCGACGAAGCACCGCTTCGACGACCGTGCCGAGGTGCGCGCCGACATCGACGAACACCGCATCGGCCGGGCCGAGGCGCGCGACCAGCGTCGACGCGAGCTGATCGTTGCTGGTCATGCCGAGCTCTTCCGAGCGCCGATAGGCCGCGCCGAGCAGCGCGATGCGCTCGCGTGCGTCCACGGCGATGCTGCTCAACGGCGAGCGCAGCACCAACCGCTTCAGCGACATCCCCAGATCACTGCCACGTAGCGAGAGAGGCATCCGAGACGCACGCTCCATCGACCCTCAAGGTAAGTGAACACGCGCGAATGATCCGCGCGTGAGCCCCTTGGATACGATGATGCGCTTGGCGGCCTCCCTTGCCCTCAAAAAGAATCGGCCTGCGCGCGCAAGTACGAGTCTTCACCACTCTCGATCAATGCAGCGAGCGTGCCGACGCGCGGAAGCTCGGTCAGCAAGTAGTATTGCGCCGCGCTCAGCTTGCCGCGGTAGAACGCGTCCTCTCCCTGCGCGATCGCACGCTGGGCGGCGTTCGCCTGGAGCAACCACATCCAACCGATCACGACCGTCCCAAACAGGTCGAGGTAGTCGACGCTGTGCGCGAGGCGCTGCTCCGAATCGGCAACGGAGAGCAGCGATGCCGTCAGCGTGCGCAGCGTCTCGGCACCGCCAGCGAGCGCGTCGATCTGCGCAGCCGGCACACCGACGCTGCGCGCGTGCTCGACGGCGGACGCGATCTCGCGCAGCAGCAGCTTCAGCGCCGCGCCCCCGTGCAGCATCACCTTGCGACCGAGCAGGTCGAGGCTCTGGATGCCCGTGGTGCCTTCATGGATGCTGTTGAGCTTTTGATCGCGCAGCCACGCCTCCGGCAGGTACTCGCTGGAGTAGCCGTAGCCGCCGTGGATCTGCACCGCGAGCGCGTTGGCCTCGAAGCCGCGCTCGGCCGGGAACGACTTGGCGACCGGCGTGAGCAAGTCGAGCAACAGCGCGCTCGCCTGCCGCTGCTCCGCGCTCGCGGCATGCTCGGCGAGGTCCGCGCAGCGCGACGCGTACACGATCAGCGCCAGGCCACCCTCCACGATCGCCTTCTGACGCAGCAGCATGCGGCGCACGTCGGCGTGGCCGATGATGGGCATCTGCCCGCCCGCTCCCTTGTTGGCGAGGCCACGTCCCTGCGGGCGCGTCTTGGCGTACTCCAGCGCCTCCTGGTACGCGACGTACGCGGTCGACACGCCGTTGAGGCCGACCATCAGGCGCGCCTCGTTCATCATCTGGAACATGTACGACAGGCCCTGGTTCGGCTCGCCGACGAGGTAGCCGCGGCAGTCGCCGTTCTCGCCGAAGTTGAGCGCGATGCTGGGCAGCCCGCGCCAGCCGATCTTGTGGATCACGCCCGCGACCGCGGTGTCGTTGGGGACCGCGACGCCGTCCTCGATCCGCTGCGCCGGCACCAGGAACAAGCTGATGCCCTTCACGCCGGGCGGTGCACCGTCGATGCGCGCGAGCGCCATGTGCACGATGTTGTCCGTCAGGTCGTGATCGCCGCCCGAGATGAAGATCTTGGAGCCCTGGATGCGATAGCTGCCGTCACCCACCGGCGTGGCGCGCGTGGCCACGTCGGCGAGGCTGCTGCCGGCCTGCGGCTCGGTGAGCGCCATCGTGCCGGTCCAGGTGCCGTCGTACATCAACGCCATGTAGTCGCGCCGCTGCGCGTCCGTGCCGAAAGACTCGATCAAGCGCGCCGCGCCGGTGGTGAGGCCGACGTAGCCGTACGCACTCAGGTTGGCCGCCATCAGGTACGCGTGCGCGCAGGCAGCGACCATCAGCGGCAGCTGTTGCCCGCCGACCTCGGCCGGACGCGTCGCGTTGGAGACCCCGAGCTCGGACAGCTTGCGATGCAGCTCCTTCATCTTGGGGTGCACCAGCACGCGCCCGTCGGATAAGCGCGGGGGCTGCTCGTCCATCGGACGATACGCGGGATACAGCGCCTCGCGCGCGACTTTGCGGCAGGCGTCGATGTACATCGCAAAAGTCTCGCGCGAGTGATCCGAGAAGGCCGGCAGCGCACACAGCGCCTGCGCTTCGAACAACTCGAACAACAAGAAAGAGACGTCGCGATCGTTCAGCAGCGGATTCGGCATGGTGCTCCGCGATAGCGCATCGCGAGGCTCCCAGGCAAGCGTTCACGCCGGTGCATCGAAGTCGAGCACGGGACCGAGCGGGACGATGCCGCGCGGGTTCAGGTGGCGATGGCTCTCGTAGTAGTGGCGCTTGATGTGCTCGAAGTCGACGGTCTCACGCACGCCCGGGTACTGGTAGAGCGCGCGCGTATAGGCCCAAAGCCTCGGATAATCGACGATGCGGCGCAGGTTGCACTTGAAGTGACCGTGGTAGACGAGGTCGAAGCGCAAGAGCGTGGTGAACAGGCGGATGTCCGCCTCGGTCAGCTGCTCGCCCACCAACCAGCGCCGCCCACTTAGCCGCGCCTCCAGCCAGTCGAGCGTCTCGAACACAGGCACGACGGCTTCCTGGTAGGCCTCCTGCGTGCTCGCGAAGCCGCTCTTGTACACGCCGTTGTTGAGCGTGTCGTAGATGCGTGCGTTCAGCTCGTCGATCTCGGCGAGCAAGGTCGGCGGCGAGTAGTCTGCTTCGCGCGCGCCGCAGCCGTCGAACGCGCGGTTGAACATGCGCAGGATGTCTGCAGACTCGTTGCTGACGATGCGCGAGGTCTGACGGTCCCACAACACCGGCACCGTCACGCGTCCGGTGTAGTGCGCATCGTTGCGCGCGTACAGCTCCCAGACCGCGCGCACTCCGTGGACCTGATCGGGCACCACACCGGGACCGTCCGCGAACGTCCAGCCCTGGTCGGCCATCAACCAGTGCGTGACGGAGAGCCCGATCATCGACTCGAGCCCCTTGAGCGCGCGCAGGATGGTGGTGCGATGCGCCCAGGGGCACGCGCGCGCGATGTACAGGTGGTAGCGCCCCGGCTCGGCGCGAAAGCCAGCCTCGCCCGTCGGCCCCGCGCGGCCGTCTTCGGTGATCCAGTGACGAAACTTGGAGTCGTGCCGTGCGAAGCGTCCGCCTTGCGAAGGCAGCGCCTCGTCCGCCTGCCACACACCGTCGATCATCGAGCCCATGCTCGACAGTAGACCAGCGGCGCTCAGTCTTCGATCGCGATCTGCAGCGAGGCCTTGTAGCCGGCGCTGACGCTGCCGCTCACGGTCGACATCTGCAGCTCCGTGCCATCGCTGAAGACGTTGTCGGTGGCGAACGAGATCTTGGCGAGGTTGGTCACGCTCTGCGCGTAGCCGCTGGTGGCGTAGACCGTGTTGCAGTCGGCGACGGGGAACGTGAGCTGCGAGGTCGCGACCTTGTTCGCGGACGACGTCGCCGACGCGGTCGACGGGTAGACCTCGAAGTGCACGTGCGGCATGCGCCCGTCGTAGCAAGCCGGGAAGATGGTGGTGAAGGTCACCTTGCCCTCGTCGTCGGTCTCCTGCACGCCGCGCAGGTAGTTCTGGTCGGTGACGCCCTGCGAGTAGAGCGAGTACTTGCCATCGCGATCGCAGTGCCAGAGGTAGATCGCGTAGCCGGCCAGCGCCGCGCAGCCGTCGTTGGCGTGCACGAGCGTGAGCTCGATCGTCAGCGGGATGCCCTCCGCCGTCCCGCTCGCACCGTCGATGCTGCTCGTGATGTCGCTGCGCACGATGCCGCTCAGCGTGAGCGCGTTGACGCCGTTCGAGCCATCACCCGGATACGGGCCCGCGGTCTCCTCGGGGATCGTCTCACAGCTGCCCGTGCTGGTGCCGCTGCTGCCGCCGTCGCTGTCGTCCGCTTCGCTGTCGTCGCTGCTGCCGATGGTGTCATTGCATGCCGCGAGCACCGGCACGGCGACCGTCGCGCAGAGCATGCGCAGGAAGCCGCGGCGCGTGGCCTGCGCGTGGAGAGCTCGGAGATCGGCCTGCAGCCCGCCGTCGTGATGAATGCGCTTGGTCATGCCCGGAGCATGCGTGCGCGTTCCTACGCCAGCGTGAGCCGCACGTATCCGAATGTTGCTGCGGCCTCAGTAGGCGTTTTGCCTGACCTTGCGGCCGAACACGGTCAGGAACAGGATCTTGATGTCGAGCCAGAGCGACCAGCTGCGGATGTAAGCCAGATCGTGCTCCACGCGCGCGACCATCTTCTCCAGCGTGTCGGTCTCGCCGCGCAGGCCGTTCACCTGCGCCCAGCCCGTGATGCCCGGCTTCACGTGGTGGCGGCGCATGTACTCGCGGATCTTCGCGCGGTACTGCTGGTTGTGCGCCACCGCGTGCGGGCGCGGTCCCACCAGCGACATCTCGCCGCGGATCACGTTCAGGATCTGCGGCAGCTCATCGAGCGAGCTGCGGCGCAGGAACCGACCGAGCGGCGTGATGCGCGCGTCGTTCTTCTGCGCCTGCACCACCGTCGCGCCATCTTCCATGGTGGTCATGCTGCGGAACTTGAGCACGCGGAACTCGCGGCCGTCGCGCCCGTGACGCAGCTGCTTGAAGAACACCGGGCCCTTGCTGGTCAGCTTCACCGCCGCGGCGATCAGCAGCATGGGCAGCGCCACCAGCAGCAGGATCGGCAACCCGAGCAGCACGTCCTCCATGCGCTTGAGCACCCGCTTCAGGCCGCGGAACGGCGTGCGCACCACCACGTCACCGACCTCGGTCTCGTCGAGCTTGAGCGCCAGCGACAGGGCGACCATGAAGCGGTCCTCGCTCAGGTCGAGATCCTCGTCGGCGTCGCACACCTGGCGCGCGAGCTCGATCAGGTTGCGGCGCGTGATCACGGGCCGCCGCTCCAGCTCGCCCGCGAGCGCGCGCAGGTCGATGCTGTTGGGATCGAAGCTGTCGATGCGGCGCTGCAGGCGCGAGGGCAGCTTCTCCACGTGCAGCAGCTCGCACAACAGACGCCGGATGGTGTCGTACTCGACGTTGGACGGCGGCTTGTCCGAGTGCGCCGCGGCCAACAAGGCCTCGGCCACGGGGAAGAAGCTGCTGAGCCGGCTGATGCGCGGCTCGTCCTCGTCGCCCTCGGGGGGCTCCTGCATCGCGTCGATCGGCTCCACGGCCTCGCCTCTGCTCCTGCTCACGACTTCCGGTAAGTAGGCAGTCGAGAGCCGGATGATAGATCTGGGTCTGTGCCCGACGCCAGCGGACGACATGCAGTAGGAACCCCGCCCCACCCGTTCGGGTCAGGCGGGAGGTTGCCCCGCGAGCACGCGAGCCCCCCTGGCTCGTCTGGAGCGCCGGCGGATGCGCCGCCAGGCCAACACCCCGCCCAGGGCGCTGAGCGCGAACCCCACGCCCATCGCGAGCCAGATCGTCGCCAGCCATAGCCAGCGCTGGCCGTAGAGCCCGGGCAGGTCGAGGCTGTGCAAACCGTGGTAGAGCCAGCGCTCGAGCCGCGTCCGGTCGGTGTGCTGGGCGAGCAGGCGCGCACGCGCGGGGTCGACGTAGTAGGTGGTTCCGAGCTCGTCCTGCAGGCGCTGCCGCAGGTACACGTCGGGGAGCGTGCGTCCGCCATGGGTCGGATAGAGGTACGCGTCGGGCGCGTGCTCCAGCGTGGCGCCCGGCAAGATCGTCGGGGGCAAGCGTGGGTGCATCACCCCGTCGGCCAGATCGATCACACGCGTTTGGTCCCGCCCGAGGCAGACCGCGTAGCTGCGCCCCGCGAGCGGCGACAGCTCCAGCTCCCGCACCTCCAGCTCCCGCTGGCAGTCTCGCAGCGCCGCGCTCACCGCGGCGGAGGTCGGCGCGACGCCGGCGACGAGCAGGCTGGGTGAGGCGGTCGCCGTGTGCGTCCAGTCGAACGGCGACAGCGAGAGGGCGCCGCTGAACAGCCAGCTGAACGCCAGCGCGCCGAAGCCGAGCCCCAGCCACTGGTGCCAGCGCAGCACCGGGTCGCGGATCTGGCGCTTTTGCTGGCGCACCACCGAGATGCCCGCGATTAGCCCCGTCAGCGTCACGATCATGCCGAGCGCCGACAGCGCCAGCACCGTGTTGCTCCACAGCGCGGGCCGCGCGCGCAGCCAGGTGAAGTAGACCCAGTGCGGGATCGCGCCGAGCCACGCCCCCACGCGCTCGCTGCGTGTGGTGTGCTGGATGATCTCGCCCGTGCGCGCGGCGAGGTAGAGCTGGTCGCCGTTGGCGAAGCCGGCGCGGAACAGCGGGCGCTGGCGCTGCGGCACCGACCACTGATCGAAGTCATCGAGCGACTCCAGCCACGCGATCGTCCCGAACTGCGCCTCGACCTCGCGCCGGGCCCGCGCGGCGTCGAACATGGCGAGGCGCTCGCCGCGCGTGGCGATGCGCGCCTCGCGCGGACCGAACACCCAGGTGGAGGCGCCCTCCACGTTGGCGAGCCGGACGCGCTGCCCTTGCGCGAACGCCGCGGCCACCTCCTCGGGCACCACGACGTCTGCCCGCGGCAGCGCGCGCGCAACCGCCAGCCGCTCTTCCTCGCTGAAGCGCGGAAACGACGCGACCGTCATCACGGCGCCGCTCGCGAACCAGATCGCGAGCAAGACGAACAACCCCGTCCCGAACCAGCGGTGCAGGCGGTGCATCTTGCGCGCGAACCGGCCGGCCATCAGAGCGACATACGCAGCGTGCCGAGCACTTCGCGGCCCGGTCCGGGCGTGACCTGCGACTCGTTGATCACGGACGAGAAGTAGTCGACGCGGTTGAGCAGGTTGTTGGCGCGCAGCGTGAAGCTCGCGCGCTCGTTGCCCACGGTGAGCGAGGCATCCAGCAGCGCGTAGCTGGGCAGCGCCAGGCGGTTGGCCGTGTCCGCGTAGGTGCGGCCGCGCGCACGCGTGCCGAAGCCGAACGAGACGTGCTTGCCGAACGAGAAGCGCGCCCATGCATTGCCGCTGTGGCGCGGCGCCAGCACCAGCTGCTTGCCCTTGAAGCTGACGTCGTCGCCGCTGATCGGATCGCTGCCGATGTAGTTGCGGTACTCGGCGTCGATCAGCGAGTACGCGCCCATCAGCTGCACGTACGGCAGCGCGTAGCGCACCGACAGGTCGAGGCCGCGACTGCGCGCCATGCCGGCCGTGTCGATGGTGTCGTTGTTGATCGGGATCAGCAGGTTGCGCTTGCGGATCAGGTACGCGCCCGCGTCGACCTCCAGCACCTGACGCTTCTGCTCGACGCGCACGCGCAGGCCGCCTTCGACCTGCTGGCTGCGCTCGGGCTTGTAGTCGATGATCGCCGTGGTCTGGCTCGCGCTCGGGAACTGCGGCCGGAAGCCGTTCGCGTACGAGACGTAGGTCGTGATCAGGTCGATGGGCGTGTAGACCAGGCCCACCGAGCCCGTGGCCTGGAAGTCGTCCTTCAGGTTCGGGCGGCGGAACATGCCGGTGTTGGGGTCGACGATCTGCGCGCCGTCGCGGTTCAGCAGCTCGCGCCGCGTGCGGCTCTTGAGCGCATCGAAGCGCACGCCGCCGGTGAGGATCAGGCTGTCGAGGAGCTTGATGTGGTCGTAGCCGTAGAGCGAGTGCGTCGCGAAGCGATAGTGGTCCTTGCCCGTGAGGCTGGCGGCCACCGGCGCCGACTGATCGACCGGATAGTTGAAGTCGACGTTCTGCAGCTCCGCGCCGTCGAGGTTGCTACGGTCGCTCACGCCGGTGAACGACTCCAGCTGGTAGCCGCCGACGAGCTGGTGCTTGATCGGACCCGTCTTCACGTCCGCATGCAGGTCTGCAGACACCTGCAGCGGACGCCAGTTGCGCGCGAAGTAGAGGTACTCACGGCCGACCTGCGCGCGGTCGGTGCCCATGGGCGCCAGGTAGTTGAGCGTCTCGGCCGCCAGGTACTCGTAGTGGTCCTTGACGATCCAGGCCCGGATCTCGCCGTACACCGCCTGTGAGAAGTCGTGCCGGTAGTCGAGCGCCGCCTCCAGCCGCGTGTAGTCGAAGTGGTCCTGCTGCGAGCTGTAGCGGTTGCTGTAGCGAGTGCCGTACGGCAGCACCAGGCGGTTCGGATTGTTGAGCGCCTGGGTGGTCGGGATGCCGACGTCCGTGGTGTAACGATCGACGGCGGCGGAGAAGCGCAGGTTGATCGTGTCGCGCGAGCTCGGCTTGTACAGGATGGTGCTGGTGACCTGGTTGCGCTGGGTCTGCGCACCGCGGAAGTCGCGCCGCGTGACCGTGCCGACGTCGACGCGGTAGGCGGCCTTGCTCATGATCGGCCCCTGCGCACCGGCGTGCGCGAGCCACGAGGAAGGGTTGCCCAGGCCGCCCTCCAGCTCGTAAAGCGGCGTGCGCGAGGCGCGCTTGCGGATCTGGTTCACCACGCCACCCACCGCGCCGTAGCCGTACAGCACGGCGTTCGGGCCGCGCAGAAGCTCGATGCGGTCGACGTCGAACAGGCCCATCACGGGCGCCGAGGAGGAGTGGATCGCGCGCATGTCGCGGCGGCCGTCGTACAGGTTCATCGCCTGGAAGCCGCGCATCGTGATCGCCTGGAAGCCACCGTAGGTGAACATCGGCACCACGCCGGGCAGCAGCTCCAGCGCCTGCTGCTGGTCGACCACACCGCGCTCGCGCAGCGTCTGCTGGTCGATCACGTTGACCGTGTAGGGCAGCTCGCGCAGCGGCGCGTTCACCTTGGAGCCGGTACCGCCCGGCTCGAACTCACCGGGACCCGCGGGGCGCTGGATGCGCGCGCTGGCGCCGAAGTCATCCGTCACCGGCTCGACCTGGGCGTCCATACCCAGCGGCCACGGTGGCGCGACACCCGCGTCCGCCTGCGCATGCGCGCGCACGGACCAACCCGAGCTCGCGAGCAACGCGAGACTCAAACAACACAAGCGAACCGATGACATGAACAGGCTTTCGGCCTGAGTATCGAGCGCTCGCTGCACGACCTCGAACCACGCGAGACCGCGCCCGACCGCCCTTTCCCGAGGCATGCGGGGTAACGGTCTGGGTAGGTCTCCGGGCTCACGACCGTGTCTCTGCTGCCTTCCCAACTTGCGTCAGTGGCTTCGTCCGCAGAGCAGTAAGATCGTCTACCGTGGCGGGTCCGCGTCGGCCTTGCACCGACTTCCCTGTTCGGGAGCGAGGGCTCCCTGTCTCCGGCGTGCGAGACGCCTTCGACCCAAACTTGGGAGCAGACCTACGGGGCGTTCTGGTCCGAGTCAAGCGCGCTCTGCAGACGTTGCAGCAGCTCCGCCTGGGCGGGCAGAATTTTTCGCGCCGCCTGCTCCAGGGAGAACAGACCGAGCTTGTCCACCTCGGGGAAGGTCGCGCGCTTGCCGCTGCGCGGTGGCCACTCCAGCTCGAACGTGTTGCTCGGCGGCGGCCGCGTGCAGTCCACCTCCAGCGCGCCTCCGTCGAACGCCCACGCCTGCACGCGCTTGCCGCCCTTCTGCTTGATCTCGCCGAGCGAGAGGTAGGGTCCGGCGCACGTCAGCCCGGTTTCTTCCTGAAACTCGCGCAGCGCGCAGGCCAGCGGCTCCTCGTCCTCGTACTCGCCCTTGGGCACGCTCCAGGCGCCGTCGTCCTTGTTGCGGAAGAACGGCCCGCCGGGATGCACGAGCAACACCTCCAGCGCGCCCTCCCGACGCCGATACATCAGCATGCCGGCGCTGCGCTTCATCGCAGCGCGTGCGCCTCGAGCACGTCCGCCACGCAGCGCGTGACGCGCTTGACCGTGGGCACGTGGATGAACTCGTTGGGGCCGTGCGCATTGGAGCCCGGCCCGAGGATGCCCGTGATCAGGAACTGCGCCTCCGGGAAGCGCTCGCCGAGCATCTGCATGAACGGGATGGTGCCACCCTCGCCCATGTACATGGCCGACTTGCCGAAGTGCCGCTGCGACGCCGCCTCCAGCGCGCGCTCCAGCCACGAAGCCAGCGCCGGCGCCTCCCAGCCCGCGTTCCCGCCGCGTCCGGTGAACCTTACTTTCGCACCGTAAGGTGGACTGGACTCCAGCGCCTGCTTCACGGCGTCGTTCGCGCGCTGGGAGTCCACGTTGGGCGGGATGCGGATCGACAGCTTCAGCGTGGTCGAGGGGCGCAGCACGTTGCCGGCGTTGCGCGGCTCGGGCCAGCCATCCGCTCCCGTGATCGCGAGCCCAGGCTTCCAGGTGCGGTTCAGGATCAGCTGCACCGGATCGGCCGTCACCGGCTGCACGCCCGGCTGCAGCGGGAACTTGCTGTACACCTCGTCGCCGATTACCTCGGCGGTGCGCCTGGCCTGCTCGATGCGCTGCGCCGGGATGGTGGTGTGCAGTGCCTCCAGCTTGATCTCGCCACTGCCGAGATCCTCGATGCGCTCCAGCAGCATGCGGATCACGCGCTCGCTGCCGGCGATCACACCCGTGCCGTCGCCCGAGTGCACGCCTTCCGTCAGCAGCGAGACCTCCAGCGTGCCCATCACCAGCCCGCGCAGGGAGGTGGTACTCCAGAGCTGGTCGTAGTTCGCGCAGCCCGAGTCGAGGCAGACCACCAGCGACAGCGCGCCGATGCGCGGCGCCAGGTGCTCGATGTACGCCGGCAGATCGTAGCTGCCCGACTCCTCGCAGGCCTCGATCAGCACCACGCAGCGCTTGTGCGAGAGCTTGTCCCGGTGCAGCGCGTTCACCGCCGTCAGCGACGCGAAGATCGCATAGCCGTCGTCCGCGCCGCCGCGACCGTACAGCTTGTCGCCCTCCAGCACCGGCTGCCACGGACCGAGGTCCTCGCGCCAGCCCGTCATCTCCGGCTGCTTGTCGAGGTGCCCGTAGAGCAGCACCGTCTCCCCGCCCTGCGCGGGCGCCGTGGCGGGGATGTCGATGTAGATGACGGGCGTGCGGGACCCGAGCCGCACCACCTCCAGCGTGGCGCCCTCCGGCAGGTTGGCGCGCGCCCAGCCGGCGCACAGCTCCACCGCCTTGTCCATGTGGCCATGCTCTCGCCACTGCGGGTCGAAGCTCGGCGACTTGTTCGGGATGCGGATGTATTCGGTGAGCGTCGGCAGGATCGACGAGGTGTACTGCTCATCGATCCACTGCGCGGTCCGGTCGGAGATCGGCATGCGCGCAGTGTACCGCGCCTCGCCGAGGGTCTCAGGAACTTACATGCCGAGGCAGGAGCTGCCGCCGTGCGCGAAGCCGCCCCAGACATCGGGGGCCGCGAGCGCGCCCTTCGGGTAGGCCATCGTGAACAGGTAACACATCTCGGCTTGCGTGCTCTCGCCGAAGGTCATCGGCTGCGCGAACGTGCACTCGGTGAAGATGCTCTCGCCCGGGTGCAGCGTGACGTCCTTCGTGTAGAGCTTCTGGTAGTCGAAGTCGAAGGGCTCGTCGTGCAGGATCTCCTTCTTGCCGTCCTTGCGCGTGATGGTGCCCTTCATGTGCACGCCCTGCTGGTGCATGTGCGGGATCAACGCGACGATGTGGATGTCCTTGTCGGTGGTCGGCTTGCAGGTGCCCGACCACTGCGTCGCGGGCACGAGCAGGTTGTCGTTGCCGAGCCACGACAGGCCCGCGATGTTCGCGGTCTTGCGGTGGTGCACGCAGATCTTCACGCCCGACGCATCCTTCGCGCCGAAGTCGTCGCTGTTGTAGTGATACTCCATCGTGTAGGTCTGGCCGTCGCCCGGCAGCTCCAGACCGACGTCGACGCCGCTCTTGCGGAAGTCGAGCGACTCGCCGCCCGGCGCCCAGCCGTACAGCAACTGGCCCGCGGGGTGCGCGCCGATCGAGCCCTGCGCGCCTCCCGGCACGCCCGGCAGGTCATCCTGGAACAGCAGCCAGTGATGGATCGCCTTCATGTTGTCGATCACCGGACCGATGGTGATGCCGTAGACGGTGCCCTTCCACGGCGCGGCGAACGTGAAGTTGAAGTACGCATCGCGCGCGGCGCCGACGTTGTACGGCGTCTTGAAGTCACCGTTGTGCGCCGTCATCGTGAAGCACTCGAGCTCCTCGTCGCCGGGAGCCTCGAACGGAGGCGGCGCGCTCGCGTCACTGCCGGTGCCGGTGCCGGCGTCGGTGTTGCCCTTGGGAACGTCGGTGCACTTGTCGCTGGTCCCCTTGGCGCCCTTGTCGAGCCAGGCGACGATCTTCGCGAGCTCTTCCGCGCTCGGCTGATCCGACGTGACCGGCGGCATGTGGCCGGTGGGCTCGTCCTGCGTAATGCGCGCCTTCACGTTTGCCGGAGTCGTCTCCGCGAAGTCGTCCGCGTCGAGCAAGCTCATCGGAGCAAACGGCTTCTCCCCGTGGCAGTCACCGCAGTACTGCGTGACCAGCGGGGCGACGTCGCACGGCAGGGACTTGGCGCTCGCGCCGCCCGCTCCGGCGTCGGTCTTCACGGTCGACGCGTCGGTCTTCTTGCCCGCGTCGGTCGGCTTCTTGCCGGCGTCCTCTTTGGTCTCGTTCGACGGGCTCTCCTGCCCACCGCAGTCCTCGCCCTCACACGGCGCCTTGCCCTCCTCGGAGGAGCAGCCGGAGGCGAACAGGCCGAGCGTGAGGCCAAGGCCGGCAAAGATATTTCCAAGGGTATGTTTCGAC
>JBEVNG010000013.1:0-9367 GCA_040508235.1 Polyangiales bacterium | reverse complement strand
CCGCTTCGGCACGCTGAGCGTGAAGACCGAGCAGAGCGGCAGCGCGGTGATCACCAAGACCTCGTTCGAGCTCTCGGTCGATCGCGTGCAACCGAAGGACTACCCCGAGTTCCGCAAGTTCGTCGAGAGCGCGGACGGCCTGCTGCGCCAGCGCGTGGCGTTTTCGAAGGAGTCGCAGTGATGCGTAAGACAGCGATTGCCTGCGCGCTGATGATCTCGGCCTGCGGCGGCCTGCAGACGCGCGCCGCGCGTGACGAGCGTCCGATCGACCGCCTGCGCGGCGTGGCCAAGGCGCACGACGACGACCCGGGCCTGGCGCTGGAGCTCGCGATCGGCGAGCACCTGTTCGACGGCGGCGAGCCCGTGCGCGCACGCGCCGCGCTGCAGCACGCCACCGAGCTGCTGCGGCGTCAGGGCAAGCCCGGCGCCATGGGCAGCAACGACCTGGAGCTGACCTTCCTGCGCGCCGAGCACTACGTGCTGGAGGGCGATCCGGCGGCCGCGTTCAGCGACTACCTGGCGCTGCTGCAAGGCGCGGCGGGCTCGAGTGATCCGCGCGCGGCCTACTTCGCCGAGGTCGCCCTGCTCTCGCTGGCCGACATGAACGACGCCACCGACGACTACCGCCCGCGCATGCACGACGCGCTGTTCGCGGTGCGCGACAAGGCGGACACGCTCGGCCTGGCGGCGTCGCACCAGCTGCGGCTCGCGCTCTCCGCCGAGGCCTCCCGCGCGGGCGACCGCGACGGCGCACGCAGCTACGCCACGCAGGCCGGCTGCGTCCAGCACCTCGACGTCGCGGGCCCGTTCGGTCCGCGCGAGCTGCTCGGCTTCGACCTGACGTACACCGCCGAGCAGCCTGGACCGCTCGCGGCGCAGCACGATCTCGGACCGGGTCGCGGCGTGCGCCCCGTGCGCGGCATCGACACGCATCGCTGTGCCTTCGGCCTCGGACGCGGCGCCCACGACGCGCTGCCCGGCACCACCGTGGTGCGCAGCGAGCTGGAGGTGAAGCAGTCGGGCAGCTACGCGCTGCGCACCGAGTCGCCCAACAGCTACGTCGCCTACCTCGATGGCAAGGAGGTCGCTCGCGTCGACCTGCGCACGCGCTACGCGACGGGCCTGCGCTACCTGCCGCTGGAGCTCACGGCGGGCAAGCACGAGCTGAAGATCAAGGTCAGCTCGCGCCACCCCAACCCCGCGCTGTCGCTGGCCGTGGTGCCGGCCAAGCTGGAGCAGATCGAGCAGACCAAGCTGCCCAACCCGCGCAGCGATCTGGAGCGCTACATGCTGGCCAAGATCGCGCTCGGACGCGGCGACTCGGTGGCGGCGCGCGAGCTGACGCGCAAGCTCGGCCACAAGGACCCCACCGCGCAGTGGCTGGTGCAGCAGGCCGCCGCCGCGCTCGGGGATCCGCTCAAGAGCGCGGAGCTACGTCGCGACCTGGCGCGTGATCTGCTGCGCCGGGCCGCCAAGCAGAACCCGCGCGCCTGGTACCCCAGCGTCGGCCTGTCGCGGCTGGCCAGCGCCGAGGGCCAGACCAAGGAAGCCATCGAGCAGCTGCGCATCGCGCAGACCGAGTGGCCGCAGGCCAACGCCGTACGCACCAACCTGATCGAGATGCTGCGCGACGCCGGCTACGTCGAGGAGGCGGACACGCTGGTGGCGCAGCTGGCCAAGGAGATGCCCCACGCCTGCGCGGTCGTGAACATGCAGCTGTGGTCCGCGCGCAACCGCGGGCGCATGGCCGAGGTCGCCACGCTGAGCGAGCGCATGATGCAGTGCGACGCCAACTCCAACGCGCGCCTGAGCGCCCTGCGTGCGCAGCAGCATTACGAGGACGCCGCCAAGGAGCTGCTGCGCCTGGAGTCGCTGGGCGATCCGCTCGATCCCGCGCAGAAGCTCGACGCGGAGCTGGAGCGCGCGCGCCTGCAGAACGACCAGGCGCGGGTGAAGCAGCTACGCGAGCAGCGCAGCACGTACTGGTACGACCGCCCCGAGCCGCGGCTCGACCAGGCCGATGTGCTGCTCGCCGCCGGCGACACCAAGGGCGCCATCAAGGTGATCGCGGACGCGCTCGCCAAGGACCCGGGCGACCTGTTCGAGCTGCGCCGCGTGCAGGACGCGCTCTCCGGCGAGGACCTGTTCAAGGGCTTCCGCAAGAACGGCGAGGAGGTCATCAAGCAGTACGAGCCCTCCGCCGCCAGCTACGACCAGCCGCAGGTGCTGGTGCTCGACTACACGGTCGTGCGCCTGTTCGAGGACGGCTCCAGCGTCAGCCTCACCCACAACATCATCCGCCCGCAGAGCCAGGAAGCCGTCGACGAGAACGGCGAGTTCTCGGTGCCGGATGGCGCGCGCCTGCTCAGCCTGCACACGCGCAAGGCGGACGGCACGCTGCTCGAGCCGGACGTGATCCCCGGCAAGTCGAGCTGGTCGCTGCCCAACCTCGCGCCCGGCGACTACGTCGAGGTCGAGTACGTGCGCGGCGAGTCTCCGTCGGTGGGCTTCCCCGGCGGCTACCTCGGCGACCGCTTCTACTTCCAGAGCTTCGAGGTCCCGTTCGATCACAGCGAGCTGGTGATCGTGATGCCGGAGTCGATGCAGCCCGTGCTCGACCCGCGCGGCCCGCTGCCCGCGGTGGCGAGCGAGAAGAAAGACGGCCTGAACGTGCTGCGCTGGACCGCGCGCCAGAGCAAGGCGCTCTCGCCCGAGCCGTTCAGCGTGGCCACGCGCGAGTTCCTGCCCTCGATCAACCTCGGCGTGAAGGTCAGCTGGGCCGCGTACGTGGAGAGCCTGCGCGACCTGCTGATCGACAAGGACGTCTACGATCCGGCCGCGCAGGAGTTCGTGCTCGGCTTGCTCAGCGACAAGGTCAACGCGTCCAAGGCGGTGCGCGCGGAGCTGCTGTATCGCTGGGTGACCGAGCAGGTCGAGGTCAGCAACGAGGTGTTCGGCTCGGCGCCGGCGATGTTGGCCGCCCGCACCGGCAGCCGCGAGCGCGTGCTCAAGTACATGCTCGGCCTGGCGGGCATCGAGAGCGACCTGGTGCTGGTGCGCGGCGCGGAGGCCGACCACAGCCAGGCCGCGCTGCCGGACCCGGAGACGTTCGGCTACCTGGTGCTGCGCGTCGCCACCGAGCAAGTGCGCTTCCTGCACGCGGGCGCGCGCCACGCGCCGTACGGCTACCTCCCGCCGCAGCTGCGCGGCGAGATGGCGATGGTGGTCGGCGCCAAGACGGAGGTCACCCAGCTGCCCGCGGACGACCTGGAGCACGACCTGCGCACGGTCGAGCTCGACGTGACGCTGTCCGCGGATGGCCAGGGCCAGGTCAAGGTGCGCGAGACGCACCGCGGGGCCAGCGCCGTGGAGTGGCGCAACGACCTCGACTCGATCCCGGCCGGCGAGCTGGAGACGCGCTTCGCGCAGCAGTACGCGGCGAACGTGATCCCCGGCGCGCGCACCACGGACCTGAAGGTGCTCGCGCGCGACGAGCCCGAGGCGCCGCTGGTCCTGGAGTACACGCTGGAGGTGGCCGATCTGGGCCAGCGCAGCGGCAACCAGCAGCGCATCGGCGGGCTGTTCCCCAACCTGCTCTCGTCGCGCTACGCGCGCACGGGCAGTCGCACCACCACCGAGGTGATCACCCCGCCGCAGGCGGTCGACGTGCGCACGCAGCTGCACCTGCCCAAGGGCGCGCGCGTGGTCGCGCTGCCCAAGGCCGGTACGCTGGCGCACCCGAGCAAGGCCAAATTCGAGACGCGCTCGGAAAACCAGCGCGACGTGCTGGCGCTGAGCCGCTCGCTGCGTGTGCCTGTCACGCGCGTGGCACCGGACGACTACGCGGGCTTCGCGACCTTCTGCCGCACCACGGATGCGCTGGAGGCGAGCGAGCTGGTGATCGATCTGCCCACGGCCAACCCGTAGGCGCATTGCTGGCGATCCAGTTTCGATTTATTCACAGTGGAAGCGGAGGGGCGCAGGGAGATGCGGATCACATTCGTGCTGGCGGGCGGCTTCAACCTCTCTGGAGGCGACCGCGTGATCTCCATCTACGCCGAGAAGCTGATGAAGCGCGGCCACCAGGTGCTGGTGGTGGCGTCCCCGGCCTACCCGCCCACGGCGCGCAAGCGGCTGAGCGCGCTCGTGCGCGAGCAGCGCTGGCTGTCCAATCCGGTGCCGGGGCCGTCGCACTTCTCGCACTCGCCGGTGCCGCACGTGCGGCTCAAGAAGTTCCGTCCCATCGTCGATGCGGACGTGCCGGATGCGGACGTCGTGATCTCCACCTGGTGGGAGACCGCCGAGTGGGTCAACCAGCTCTCGCCCAAGAAGGGCGTGAAGGTCTGCTTCCTGCAGCACTACGAAGCGTTCGACTACACGCCCAAGAAGCGTGTCGCCGCGACCTGGCGCATGCCGCTGCACAAGGTGACCATCAGCAACTGGCTGGTCGACCTGGCGCGCGAGAAGTTCGACGATACCGCCGTGTCGCTGGTCTACAACAGCGTCGACACCGAGCAGTTCCACGCGCCGCCTCGCGAGCGCAACCGCGTGCCCACGGTGGGCATGCTCTATCACGAGGCCCCCTGGAAGGGCGTGCCCATCAGCATCGCGGCGCTGGAGCAGGTGCGCAAGCAGTTCCCCGACCTGCGCTTGCTGACGTTCGGCGCGATGGACGTGCAGCAGCACACGCCGCTGCCGAGCTGGGCCGAGAACGTGGTCTCGCCGGCGCAGGACAAGATCAAAGACATCTACGCGCAGTGCGACGTCTGGCTGTGCGGCAGCACCAGCGAGGGCTTCCACCTGCCGCCGCTGGAGGCGATGGCCTGTCGCACCCCCGTCGTGTCCACGCGTGTCGGTGGGCCGCTGGACATCGTGAAGGACGGCGTGAACGGCTATGTGGTGCCGGTCGGGGATGCCGACGGGCTGGCGGATCGTGTCAAGCGCGTGCTGTCGCTGCCGCCCGAGGGCTGGCGCAAGATGAGCGACGGCGCGTACGCCACCGCGACGCAGTACACCTGGGACGACGCCACGGATCTGTTCGAGGCCGCACTGCAGCGCGCGGTGGAGCGCGATGCGCTCGGCGAGCTGGGTCCCAGATCACGCGTCGGCAAGCTGCTCGCCCTGGTCGGCCGCTGAATTGGCTTCTCAGCCAGCGGCGCTTAGATCAGGAATCGTGGAGATGCAGTTGTCTTGCACCGACGAGCAGCGGCGGATCCTGCTCAACCTCTGGGTCCGCGTGGCGCGCGCGGACGGGGTGGTCGTCAGCGCGGAGATCGATCGACTCTCGCAGCTGTTCTACCGGCTCGGCGAGGATCTGCTGAACGCCGACGACGTGGTGCGCTGGCTCGACGACGGCCCGCCCGAGATCGGCGAGCTGTTGCCGGCCAGCCTGGCGCCGGTGTTCCTGGAGCACGCGCGCGAGATCATGCTCGCCGACAACCAGGTCGACCCCACCGAGAGCGACGCGGTGCGCGAGCTGCTCGCGACCTACTTTCGCGCCGACTGAACCTTGCCGCTCTGGATCGTGACCATGCTCTGCGAGGGCATGTTCACGCGCAGCTCGCCGCTCCGGTCGGCGGTCAGCACGCTGCGCTGCCAGGGCATCAGCGCGGTCGAGGTGTAGGCCGCGATCGCGCCCTCGCTCTGCAGCAAGTCGCGCGTCAGCGTGAGCTGCGTGGCGGAGCCGGTGTTGATCAGCACCACGGTCGTGCCGTAGCTGCGATGACGGTACGCGCTCACCGAGACATCGGGCGCGTCCTGCACCGTCACCGGCTGCGCGCACGAGCCGGGCCGCACGTAGCGCGCAAAGTGCTTGAACGCGACGTACTTGGGCGCCTTGGCTCGCAACGCCGCGTCGGTCAGCGTCTCCCCGCGTACGCCCTCGCCGTCGACGGTCTGCCAGTACAACCATGCGCTCTGCTCGCCGACCGTCATGCCGCGATGCACCTTGAGCGCGAGCCCGAGCGCGCTGTCGCTGACGTTGCCACCGGGCTCCGGCGCCCACACGCTCTTCTCGCCGGAGAGCTCCGTCATCCACGACTTCATGCCGTAGCTGCGCACGCCGTCGACCTTCTCGGGCAGGCCCGGCGCGGGCGCCTTCTGCCAGCCGTCGAGGAACCATCGCCACATCTGCGCGTCGTCACCCGCCGCGTGCACGCCGTCGTTGGCGTAGGCATGCACCGCCACGAACGACAGCGCCGCGAGCGCGGTCTTGTCCTTGGCCAGCGCCGACAAGTACTGCAGGTTCTTGTGCACCGGCGCGCGCGGATCGCCGAACTGCCAGAGCGCGTAGGCATCCGCGCCCAGCAAGTCCTCCGGGCCGATCAGCTTGATGTCGCGGAGCTCGCCGTTCTTGTCGAGCTCCTTGCGCAGCGCCTTGAGCGCGGCCGCGTAGCCCTTGGCGTCCGGGTAGCTGCAGCTGTTGTAGAAGGTCTCGAAGTTCAGCTCGTTCTGCAGGCTGAGCGCGTGGAACTTCACGCCGAACGTACGCTGGAAGCCGAGCACGTAGGCAGCGGTGATGCGCGCGAACTGGGTCAGCGCGCTGGTCGGGCCCGCGCGATCGGCGAGCTGCGGCAGCTTCTTGTCGGAGGTGTCGAGCACACCGCCGGCGAAGTTGCCGGCCCAGATGAACGGCCACGGTGTTCCGCCCGCGGGCATGATGCCGCCGCCGCCATCGATGTGCGCGCCCGAGCTCTTCTTCAGCCACGGCGCGGGCGACCACACCGAGCCCACCAGCTTGAACTCGCCACGCGCACCCCCGATGCGCGTGCCGCGCTGCGCGAGCGCGCCGATGCCGCGCAGCTCCTTGTCGGCGAAGTCGAAGTTGCCGAGCTGCTGCGCGAGCTCCGGGCCGAACACCACGATGGGCGCCTTGCGACCGCCGAAGTTGCGCCTGTAGTCCTCGATGTCCTTGTACGCGCGGACGTTGTTGCCGTCCGGTCCAGGCTGGCCGGGGGCGCCGTGGTACCAGGGCGAGTTGTACGTGAAGTCCGAGACGGGCGGACGAAAGCGCGGCGTCAGGTCCACGCGCAGGATCGAAGCGGCCAGGTCGCCGTAGTACAGATCGAGCAGCCAGTTCTCGCCGGCGCCGCGTGCGGGGGCGGTGGTGCCGAAGCCGTCGATCTCGCGGCTGCACGCCGCATCAGGCGCGACACTCACGCGCGGCGTGGGGAGCGCCTCCGCGGGCGCCTGTGCCCGCGCCGACAAACCCCCGAGTAATGTAAAGAATACGGTCAGTTTCCATACGTGTACGAGCCGCAAGCGCGCTGGCATGGCGCCTCCCAGCGGGCGTACTGTGTGGCGCCGCTTCGGCGTGCCGGAGGCCTTCCCTTTGTCGACCATCACTCCCCCTGGGTGCTCGGCTGTGGCTTTGAGCCGTCTCTCCGCGTTCAAGGTACGTACGGGTTCCATGGCGGCTCGGTGCATTGCAGTCCTTGCAGTGCCCTTCTTCTCGGCCAGCTGTGCCGGGGACATCAGCTCTCTTGGAAGTGGGCTCCAGCTCCAGACGGGCTCGCGCCAGGACGCCTTCACCTGCCAGGACGATGCACCGCCACCGCGCGCGCTGCAGCGTCTCTCGCACACGCAGTACGAGAACACCGTGCACGACCTGATCCTGGCAGCGCTGCCTCGCCACGCCACCGACGTCGAAGCCGTCGTGAAGGCGGCGCTGGTGTTGTTGCCGGCGGACGCTGTCGGCAAGGACGCGCCGTTCTCCAGCATGGATCAGTCGGTGTCGCAGGAGCATGTCGATGGCTGGTTCGCGGTGGGTCAGGCCGTCGCCAGCGCGCTGACGGCCCACCTCGATGAGCTGCTGGCATGCGACACCGGGGAGGCCGAGACCGCGTGCGTTCACCGCTTCCTCGCGCGCTTTGGCCGGCTCGCCTTCCGCCACACGCCCAACGCCGCCGAGCTGGCCTTCCTCCACGAGCTGTACGAGACCAGCGACAGCCTGCGCGACGTGCTCGGCGTGATGCTGAACATGCCGCAGTTTCTCTACCAGCTCGAGTTCGGTGGCAACGCACGCAAGGGCAAGCGCGATACCTACACGGTGACCGGCCCCGAGCTCGCCAGCCGCCTCGCCTACCAGCTGTGGCAGACCGCCCCCGATGACGCCCTGCTCGCCCGCGCCGAGCGAGGCGAGCTGGAGTCGAGCTACGAGCGTGTGGTCGACGCCATGCTCGACGACCCGCGCAGCGAGCGCAGCACGCGCGCCTTCGTGCGCGAGTGGCTCGACCTGGACAGCATGCGCCCGCTCGATGCGCTGGTCGGCAACGCCGCCTTCGACGCCTTCGTGGGCAAGGACACGCCCACGGCCGCCCTGCGCGACGCCATGATCGACGACGTGCTGGATTCGTTCCAGTACCACCTTGGGCAGGACGACGCCTGGGAAGACTGGTTTCAGAGCCCGTACTCGTTCGCGCGCGACGACGAGCTGGCGGCGATCTACGGCGTGCCCAAGTGGAACGACGACGGGCGGGAGCCGCCACGCTTCGCGCAGGCACAGCGAGCCGGCTTGATCACGCGCGCCGCTCTGTTGGCAACCGGCACCGCCAAGACGCGGCCGATCATCAAGGGCGTGTTCATCCGTCAGCGCATCCTGTGCGACGCGCTGCCACCTCCACCGGCGAACGCCACCAGCATTCCACCCGCGCTCGCCAACACGATGAGCACGCGCGAGGTGGTGGAGGAGCTCACGGAAAAGACGGGCTCCGCCTGCGCCGCCTGCCACGGCACACGCATCAACCCGCTCGGCTTCGCGACCGAGAACTACGACGCGCTCGGCCGCTTGCGCACGAAAGAGACGCTGTACGGCGAGGACGGGAGTATCCTCGCAGAGAAGCCCGTCGATACGGCTTCCGTGCCGGACGTGACGGAGAGGAACACGGAAGTGAGTCGTGGCGCGGCAGACCTCAGCGATCAGATCGTACGCAGTGGCAAGGGCGAAGCCTGCTTCGCACGCCAGTTCGTACGCTTTGCCCAGGGCCGAATGGAAGACGAGCGCATCGATGGCTGCGCGCTCGAGTCGATCCGTTCGGCGCTCGCGGAGCAGAAGAGCCTTCGGCAAGCGGTGCGCGCGCCGCTGCTGGCTCCCACGTTCCGCCAACGTCAGCTCGGAGATGTTCAATGATCGTAGTGAATCGTAGCCGACGCCAGTTCCTGGTCGGCACGGGCGGCTTCACGCTCGCGCTTCCCTTCTTGCCATCTCTGTTCGCGAACACGGCGCAAGCGCAGTCGTTCACCGCGCTGCCTCGCTTCGTCGGCATGGCCACGCACCACGGCGCGGCGTGGGGAAGCAACATGTTCCCCAACGAGAGCCTGCTAACCAACACGCAGAACCTGTACAGCGATCACCAGGTCAAGAGCGGCG
>JBEVNG010000002.1:0-3006 GCA_040508235.1 Polyangiales bacterium | reverse complement strand
CTGGTGGTAGCGCAGCTTCTCGATGTCGAAGTTGCCGCCGCCGTCCACGCCGCAGCCGAGCGCCGTGATCAGCGTGCCGATCTCCGCGCTCGACAGCATCTTCTCGAAGCGCGCGCGCTCGACGTTCAAGATCGTGCCGCGCAGCGGCAAAATCGCCTGAACACGCCGGTCGCGGCCCTGCTTTGCGCTGCCACCCGCCGAGTCACCCTCGACGATGTACAGCTCGCTCTTGGTGGCGTCGCGCTCCTGGCAGTCGGCCAGCTTGCCCGGCAGAGAGGAGATGTCGAGCACACCCTTGCGCTGCACCATCTCACGCGCCTTGCGCGCTGCTTCGCGCGCCTTGGCGGCGATCAGCGTCTTGGCGATGATCTTCTTGGCGGTCTGCGGGTTCTCCTCGAGGAACGCGCTCAGCTTGTCGCTCAGCACGTTCTCGACGATGCCCTTCACCTCGCTCGACACCAGCTTCGACTTGGTCTGCGAGTCGAAGCTCGGGTCGGGGTGCTTGATGGACAGGATCGCGGTCAGCCCCTCGCGCGCGTCCTCGCCGCTCATCGCCGAGCCCTTGAGGTCCTTGAGCAGACCGTGCGACTCGCCGTAGGTGTTGATGGTGCGCGTCAGCGACGTGCGCAGGCCCGTCAGGTGCGTGCCGCCGTCCTTGTTGGCGACGTTGTTCGTGTAGCAGAGCACCTGCTCGCTGAACGCGTCGCTCCACTGCAGCGCGATGTCGACCTCGACGTTGTCGCGCGTGTCCTTCACGCGGATCACCTCGTCGTGCAGCGCCTGGCGGCTCTTGTTCAGCTGCGCCACGAACTCGGTGATGCCGCCCTCGAAGTGATACTCGGTGGTGCGCTCGTCGCGCTCGTCGACCAGCAGGATGCGCAGGCCGGCGTTCAGGAACGAGATCTCGCGCAGGCGGTTGTTGAGGATCTCGTACACGAACTCGGTGCTGGAGAAGATCGTCGAGTCCGGCTTGAACTGGATCTTGGAGCCGCGCTTCTCGGTGGTGCCGATCACCGCCAGCGGAGACTGCGGCGCGCCGCGCCGGTACTCCTGGAAGTGCGTCTTGCCGTCGCGGTAGATCTCGACCTTGAGCTGCTCGCTGACGGCGTTCACGGCGCTGACGCCGACGCCGTGCAGGCCCGCGGAGACCTTGTAGCTGTCGTTGTCGAACTTGCCGCCCGCGTGCAGCACGGTCATCACGACCTCGACCGTGCTGACGCCCTTGGGGTGCATGCCCACCGGGATGCCGCGCCCGTCGTCCACGCAGCTGAGCGAACCATCGGCGTGGATGGTGATCAGGATGTTGTTGCAGAAGCCGGCCAGGTGCTCGTCGACCGCGTTGTCGACGACCTCCCACACCAGGTGGTGCAGGCCCGTGCCGTCGTGCACGTCGCCGATGTACATGCCGGGGCGCTTACGCACGGCCTCCAGGCCCTCGAGGACCTGGATCGAGGCTTCGTTGTACTCGGCCTTCTTGGCGGGCGGCGTGGCACCCTGCTCGGCCTGGGAAGGCTCCTGATTCGTCTCGGACATGGGCCTCTTGTTCGCTGCGCTGATCGCGGTCTTGAAAGGAGGTCGCGGGCCATGGTTGCAGAGCTCACCGAAGGTGGGCCGGCACGACCGAGGCTTCGCGGCCGAGAGCCGCTTCACGCGCATGCGCACGCGCGCGTGTTAAAGATGCAACAGCATATCGACCGGGGCCGGCTTCAGCAAGCCGCAAACGGCCTCAAGATTTTGGAAGGAGAGGCCTTTTGCCCGCTCAGGGCGGCGCTCCCAGGGCGCCCGCGAAGTCGTAGCCGCGCAGCCTGGCGTACACCCGCGCGCCGCGGGCGCTCACCTGCAGCGTGATCGTCGATTCGACCTCCGCCGGCCCCACGTCCGGACAGAACACCGTGCGCACCTGCTTCTGGGCCGCCGGCTCGCTCTCGGTCACCTCCAGGCAGCCGTCGAACTCGCCCGCCACCGTGCTCACGTGCTTTCCGACGGCGGTGATCGAGGCGGTTCCGCCCTGCCCCACGTCCCACTGCGTGCCCTGGGCCAGCGGCTCCTTGAGCACGTACACCCCACGGTCGGCGCGGAACAGCCCGTCCGAGCGCTGCTCGTACGTGATCGGCGCCCCACCCGAGCTGACCTCGGCCTTGCCCTCGCCGGCGTGCGTCACCCGCGTGATCGCCAGCGTGGGCGGGCCCTCGCCGGTGTCGACGTCGTAGCTCCAGACGGAGCCCGCGCGCAGCGGGTACAGCCGCTCGACGGTGAGCTTGGCGTCGCCCGCGTTCTTCACGGCCCCGCCGTGACAGCTTGCCAACAAGAGCACGATCGCGATCCGCTTCACGCCGCTAGTTGTACACGCTCAGCGCGCAACGGCCCAGACACCGATCAGCGTCGACGCCAATGCGGCCGGCAGCAGCCACAGCGCCGAGCGCAGGGCACGTCGCTCGTACGCCTGCGGCGCCGCGCCGGTGCGCTGGTACTGCTTCCGCAACTGCGCTTGCCGTGGCAACGCCATCGCCAGCCAGATCGCCGTCCACAGCACGCTCCCCAGCAGCAGCAAGCTGGTGCCGCCGGGCAACAACGCCGCGAAGCGACGGCCGAGCGCGTCGTCGAGCCGCACGCCCGCGTCGTCGATCCAGGTCGTGAACACGCGGCCGTTGCGCATCGTGAGCTCGATGGCGAACACGGCGTCGAGCAGGCGCGGCTCGTCCGCCGTGAGCTCGACTTCGCTGCGGGAGGCCCGCGCCACGCGCACCTTTTCGAGCGTGCCGTGAGGCAGGGGAATCGATCCGGCGCCGCCGCCATCCGAGGCCTCGATGCTCGCACGGTGCTCGCCGATGCGCAGGCTGAGCGCCGTGTCCGGAATGAACCGCGTCACCGCCTCGCGCGCGGTCGTGACCTCGAGCAGCGGTGCCGCGTCGCGTGCGAGTGCTTCGGCCTTGGGCAGTGCCGGACGCACCAGGGCGCCGCTCACGGCCACGGGACCGACCAGCACCGCGGCGAGCAGCACGCTCC
>JBEVNG010000561.1:0-3381 GCA_040508235.1 Polyangiales bacterium | reverse complement strand
TCGCTTCGTCGGCATGGCCACGCACCACGGCGCCGCCTGGGGGAGCAACATGTTCCCCAACGAGAGCCTGCTGACCAACACGCAGAACCTGTACAGCGACCACCAGGTCAAGAGCGGCGCGCTCAAGGCCAGCGCCAACAACGGCAAGAGCTCGCTGTGCACGGTGTTGACCGCGAACAGCGCCGCGCTGAGCGACAAGATCGTCGCCAAGCTGAACGTGCTGCGCGGGCTCGATGTGCCGTTCTACCTGAGCCACAACACCGGCGGACACCTGGGCAACTACGCGCGCTCGGACCGCAGCAACGTCGAGAGCGACTACGTGAGCAAGGTGGGCGGGCACATCCCCACCATTGATCAGGTGATGGCGTGGTCGTCCTCGTTCTACAAGGACCTGGGCAGCATCAAGCAGCGCACGCTCAACATCGGGCAGGACGGTGGGCTCGCCATCTCGTGGGGCTACGCCAACCCGCAGGCCAAGAGCGGCGCGGTGCAGCCGGTGCCCAGCGCCAACAACTCGCTGCAGCTGTTCAACAGCATCTTCGTCGCGTCGCAGACGCCGTCGCAGCCGGTCAACCCGCGCACGCCCGTCGTCGACCGCGTGATGGATAGCTACAAGAAGCTGATGGCCGGCGCGTTCGGCGATGCCACGCGGCTGTCCAAGGCCGACAAGGCGCGGCTGGAGGATCACATGACGCGGCTCAGCGAGCTGGAGCGTCGGGTGAACACCACGGCATCCGCTTCCTGCGGCGACATCCCGCGCCCCACGGACAACGTGTACAAGGGCGTGCGCGACAACGACCTGGCCGCGACCATCAAGTTCTACAAGCTGTTCAACGACGTGATCGTGGCCGCGTTCATCTGCGGCACGTCGCGCATCGCCAGCGTGTACTCCGACGAGCTGTGGTCCACCTACGCGGGCGACTGGCACCAGGAGGTCGCGCACCAGGCCGCGGTCGCCGATGGCCAGAAGCAAGGCATCATCTGCGCCGCCTACCAGCAGTTCTTCGAGAACTGCTTCCTCGACCTCGTGAACAAGCTGGACGTCGAGGAAGCCAACGGCAAGACGTACCTCGATGCGACGCTGGTGCAGTGGTCGCAGGAGTCCGGCCCGTCGACGCACGACCCGATCTCGACGCCGGTGATCACCGCCGGCAGCGCCGCGGGCTACCTCAACACCGGCGTCTACGCGGACTACCGCCGCAAGAACGCGCCCAGCCTCGGCCACACCAACGAGAAGCCCTGGCAAGACCTGCAGGTGGGCGTGCTGTACAGCCGCTGGCTCGCCACCGCGCTGCAAGCCATGGGCGTGCCCCCCAGCGAGTTCGAGCGCAACGGCAAGCGCGGCTACGGCCAGACGTACACGGACACGTACTACGGCAAGCAGGACTACTGGCCCCAGCGCCTGTTCGACGACGCCAGCTCCCCGCTGCCGTTCCTCAAGACCTGAGCGTCAGCGAATCTTGTACGCGCGCGAGGCCCAGCGGGCCTTCGACTTAGTTCAGGTTCTTCTGCTGGGCCGTCCAGCTCGCGTCCTTGCAGAGCGTGCAGTCGGCGCCGACGAACACCTTCTTCTGCGCCTCGTCGCCGGCGAGCTGCCAGCGCAGCCAGCCCACGCTGGCGGCCGCGAACTTGGAGCGCAGCGCGGCGTCGCCGATCTCGGTGGGGCTCATGTGCGAGGCGCCCTTGGGGATGCCGTAGAACACCGGGACCTTCGCGTTCTTGAAGTCGATGTCGCAGTTCGGGCGCGCGACGTCGCCCACAAGCAGGCCGTCTCCGCCCGACTCACCGCAGATGAACAGCGCGGGCGCGTGCAGGTTCTCGATGTCCGTGTGCGGATCGAACGTGCCGCCGCACAGGTGCAGCGTCGTCGTCAGCCGCGCGTCCTTGGCGATGCGGAACGTCGCGAGCGAACCCGCCGAGTGTCCACCCGAGGCGACCTTGCTGGTGTCGAGCTTGCCGTTGAACATGCTGCCCGAGCGCGCGTTCTCGGCGACCAGCCAGTCGATGCCCTTGGTGAGCTCCTCGCCGTTCGGCGTGCCGTCGTAGGAGATGACCACGAAGCCGTGCGAGGCGAAGTGGTTGAGCAGCGTGACGAACGAGCCCGCGTTCTCCGCCGCGCCCGGACCCCAGGTCACGATCGGATGTTTGACGCCGTCCTTGCCGAGCTCTTGCGGATGAAACAGCACGTAGCCCGCGGGCCCCGCCCCGCGCGTGGGGGTGAAGGGTCCCGGCTTCGCGAGGTCGCTGACCGGAGGAAGCGTCGCGTTGCTGGGTGCGCCCGCGTCGACGGCTGCATCGAGCACGACGGGTGGAGCCCCGGCGTCGTCCTCCGTCTCTTCGGGCGGTAGCTCGGGCTCCTCGACACGGGCGTCGATCACGCGCGCATCGCGTGCGGCGTCGCGGCTGCTCGCATCGCGCTTGCTGGCGTCGAGCGTCGTCTCGCCGTCTTCATTCTCGCCTGCCGGAGGCGGCGCCTCGGCGCTGTCGCAAGCCACCAGGCCGAGGAGCAAGATCAAGAGCTGCACGTACGTCATGCGCCGTTTGTAGCGCAGCCTTTTCGGGGCAAATTCAGCCAATTCACCGCTGGCGTGGAGGGCGAAATCTTTGGCGAACAGCGCCAACTCTCGTCAGATCGAGACCGTGAGCGCGGCGTGTACGGACCACAGGAAGTCCCAGTTCACCGACGCCATGTCGTCGCGGCTGTCACGGCCCTTGCTGTCGAACAGGAAGAACGTGGCGCCGCCGAGTGTGGCCTGGGGCGCAAAGATCAGCGTCGGCACGCCGCGGTAGACGGGCAGGTAGTAGCCCACGGTGACGTTGCCCTGCAGGTAGCCCATCAGGTAGCCGTCCGGCACCAGCTTGTTCAGCGAGAGCTTCTCGGTGAGCTTCACCTCGCCGATGCCCAGCTGCGCGTCGAGCCGGAACAGCACGCGGTCGGGGCCGCCCTTCACGTCGACGCCGAACATGCCGCCGATGCCGCGAAAGCGTCCGTCGAACAGGTAGCCGTCGAGCGTGTTGTTGTCGACGGTGACCTGGTACGGCTTGCGGTACGACATCAACCCGATGCCGAACGTGATCGGCGGCAGCTTGGACACCGGCTTGTTGCTCAGCACCGCCGTGTTGTCCTTGCTGCGGTCGTAGCGAATGCCGAACGACAGCGTCTCGAAGCTGGAGCGCATCTTCAGGCGCGTGGTGCTGCGCTGGCAGGTGCTCAGGTCGCGCGCCACCGCGTCGGTGACCACGCAGACGGGCTGCTCGGGCCGCGCCTCGGTCTGGAACGCGCGGCTCTCGTAGCGGATCACCGGCTCCCACACCTTGAGAAACGGGAAGCCGAGCACGCCGAGCAGCCAGGCGGCCTTCGGGATGTGCGAGCCCACCTGC
>JBEVNG010000540.1:0-22003 GCA_040508235.1 Polyangiales bacterium | reverse complement strand
GCCCCGAGCTCTTCCGCGCGCGCGTTCATCCGCGCACCGTGCTGTAGCGACGCCACGGCATCGTCGTGCGCTCGAGCAGACGGATGAAGGCGTCGAAGACCAGACCCAGGCCGGCGTAGAGCAGGATGCACAGGACCATGTAGTCCTGGCGGAAGTACTGCTTGGCGAGCAGCACGAGGTAGCCGATGCCCTGGGTGGTGCCGACCGCCTCCGACGCGATCAGGCCCACCACCGAGAGCGAGAGGCAGATGCGCAGCGCCATCAGCAGGCTCGGCAGCGCGGACGGCAGCACCACCAGCCGCACCAGCGTGAAGCCGCGCAGCCCGAAGCCGCGCGCCGCCTCCACCACCTTGCGGTCGACGTTGCGCACGCCGAGATACGAGTACGCGTACATCGGGAACGCGGTCGCGTAGGCGATGGTCATGCCCTTGAAGATCTCGTCGATGCCGAACCACGAGATGAACAGCGGCACCATGGCCAGGAACGGCACGGCGCGCAGCATCTGCATGGTCGAGTCGAGCAGCTCCTCGCCGAGGTGGCTCAGGCCCGACAGCACCCCGAGCGTCAGCCCCGCGGACACGCCGATGCTGACGCCAAAGGCCGCGCGCGACAGCGAAGCAAGCAGGTACTCGCGCAGCTGCCCGGTCTGCTCCAGCTCGATGAACGCGAGCACCACGTCGCCCGGCGAAGCCAGGATGTGCGCGGGGATGAAGCCCGAGCTGGAGCCGTACCACCAGCCGAACAGCAGCGTGATGGGCACCAGCGCACGCATGATCAAGGTGCGCGTGCGCGAGCGCGGTGGCGAGCCCAGGTACGTGGGGGCGACCAGCGTTCCGGGTCGCTCCACGCGCAAGGGCTCCGCACGCTGCACGGGCACGTCGCTGCTCACCGTCTGCGTCATGCTCATGGTGCTACCTCTGCGCGGTCTCGATGGGCGTCGTGGCCGACTGTGCGGTCTTCTTGCGCGCCGCGGCGGCGTCGATGTCGAACACGATGTCGTCCACCGGGATCGCGCGGTCGATCGACTTGTTCTCGGTGAAGATCTTGGCGACGTTGGCCACGCGCTGCTTGTCGGCGGCGGTGGGCACGCGCTGCGGCGGCGTCGAGCGCTGCTCGGCGAGCGAGATGTCGAGCCGCTCGCCCGCGAAGGCCGTGGGGCCCTTGTCGGTGAACACGTTGGTGAACTGCTCGGGGTGCTCGTGCGCCTGCTGGGCGAGCTCCGACTGCACGCGCACCAGCACCTGGAACGCGGCCGGGTTCTTCTCCAGCAGCGCCACGTTCGCGGCGCTGACGCTGACGTCGTCCGAGTCGAGGTCGGCCTCGTAGGCGAGGATGTTCGCGCCGTTGTTCTTGGCGGTCGCGAAGAACACGCCGAACGTCGACCAGGCGTCGATCTTGCCAGTGGCGAACGCCGCCGCGGCCTCGGGCGGCTGGATCGGCACGCGCTCGACCGACTCCGCCGGCACGCCGTGGTTGGCCAGCGCCTTGAGCAGCAGGTAGTCGCCATGCGCGGCCAGGTTCACCGCCACGCGCTTGCCCTTGAGGTCCTCGATCTTCTTGATCGCGCTGCCCTTGGGCGCGACGATGCCCGCCTGGCGCATGTCGGAGGGATCTCCGATCGCGAAGATCTTGAACTGCAGGTTGTGCGACAGTGCGCCGATGATCGGGCTGATGGCGCCGCCCGAGGTGTTGATGGCGCCGCTGTTCATGGCCTCGAAGTTGGCGCTGAACGCGCCCGCCGCGGGCACCCACTCGATCTTGGCGTTCACCTTGGCGAGCTCGCGCTCCAGGATGCCGTGCTTCTCGGCGTACGCGAACACACCGTAGTTGTGTCCCGCCGAGAAGCGAATGGTGATCGGCTCGTACTCGCTCGCGGTGCTCGGCGCGGGCGGCTTGGCTTTCTCACAACCCACCAGCGCGAGGCTGGTGGCGAGGACGACTGCGCTGAGCGTTCGAGTCACGGTGCACCTGTCTAGCACGCTGAATTGCACTCTATCAAGCGAGACGTGATGCTGGAGCAGCAGGGCTGCTCACAGCTGCGTGATCAGCTGCACACCGAACGTGCGGGGCGGCGCGAGCGAGGTCGGGTACGCGCCCGAGTTGACCACCTGCGACAGCACCTTGATGGTGTTGTCGGCGACGTTCCGGATGTAGCCCTGCAGCTGGAAGTGCTCGCCCAGCAGGTAGCGCAGCTCGATGTTGCCGATCGCGTACGCCGGCGTCTCCTGCATCTTGTCGTTCTGGGTGACGGCGTTGTGATAGACCATGCCGCGGATGGTCCAGTCGGTGCCCAGCGCCAGCGCGTGCCCGCGCGTGATCGGCAGCCGGTACTCCGCCGCCAGTACCGACGTCACCGCCGGCGTGCGGTAGAAGCGGTTGCCGCTCGCGTCGACCGTCATCGCGCCCTGGTAGGTGATGAAGTCGGTGTACTCGCTGTCGATCAGGCCCACGCTGGTGCGCAGGGTGAGGTTGTCGATCGGCAGCGCCTCCAGCTCGATCTCCAGGCCCTTGATGGTGCCGCCCGCGGCGTTCTGCAGCACGCTGGTGTTCGCACCGGGCGTGCCCATCGGGTTCGGGTTCTGCACGTTGAGCTGCGCGTTATCGAGCTTGTAGTAGAACGCGGCCACGTTCGCGATCAGGCGGCGGTTGAACCATGCCGTCTTGGCGCCGAGCTCGAAGTCCCACAGCTCTTCCGGGTTGATGCTGGGCAACGAGGTCGGACGGTCGCCGACGGCCGGCACGATGAACGGGTTGAAGGTGCCGGCGCGGAAGCCCTTGGCGAATTTGAAGAACACCAGGTGATCGGGCGTGATCTGCCACTCGGGCGTGACGTCGCCCGTGACCTGCTGCCAGCCGCGGTTCGCGCCCAGCGTGGTGCGGTTGAGCGGCGAGGTGATGGTGTCGGGGTCGTACCAGAGCGAGGGGTTGCTGAACTCCAGGCCCGCGCCGCTGGCGTTGACGCGCGTCGCGTTGACGTCCTTCTTGTCGTACGTGTAGCGAACGCCCGCGTTGATGCCGATGCTGTCCGTGATGCGCAGCTTGCCGCTGGCGAAGCCGGCGTACGCCTTGTTGGTCTGCTGGTACTGGTTCAGCACGAAGCTGCGGCGTGACGCGACCGGTCCGAGCAGCCCGTTGCCGGCGTTGCTGTCGAGGTCCCAGTAGAAGTAGTGGAAGCCCGCGATCCAGCTGAAGCGGTCCTCGCGCGGCGAGGTGAAGCGGATCTCCTGCGTGACCTGCTTGGACGTGATGTCGGTCGAGGTGGCGGTCTGATCGAACGAGGGCGTGGGCCAGGCAGCGTACGCGACCGCCTTGTTGGTGCCGTAGTCGGCGCCGGTGATCGACGTCAGCGTGTAGTCGCCGAAGTGATAGTTGGCGGTGCCGGTGACGCCCTGCTGCTGGATCAGGCTCGGCGACGGGCCGCGGTAGAACGAATCACCAACCTCCGGCTTGCGGCCGTAGCCAGGCGTGAAGGTCTGCGGCGCGTTCGGGTACTGACGGATCTCGCCGCCAGGCAGCGCGCCCACCGGGTACACCATCTGCACGCCACCCTGCAGCTGGCGCAGGCGACCTATCACCGTGACGTCGAAGTCGTTGGTGATGTTGGCGAGCAGCGAGAGGCGCGAGGCGAAGTCGTTGTACTGGGGATCCTTGTCGCCGCTGATGCGGTTCTTGGCCCAGCCATCCTGCTGCTCGTACGAGAACGCGGCGCGGGCGGCGAGCCACTCGCCCCACACAGGTCCCCCGATCGCTGCCTCCATGCCCCGCGTGCCGTAGCTACCCACGGTGCCGCGCGCGTAGCCCGACGTGGTGAAGCCCGGCTTCTTGGAGACGAAGTGGATCGCGCCGCCGGTGGTGTTCTTGCCCCACAGCGTGCCCTGCGGTCCCTTGAGCACCTCCACGCGCTCGAGGTCGAACAGCGGGAAGCTCTGGAACGGCCCGTAGGCGACGAACACCTCGTCCTGGTAGATGCCGTTGGGGCTCTCCAGATTGATCGACGGGTCGTTGGAGCCGATGCCGCGCAGGAACCAGCGCGGCCGCCCGGCGCGGCTGCCGCTCGCCTGGGCGGAGAGGTTGGGGCTGATGCGCTCGACGTCGTTGGACGAGCTCAGGTTCTGATCGAGGATCTGCTTCTGGCTCGCGGTGCTGATCGGCGCGGCCACGTCCTGCGCGCGCTCCTCGCGCTTGGAGGCGGTGACGACGACGCTGCCGAGCGTCTTGCCACTGTCTTCCAACTTCTGGTCGTCCGGCGTGGCGAGCACCTCACCCGTGGCCTCGATGGGCGCACCCGTGGGCTCGGGCGGGAGACCGGCGTCCTGCACGACGACGGGCGGCTCGACCGGCGCAAGCGGCGCGACCGGCGCGGGCTCGACCGGCGCGGGCTCGACCGGCGCAGGGGCAAGCGGCGCGGGCTCGACCGGCGCGGGCTCGACCGGCGCGGGAACCTGGTTCGGGTCGCTCGGCGCGGGCGCGATGGGCGGCGCGTTTTGCGCGTGCGCGACGCCGTCGTGAAGGCCCGTCAGCGCGAGCACCAGGGCGGCCAACGTGCGCGTCGAGCGTAGACGCAGGGAGACGAACTTCTTGTCCAAGCAGATCCTCGCCGGGGGGAGAGAAGGAGTGAGCGAGGCGGAGCGAAGCAGCAGAACGCCACTCTGTCCAGCGAGAAAGACAGGACGGACTCGTTGCCGATGCAACTTTCGGTGGACACCCAGTCTCGCGTGAGGGACGAATGGCCAGCGCGCCCTTGACCGAGCCGGGCGCGCACGGAGAGGTATGAGCACGCGCGCCCGTCGTCTGGTCCTGAATGTCTTCTTTCAGCGGTTTGGCCACCACCCCGAGGCGTGGCGTCACGCGGGCAACCAGGGCCAGTCCGGGCGACCGCTGCTCGCGTTCTGGAGCGAGCTCGCGCAGCGCGCGGAGGCCGCCAAGTTCGACACGTTCTTCCTGGCCGACTTCATCGGGCGATCGGCGGACGGATTGTCTTCGCAGACGCAACGTGGTGCCAGTTACCAATTCGAGCCGCTCACCCTGCTGTCCGCGCTCGCGGTGCAGACGCGGCACATCGGGTTGGTGGCGACCGTGAACACCAACTTCTCGCACCCGTACAACGTCGCGCGCATGTTCACGTCGCTGGATCACCTCAGCGGTGGGCGCGCCGGCTGGAACGTGGTGTCGTCGTTCAACGAAGCGACCGGCAAGAACTTCGGCATCGCCCCACCCACGCACGCGCAGCGCTACGAGCGCGCCGCGGAGTTCGTCTCGCTCGCCAAGGACTACTGGGACTCGTGGGAAGACGAGGCGTTCGCGCACCCCGACCGCGAGCGCGGTCGCTTCTTCGACGAGCGCGACGCGCACCCCGTCACGCACCAGGGCGCGCACTTCCAGTCCCAGGGCTTGCTCGACTTTCCGCGGCCCATTCAGGGCTATCCGGTGTTGGTGCAGGCCGGCAACAGCGACACCGGCCGCGAGTTCGCCGCCCAAGTCGCGGAGATGACGTACTGCTCCGCGCAGACGCTCGAGGACGCCAAGGCGTATTACAACGACGTGAAGGGCCGCATGGCCAAGTACGGCCGCGATCCCGATCAGCTCAAGGTCTCCCCCGGCCTGTCCGTGGTGGTCGGCGAGACCGACAGCGAGGCCAAGGAGCGCTTTCAAGAGCTGCAGGAGCTGGTGGACCTGAGCAAGGGTGTCAACGTGATGGGCGTCGACCTGAGCGGCTACGACCTCGACGGTCCGCTCCCGGACGGTCTCGAGGCCGGCGCCAACGGCAAGGGCCGCTTCGAGCAGATGGTCGCGCTCGCGCGCCGCGAGAACCTGACCATCCGCCAGCTGTTCTTCCGCTTCAGCACCTCACGCGGCCACCTGCAGCTGCACGGCTCCGTGAAGACGATCGCGGACACCATGCAAGAGTGGTTCGAGCAAGGCGGCGCCGACGGCTTCAACGTGGTGCCGCCGCTGCCGCCGCTGGAGCAAGGCAGCTTCGTGAGCTTCACCGAGAAGGTCGTGCCCGAGCTCCAGCGCCGCGGCATCTTCCGCAGGGAGTACGAGGGCGCGACGTTCCGCGACAACCTCGGCCTCGACCGCCCGCGCGTGCGCTGAGCTTATTCGGCGGCGCTGCGCGTGGCGCGCGAGAGCGAGTTGCCAGGACGCGCGAGGCCCATGTTCTCGCGCAGCGTCTTGCCGGTGTACTCGCGCCGATGCAGTCCGCGGCGCTGTAGCTCGGGGACCACGCCGCGTACGAAGTCGTGGAAGCCGCTGGGCAGCAGCGGAGGCACCACGTTGAAGCCGTCTGCGCCGCCTTCCTCGAACCACTCTTGCATCGTGTCGACGACCGTCTTCACGCTGCCCACCGCCTGCACGTGCCCGCGGTTGACGCCGAAGCGCCAGACCAGCTGACGCACGGTGAGGTTCTCGCGCCGACCGAGCTCGACCATCTGCTTGAAGCGGCCCTTGCCGTTGGCGCCCGCTTCCACGTCGTCCGGCAGCGGCGCATCGAGATCGAAGCGGCTGATGTCCACGCCCATCAGCTCGACGCCCTTGCTGAAGTCGATCGCGTGCTGCAGCTCCTCGAACTTCTCGCGCGCCTCGCTGTCGGTCTCGCCGACCACCACCGACAGACCCGGCGTGACCTTGAGCTGGTCCGGATCACGGCCGTACTTGGCCATGCGCCCCTTCACGTCGTCGTAGTAGCCCTTGGCCACCGCCAGCGACGTCGCGGACGAGTACGTCATCTCCGCGATCTGCGCGGCCAGCTCGCGCCCCGTGTCGCTGTTACCGGCCTGCACGAACACTGGATAGCCCTGGATCGGACGCGCCACGTCGAGCAGCCCGTCCGCGCGGAAGTGCTCGCCCTGGTGGTGCACCGGGTGCGCGTGGGCGGGATCGAAGAACTGCCCCGCCGCGCGATCCGGACGGTCGAACGCCTGGTCGTCCCAGCTGTCCCACAGGCGCTTGGCCAGCGTCACGAACTCGGCCGCGCGGTCGTAGCGCTCCCCGTGCTCCAGCACGTCGCCCATGCCGAAGTTCTTGGCCGTGTGCGGCGACAGCGACGACACCACGTTCCAGCCCGCGCGCCCGTCGCTCAGGTGATCGAGCGACGCCAGCAGGCGCGCCACGTTGTACGGCTCGCTGAAGTTGGTGTTGATGGTCGCGATCAGCCCGATGTTCTTGGTCGCGCCGGCGATCAACGACAACAGCGTCAGCGGCTCGAACTGAAAGCTGCCCCCACGCCGGCTCGCCTCCACCACGTCGTCGCCCGAGCGACCGATGAAGTCCGCCAGGAAGAAGGCATCGAACTTGGCTTCCTCCGCGAGCTTGGCCAGGTCCACCCAGTAGCGCGCGTTGGGTCGCCCATCGCCGGTGGCGCTCGGATGACGCCAGGCCGCCGGGTGGTGCCCGAAGCGCATGAAGAAGGAGTTGAGCACCAACTGTCGACGACTCACGGCATACCTCCCCGCTCAACCGCGGTAGTTCTTCGACTTCTCGAGCAGGCCGGTGCGCTTCCACTGCAGGTCGAGCGCGCCGGGCGTGTATGGCTGCGCGCCGCCGAGCTGCTGCGCGATGGCCTGGATCTTCGCGGACTCCTCGATCAGCAGGATGATCTCCGCGGTCTTGGAGATGCCCTTGCCCCAGAAGTTGGCGCCTCCGTTCGACTCCAGCAGCGCCGGCGGCGGTGCCAGATCCGGACGGCGGTCGAGCCGCTCCTTGATGATGTCCAGCACGCCGCGCTCGCGCTCCAGGTGCACGGGGATCTCGCGCGCCAGCAGGTGACGCTGCGCCGCCACGTACAGGATGGGGAACGGACGGTGCGCCAGCGACCAGGCGGCCAAGAACGGCGTGTGCGCGTGGATGACGGTGTCCGCGTCGAGCCGCTCTTCGTTGAGGATGTTGCCATTCGCCTCGGCGAACGGGCTGACCTTCACCACCGTGCCCTGCTCGCGCGACCACGGCGCGGGGAAGCGGAAGTCGACCAGGTCGTCCCCGATCCGCTGCGAGATGAAGAACGTGAGGCTGGCCACCAGCGTGCCGGAGTCGCGCAGGAACTTGAATGCGTGCTCGGCCTCGGCCTTGGCCTGTTCGATCTTCTGTGAGTCGGCGCTCATGGAACGTCTCCGCGAGTTCAGTTCAATAGACCCGTGTCTACGCCCGAACCGATGCCGAAGCAAGCATCTCATGTCTATGTTACGCGAACAAACGTCTTGCATCGTGGACTAGGCGGCGGTAGTTGTGGGCCCGCACATGTCGTCCGATGCAGCCTTACCTTCGCAGCCCGGGTATCGTCCTGCGTCGCGGGTCGGTGCGGGGCTGGTCGCCCACCCGCTCCTGCGCACGCTCGCCATCTACCGCACCATGCCGGTGCGCTTCTCGCTCACGTTCCTGATCTTCCTGATCGTGAACGGCAGCCTGAGCGTCTACCAGTACCTGGTCGGGCGAGCGATCCACGACGTCGAGCGCGGCGTCGCGGTGGTGCGGCTGGCCGACGGCACGCTCGACTACCACGTGGCGCTGCGCTGGGGCCTGTGGCTCGCGGGCTTTCAGCTCGCGCGCTCGGTGCTGCAGTACGTGGGCGCGATCGCCTCCCTGCACACCGGCCAGGAGCTGCTCTACAGGCTGCGCGACGCGATCCTGGTGCAGGTGCAGCGGCTCGACCTCGGCTACCACCTGCGCCACGGCGTCGGCGAGATCGTCGCGCGCACCACCCGCGACGCCGACAAGGTGCGCGACGCCCTGATCAGCTTCTGGCGCAACGTGATCGAGACCGCCCTGGTGATCGTCGCCTCGCTGGTGACGCTGGCGTTCTACGACGTGCGGCTCGCGCTGCTGCCCGCGTTGCTCACGCTGGTCGGCATCCACATCTTCACGCGCCAGGCCGACCGCCTGGTGGTGCTCGACCGCGCGGTGGGGGATGCTTACGACGCCGTCAGCCAGGATCTCGTCGAGGGCGTCGGCGGCGTGCGCGTGATCAAGTCGTTCTCGCTGGAGCGCGCGCGCATCGAGCGCTTCGACGGCGCGGTGGGCGTGTTCGCGGGCCACGCGGCCAGCGCCATTCGCTACGCGGCCTCGCGCATCCCGCTGCCGCAGATCCTGGTCGCGTTCGGGCAGATCTGGGTGTTCTGGATCGGCGTGCAGCTGGTCGCGGACGGGCGGCTCAACAAGGGCGAGCTGGTCGCGGCGACGATGGCGATGAACACGCTGATCTTCCGCTTCGAGGGCATCGGCCGCGTGATCCAGATCTTCGCGGACGCGCGGTCGTCCGCCGGACGCATCATGGACTTCCTCGATGCCGAGCCCGCGATCACGCCCGGGCACGACGAGCTGCCGAAGGGTCCGCTCGGCTTCACGCTCGAGGGTGTCACGGTGCGCGCAGGCGCCCACGGCGCGGTGCTCGACCAGCTGGAGCTGAGTGTGCCGGCCGGCGAGACGCTGGCGCTGGTCGGCGCCACCGGCTCCGGCAAGAGCACGCTGGCCGCGCTGCTGCCGCGCTTGCTCGACGCCAGCGCGGGCCGCGTGCTGATCGGCAACCAGGACGTGCGCACGCTGCAGCTGCGCAACCTGCGCTCGCGCGTGCACGTCGCCAGCCAGGACTGCTTCCTGTTCTCCGACACCGTGGCCGAGAACCTGCGGCTCGCGCGCCCCAACGCGAGCGACGCGGAGCTGCGCCAGGCGCTGCACATCGCGTGCGCGGAGGACATCGTCGACAACCTGCCGGAGGGCCTCGCCACGCGGCTCGGGGATCGCGGCGTCACGCTCTCGGGTGGCCAGCGCCAGCGCCTGGCGCTCGCGCGCGCCGTGCTCTCCGCGCCCGCGATCCTGGTGCTGGACGACTCCACCAGCGCGCTCGACGCCGTCACCGAGCAGACCATCCTGCACCGCATCCGCGCGCACGCGCAGGAGACCAGGCAGCGCCCCACCCTGCTGCTGGTCGCGAGCAAGCCGTCCACCGTTCGCTTCGCCGACCGCATCGCGGTGCTGGAGCACGGTCGCATCGGCGCGCTCGGCACTCATACAGAGCTCACGCGCAGCAGCCGCAGCTATCGCGAGCTGCTCGGGATCCGAGAAGATGGCCATTCGCGCTGAACGTATCCCCAAGGACGTCGTGCAGAGCCGCAACGCCGCGGCCGCGCGCGATCTCGAGATCGAGCAAGAGCTCGCCGCCACCACGCTGGAGCGCAGCATGTTCTCGCGGCTCTTGCCGCTGCTGCACCCGGTGCGCTGGCGCTTGCTCGGCGTGCTCGGGCTGGAGCTCGGCCTGGTGTCGAGCATCTTCATGCGCCCGTGGTTCGTCGGCCAGGTGGTCGATCACGGCTTCGTGGAAGGCGCGGTCGACTGGACGCTCGTCAGCCGCATGATCGCGGGCCTGGCGCTGTGCTGGGTGGTGCGCTTCGGCCTCGCGGGCGCCTCGCAGTACGTGGCGGGTCAGGCCGCGATCCAGCTGCTGAACAACCTGCGCAAGCAGGTGTTCGCGCACGTGCAGTCGCTCAGCGTGCGCTACTTCGATCGCGCCAAGGCCGGTCGCATCGTCGCGCGCGCCGATCGCGACGTCGACACCCTGGAGCCGCTGCTCGTGCAGGGTCCCCCCGAGGCGGTGTCCGCGATCTTGCGCTGGGTCGTGTCCGGCTCGCTGCTCTACGCGATGTCGCCGCAGCTGTTCCTCGGTCTCGCGCTGGTGATCCCGGTGCTGTTGCCCGCGTCGTGGTTGTTCCATCGCATCGCGAGCAAGAACTGGGGCAAGGTCGCGGAGCGGCGCAGTCGCTTCATGGCGCACCTGGTCGAGTCGGTCGCGGGCGTGAAGGTGATCCAGCAGACCGGGCGCGAGGAAGAGAACCGCGTCCGCTACAAGGACCTGCTCGACGACTTCACCGGCACGCTGATCCGCGGGCAGATCCGCGCCAACTGGTTCCTGCCCTCGATGGCGGTGCTGCAGACCGCGGGCACCGCGATCGTGCTCGGCTTCGGCGCGCGCGGCATCGCACTCGGCGAGCTCACGCTCGGTCAGGTCGCGCAGTCGGCGTTCTACGTGTTCCTGTTCCTCGGTCCGCTGCAGGAGCTGGGTGATCTGTTCGAGCGCTACGCCGCCGGCACCGCCTCCGCGCAGCGCATCTTCCTGCTGCTCGACACCAAGCCCGAGATCGTCGACGCCGCGAGTCCGCGAGCGCTGACGGTGCGCGGCGCGGTGCGCTTCGACGCGGTCAGCTTCGGCTACGACCCCAAGCGGCCCGTCATCCGCGAGTTCGAGCTCGACGTCAAGGCCGGAGAGCGCGTCGCCATCGTCGGTCCGACCGGCCACGGCAAGAGCACGCTGGTGCAGCTGCTGACCCGCTTCTACGAGCCGCAGCAGGGTCGCGTGATGCTCGACGGCGTCGACATCCGCGAGCTGGCGCAGCGCGACCTGCGCCGTGCGGTCGGCGTGGTGCTGCAAGACAACGTGCTGTTCAGCGGCAGCGTGCTCGACAACCTGCGCTGGGCCGCGCCGCGCAAGACCGATCACGAGATCCACGAGGCCGCACGGCTGTTGGGGGTCGACGAGCTGATCCGCCGCCTGCCGCGCGGCTACGAGACCGATGTCGGTGCACTCGGCGCCGCGCTCAGCCACGGCCAGCGCCAGATCGTGTGCCTGTTGCGCGCGTACCTCTCGGACCCGGCCGTGCTGGTGCTCGACGAGGCCACGTCGGCCGTCGACATCCAGACCGAGCAGCGCATCCAGGCCGCCCTGCGCAAGCTGTGCGAGGGCCGCACCGCGATCATGATCGCGCATCGCCTGGCCACCATCCGCGACGCCGATCGCATCGCGGTCATCCGCCATGGCCAGCTGGTCGAGCTCGGCTCCCATGCGGAGCTGCTGGCGCTCGACGGCGCCTACGCCGAGGTTCACCGCGCCTACGAGCGCGGCCAGTCCGTGACGATCAAGCCCGCTCCGCAGCGAGACGAGCTGCAAACCGCGTGAGGAAGAGCCATGACCACCGTTCAAGAACTCGGTAGCGACATCTCGACGTTCGTCGCGCAGGCCACGGAAGAAGCGCAGCTGGCCTTCGACGTGTTCCGCGAGACCGGCACCATCACCGCCAACGGCACCGTCAACTTCTACGAGCGTATCCCCGGCACCGACAAGGTGGTGCTGATCAACTACGGCGGCCCGTTCGCGCGCGGCAAGGCGCTCAAGCCCGCCGTGTTCACGCTGGAGGGCAAGCTGGTCGCCGGCGAGGGCTCGGGGGGGCTGCGCTACAACAAGATCTTCCTCAAGCACCCCGACGTCACCACGCTGTCGCACGTGCACTCGCCGTACCTCGGCGCCTGGGCGCAGACGCACCGCACGCTGCCGATCCACTACGTGCCGGTGCAGCGCTACCTGCTGACGCGAGAGTTCCCGGTCTACATCGATCGCACGCAGCCGGAGCAGGAGTACATCCTGGAGCAGCTCGCTCGCGACGCGCACCTGCCCGGCATCCTGGAGGCCAACGGCGGCTCGACCGTGTGGGGCAAGCAGGGCCTGCGCAAGACCGCCGAGTTCATCGTGATCCTCGAGGAAGGCGCGCGCATCCAGCTGCTCGCCGAGGCGATCGGTGGCTCGCGTGCGTTCGGCCCGGGTGTGCTCGCGCAGCAGTTCAAGATGAGCGGTCTGACCGAACAGGCCCGTGCACTCGGCTTCCTTCCTCCCATCACCCACTGAGGTCCGACATGAGTAAGATCGACACGCTCTGGTACACGCGCTGCCCCGTCCCCACCCCGCTCGGCATCGCCGCGCAGCAGGGCTGGATCGAGGACGAGTTCAAGGCCGACGGCATCAAGGTCACCACGCTGCAGGACGTCACCGACCCGACGCTGCGCGACTCGCACTACGACCACACGCTCGACTTCTCGTTCCGCCAGGGCGGCAACATCCCCGCGATCTGGGCGCGCTCGGGCGGTCGTGAGACGCGCGTGGTGGGCCTGACCTGGACCGACGAGGCGCAGATCATCCTCAGCAAGCCGGACAGCGGCATCAAGACGGTCGCCGACCTCAAGGGCAAGCGCCTGGGTGTGCTGGTGAACCCGCAGATCAAGGTCGACTTCTGGCGCGCCACCACGGTGCGCGCGTACGCGGCCGCCCTCAAGGCACACGGCCTCTCGGAGAGCGACGTCACGCTGGTCAACCTGGAGCGCACCGACGCACACGTGTCCGGCACGCGCGGCTGGCAGCGCCAGGACCCCAAGGAAGCGCGCGACGTGCAGGCGCTGCTGAACGGCGAGGTCGACGTGATCTTCAACAAGGGCTCGCGCGGCGTGGAGACGGCGGACGCGATCGGCGCGCACATCGTGTACGACCTGGTGAAGAACCCCGACTTGAACGTGCGCGTCAACAACGGCTCGCCGCGCACGCTCACCGTCGACAAGCGCCTGCTCGACGAGCACCCGGACTACGTGGTGCGCATCCTCAAGCGCGTGCTGCAGGCGGGCCGCTGGGCGGCGACGCACCAGCGCGAGGCCGTGGAGTACGTGGCCAAGGAGACCCACTCCACGCCCGAGGCCGTCACGCGCGCGTACGGCAACAACGTGGGTACGCACCTGCAGACGGATCTCGAGGACTCGTCGATCTCCGCGCTCGCGGACTTCACGCAGTTCCTGTTCGAGCACGACTTCCTGCAGGGCAACTTCGACGTGCGCGCGTGGATCGACCCGCGCCCGCTGGCGCAGGCCAAGCGCGAGCTGGAGCAAGAGGCCGCCCGGTCGCAGCCCGCGTCCGCTACGCTCTGACGGCGAACGAGGGCGGGTCGTAGACCTGCACCGCAGGCGGCTCGCCCTCGAAGCGACGTAGCTCGACCAGGCACGTCTGTGCCGCACAGCCCTGCGAGAACGCGGACGCACCGCGGTCGAGCGTGAGCGTGTTCGGGTTGGCGTTCTTGTCGAGACCGTCGGCGGCGAAGTCGTTCCACGAGCCGGTCGCCAGCCGCACCACGCCGGGCATCATGTCATCCGTGACGATCGCACCGGCGAGGCAACGCCCGCGATCGTTGAACAGCTCGACCAGATCGCCGTCGACGATCTCGCGCGCGGCCGCGTCTTGCCTGTTGATGTACACCGGCTCGCGTCCGGCCACCTTGCCCGCGCGGCTGTAGGCGCTGCCGTCGAGCTGGCTGTGCAGGCGACGCTGAGGCTGGTCCGACAGCATGTGCAGCGGATACTTGCCGACGTTGCCGAGCCACTCGAACGGCTCGCGCCAGACGGCGTAGCCCGGGCAGTCGTCGAGCCCAAAGCTGGCGATGCGCTCCGAGTAGAGCTCGATCTTGCCGGACGGCGTGCGCAGCGGGTGCGCCTCGGGGTCGCGTCGAAACGCCTCGTGCATGACGTGTTCGCGATCGTGCGTCTCCAGATCGATCAGCCCGCGCTCCCAGAACTCCGCGAAGGACGGCAGCGTGACGCCCAGCGCCGCGACCTTGGCCGCGTTCTCCGCGTACATGCGCTCGAGCCACTCGCGTGGTGTGCGCCCCTCGGTAAAGTCGATGCCGAGCTTGTCTCCCAGCGCCGCGAAGATGGCGTGATCGTCGCGCGCCTCGGCGTACGGGGGCACGGCTTGCCTCATCGCGATGTAGTGGCCCTCGCGCGTGGCAAAGCCGAGGTCGTCGCGCTCCAGCGTGGTGGTCGCGGGCAGCACGATGTCGGCGCGGCGCGCGGTGGGCGTCCACCACTGCTCGTTGACCACGATCACCTCGGGCCGCTGCCACGCGCGCTCCAGGCGGCGCAGATCCTGGTGGTGGTGGAAGGGGTTGCCGCCGGCCCAGTAGACGAAGCGAATGTCGGGGTAGTGCCGCGTCTCGCCCTGGTACGTGAAGGCCGCGCCGGGATGCAGCAGCATGTCGGTGACGCGCGCGACGGGGATGAAGTCGCGCACCGCGTTCTGGCCCTGCGGGAACACCGGACCGGGCACACGCGCGTGCGCGCTGCCATGGGCGTTCATGGCGCCATAACCGAGGCCATACCCTCCGCCTGGCAAGCCGATCTGCCCGAGCAACGAAGCGAGCGTGATCAGCGCCCAGAACGGCTGCTCGCCGTGCGCCGCGCGCTGCAGCGCCCAGGCCGCGTTCACGACACAACGCGACGCGCGCATCTCCTCGGCCAGCGAGCGGATACGTGCCACGGGCACACCGGTGATCGACGCCGCCCACTCCGGCGTCTTCGCGATGCCATCGACGCTGCCGCGCAGGTAGGCGCTCACCGCCGAGTAGCCCACGCAGTAGCGATCGACGAACGAGCGGTCGAACGACGGCTGCGTCTCGACCTCGTACGCGAGCGCCAGCATCAGCGCGGTGTCCGTGTTGGGGCGGATCGGGATCCACTCCACCTCGCCGCCGGTCTCGAAGTTGTCGCGCACCGGGCTGATGTTCACGCAGCGCACGCCGGCACGCGCCAGCGAGCGCAGCCCCTCGCGCACGCGATGCTTGGCCGCGCCGCTGGACGAGACCTGCGTGTTCTTGAGCGGCACGCCGCCGAACGACACGAACAGCTGGCAGTGCTCCGCCAGCACGGCCCACGACGTGTGCGACGAGTTGCTGTCGTCCATGTCGGTGACCAGGTGCGGCATCAGCGCGCGGCCTGCCCCGAGGCTGTAGCTGTCGACGCTGCGCACGTAGCCGCCGAGCATGTTCAAGAAGCGGTGCACCTGCCCCACGGCATGGTGGAAGCGTCCCGCGCTCGACCAGCCGTACGAGCCGCCGAAGATGGCGCGGTTGCCATGCTGCGCGCGCACCTTGCGCAGCTCGCTCGCCACCAGCTCCAGCGCCTCGTCCCAGGGCACCTCCACGAACGGCTCGCGCCCACGCAGCTCGCCGTTCCTCCCGCCGCGCAAGAAGCTCTCCCGCACGGCCGGACGCGCCACGCGCATCGCCTTCAACGCCGGGTCCAGCTGATCGAGTCCGATCGGCGACGGATCTGGATCGCGTGCGAAGGGCTTCAGGCGCGGCCCCGCCTCGGTGCGCTCCAGCTCGTAGATGCCCCAGTGGGCGGCGGTGTAGTGCGGCATATCTCCTGGCACCGCCTCCACTTCTACGCCATACAGTCTTTCAAGCAAGACACAATGGTCACCCGGTGCTAGGCCTTTGCGACCATGCCTGCATCCGCACCCCGGGTCGACGACGCCCTGCTGTCCGCGCTCACGGCGCGCTTTGCCGCCACCGCGGCGGACTACGATCGCAGCGCCGAGTTCCCGCTCCAGAACTTCCGCATCCTGCACGAGCACAAGCTGCTCGGTCTGACCGTGGCGCCGGAGTTCGGCGGCGGTGGCGCGGGCGTGGGCGAAGCGCTGCGCGTGTTGTCGGCGGTCGCCGAGGGCGAGCCCTCCACCGCGCTGATCCTGTTCATGACCTACGGCTACTACGCCGGCGCGATGGCGCGCATGGAGCACTGGCCCCGCGAGGTCTACGAGCGCATGTCGCGCGAGGCGGCCAGCGACATCTCGCTGATCGGCGGCCTGCGCGTGGAGCCGGAGCTGGGCACGCCGGTGCGCGGCGGCATGCCCAAGACCACCGCGCGCAAGACGCCGGAGGGCTGGCGCCTCGACGGCAGCAAGATCTACTCGACCGGCTCCACGGGCCTGCGCTGGTTCGGCGTCTGGGCCAAGACCGACGAGCCCGAGCCGCGCGTGGGCACCTTCCTGGTGCGCGCGGATTCGCCTGGTATTCGCATCGATCCGGCCTGGGACCACCTGGGCATGCGCGCCACTGTCAGCCACCAGGTGACGTTCGAGAACACGCTGGTGCCGCTGGAGCACGCGGTCGATGTGCGGCCACCGGCAGCCTGGGCGCCCAAGCCGGGTGACAACACCGCGGGCCTGTGGAACGCGCTCGCGATCTCCACCATCTACGACGGCGTCGCGCGCGCCGCCCGCAACTGGCTCGCGGGCTACCTCAAGGAGCGTGTGCCGTCGAACCTGGGCGCGCCGCTGTCGTCGCTGCCGCGCGTGCGCGAGAAGTTCGGCGAGATCGAGGCGCTGCTCTACACCAACCGCGTGCTGCTGCGCGACGCGGCCCAGCGCGCGGAGGCTGGCAGCCCGCCGAGCTCCGTCGAGTCGAACCTGATCAAGTTCACGGCGACCAGCAACTCGATCCGCGCCGTCGAGATCGGCCTGGAGCTCACCGGCAACCCCGGCCTGAGCAAGACCAACCCGCTCGAGCGCCACTATCGCGACGTGTTGTGCAGCCGCATTCACTCGCCGCAGAACGACACCATCCTGGTCGCGGCGGGACAACACGCGTTCGCCTGATCCGCGCATCTTCGTCTTGTTCAACGATCTTGGGTCTGTTAAACGAGACCGGTCGGTAACGCAGGATGAAGGTCGATGAATCGTTTTGAACGGCGCCAGGCTCAGCTCGGCGCCTTGCTTGGAAGCTTGATCGCAAGCACGGCGAGCGCGCAGGACGGGTACTCGCAGGGACTCGACGGCGGTGTGCTGCTCGCGCCGACGTACGTGGAAGACGCGGCCCTGCCGCCGGTGGTGCTGCCGCCGCCGGTCCCGGAGCCGGTGCAGCTGGAGCCGGAACGAGACGAGGAAGTCGCGGCTCCCGCACTGGGCTCGATCGTGGTCACCGCGCGCTATCGCGCCGAGGACGCGCAGGAAGTGCCGATCGCGATCACCACGCTGTCGAGCGATCAGCTCGAAGCGCTGCAGGGCACGCGCAACCTCGCGCAGATCGCGACCCAGCTGCCCGCGCTAAACATCCAGGGCTTCAGCGGCCGCAACCAGACGATCACCATCCGCGGCATCGGCACCAACGCCGGCGGCACCAACGACGGCCTGGAGCAAGGCGTCGGCCTGTACGTCGACGGCGTCTACCGTCCGCGCACGGGCTCCGTGATCACCGACATGATGGACGTCGAGAGCGTGCAGTTGCTGCGCGGTCCGCAGGGCACGCTGTTCGGCAAGAACACGGTCGCCGGCGCGATCGACATCCGCACGCTCGAGCCCACCTTCACGCGCACCGCGCGCGCCGAGCTCACCTACGGCAACTATCGCTACGCCCGCGCCTACGCCAGCGTCAGCGGTCCGATCACCAAGCAGCTCGCGGTGCGCGCCAGCTACCTGCGCACCTCGCGCGACGGCCTGATCTTCAACACCACCTACGGCGAGGACTGGGACAACCTCAACAACGACGCCGCCAAGCTCGACATCCTGTACAAGCCCAGCTCCAACTTCAAGACGCGCCTGATCGCCGACTACTCCATGCAGCGCGGCGACATGGGCTTCTACGTCACGCGTCAGGTGCTGCCCACCACGCTCGCGGACGGGCGCATGGTGCGCGGCTTCTACGAGAAGTCGCAGGCCATCGGCTACACGCCGCCGCGCATCGATCCGTTCGCGCGCCGCACCGACATCGACGCGTCGCAGTACGACAAGATGCCCAGCTGGGGCATCCAGAACAAGGCCGACTGGCGCTTGCCGGGCGACCTCACGCTGAGCTCGATCTCGGCTTATCGCCAGTGGAAGTGGCTGCCCCACTACGACGGCGACCAGTTCGGCGCGGACGTCGCCGTCGACAGCGTGGTCGAGACGCACCAACAGCAGTTCAGCCAGGAGTTCCGGCTCAGCTCCCCGGGTGGCGAGCTGATCGACTACACGGCGGGTCTGTACTTCTTCTGGCAGGAGGCGGATGACAGGGTGCGGCAGTCGTACGGCAGCCAGGCCTCACGCTGGCTGATCGGACCGACCGCGAACCCCGCCGTGCTCGATGGCCTGCTCTCGTCCGCGCACGTGGTGCCCGCTACCGCGAGCTACGCCGCCTACGGCCAGGCGACCTGGAACATCACCAAGTCGACGCACCTGACCGGGGGCCTGCGCCTCACCTACGAGCACAAGACCGGCCTCTACAGCTCGTCCCAGCAGGGCACCGCGGTGCCGCTCGACATGCTGCCCGAGGCCGACCGCATGGCCGCCGAGACGAGCCGCAACAACTTCGCGCCGACCACCGCGTACAAGGACTCGCTGAACGTCAAGAACGCCTCCGGCACGGTGGTGTTCGCGCAGGACTTCGGCCACGACTACCACCTGTTCGCCAGCTACTCGCGTGGCTACAAGTCGCCCGGCATCAACCTGGTGCGCAAGACGCCCGGTGTGAACGTGTTCGTCGACCAGGAAGAGGTCGACAACGTCGAGCTCGGCTTCAAGACCGCGTTCTTCAACAGCCGCTTCGAGCTCAACCCGACGCTGTTCTACACCATCGATCGCAACTACCAGGCGAACTACTACAACACCATGGTTACGCCGCCCGTAGCGTACATCACCAACGTCGGCACGCTGGTCTCGCGCGGCGTCGAGGTCGATGCGCGGCTCTACCCGGTCAAGGGCCTGAGCGGCACCGCCTCGTTCATCTACAACGACGCCTTCTACGACAGCTACCGCGGCGCCCCCGCGCAGTACTCGAACAGCTACCTCGGCGCGATCGATCTCTCGGGCAAGCAGGCCTCGGGCGCACCGCGTTACTCGGCAGGCGCGGCCATCGAGTACGGCGCCCCGGTGTCGCAGCTGGAGGAAGGCCCGCTGGAGGCGTACGTGGGCGGCGACTGGGGCTTCCGCTCCAACTTCCGCGCCGCGGTCAACCTCGATCCGTTCAGCGAGATCCCCAGCTACCACATCGTCGGCCTGCACGCGGGCATCCGCAGCAAGGCGCACTGGGACCTGTCGTTCTGGATGCGCAACGTCGCCGACGAGAACTACTTCATCACCACCGCCGTCAACTCGCAGTACGGCATCACCCAGGCCGCGCTCGGCGAGCCACGCACGTTCGGTGCGACCTTGCGCGGGCAGCTATGAAGGCAGCCATGACGGCACGCACGGCGAGCACCTCACGCATCTCCTTGCCGCCCACCGAGAGCAAGCCACGGGCTCGGCTCAATCGCTACGCGCTGTTGTCATGGCTGACGCCCCTGGTCCTGATCTCGCTGTGGGAAGCGCTCGCGCGCGGCGGCGTGATCCCGCCCATCGTGTTGCCCGCGCCGAGCACGGTGTTGGTCACGGCCAAGGGCCTGCTCGCGACCGGCGAGCTGCAGGTGCACTTGCTCGCGAGCCTGCAGCGCGCGGTGGTCGGCTTCGCGATCGGCAGCTGCACGGGGCTCACGCTCGGCATGCTGGTGGGCTTCTCCAGGCTCGCCGACGCGCTGCTCGACCGCACGTTGCAGACCATCCGGGCGGTGCCGTTCTTGGCGATCATCCCACTGGTGATCGTGTGGTTCGGCATCGGAGAGGCCAGCAAGATCTTCCTGATCGCGCTCGGCTGCGCGTTCCCGATGTACCTCAACACCGCGCTCGGCATTCGCCAGGTCGACCCCAAGCTGGTCGAGATGGCGCGCGTGATGGGCCTGCGCGGCGTGCGCTTGGTCGCATACACCATCTTCCCGGGCGCCCTGCCCTCCATCCTGAACGGCGTGCGGCTGGCCTTGACCACGGCCTGGCTCGCGCTCGTCGTCGGCGAGGCATTCGGTGCCTCGGCCGGCATCGGCTTCCTCGCCACCAACGCGCGCGAGTTCCTGCAGACCGACATCATGGTGCTGGTGATCGCGCTCTACGCGCTGATCGGCCTGGCCACGGATCTGCTGGCGCGCGCGCTGGAGCGCAAGCTGCTCGCCTGGCACCCCAACTACGCGCAGCCGCGCAGCTGAAGGACTACGTCATGCACATCTCACGACGTTCGATGATCGCGGGAGTCGGTGCCGCGCTGCTCGCGGGCTGCGGCAAGTCCGAAGCGAACACCAGCGCGGGCCGCAAGAAGGTGCGGCTCACGCACGCGCTGGGCACCGTGTTCCGGCCGCGCGGCGTGATGGAGAAGCGGCTCGCCGAGCAGGGCATCGACGTGGAGTGGCTCGGGCCGTTCCCCAACCATGCGCCCACGCTGCAGGCGGTCGCCACGGGCAGCGCGGACTTCAGCTTCGGCGGCAGCTCCACGCCCGCGGCGCAGGCGCTGCTGTCGGGCGCGCCGCTGCGCTTCGTGGCCTGGTCGCAGAACACCCCGCGCAACACCTCGATCATCGTCAAGCCCGAGTCCGGCATCGAGCACGTGCGCGACCTGGTGGGCAAGACGGTCGCGGTCAACAAGGCGGGCGTCGCCGAGTTCCTGCTCGTGGCCGCGCTGGAGAAGTACAAGGTACCGCGCGACAAGGTCGAGGTGCGCTACCTGAACCCACCCGACGCCGCGCCCGCGTTCGGCGCCGGACAGATCGACGCCTGGGCGATCTGGCACGGGCCGCTGGAGATGGCGGAGGTGAAGTACGGCGCCCGGCGCATCTTCACCGAGGCCAACGAGCTCGACTACCAGATCGACTACGGCAGCTACCTCGTGCACAAGGACTTCGTCGCCAGCGAGCCCGAGGTCGTGCGCAAGGTGATCGCGGCCTATCAAGAAGAGCTCGGCTGGGTGAACGCGCACCGCAAGGAGGCGACCGAGCTCGGCTTCTCGCAGGCCAAGTACCCTCCCGAGGTGATCGCGCGCATCGTCGACGCCGGGCTCCGGCAGGAGCTGCACTTCATGGATGATCCGGGCGTCGCGAACCTGCAGCGCGGCTTCGACTGGCTCAGCGAGCGCAAGATCTTGAGCGGCTCCCTCAAGGTCACCGACTACACGGTGCGGCTGTGACGCCGGTGGTCGAGACGCGCGAGCTGCGCCGCATCTTCGGCACGCGCTCGGTGCTGCAGGGCGTGGACATCACGCTGGAGCGCGGCGAGTTCGTGGCGTTGCTCGGCAAGAGCGGCTGCGGCAAGACCACGCTGCTGCGTGCACTGGCCGGCCTCGACCCCATCGACGGCGGCGAGCTGCGCGCTCCCGACGCGCGCACCGTCGTGTTCCAGGAGCACCGCCTGCTGCCCTGGCTGCGGGCGTGGCGCAACGTGATCCTCGGTCTGCCCGACAAGACGCGTGCGCAGGCGGAAGCCGCCCTCGCTGAAGTGGGGCTCGCCGAGCGCAGCGATGCCTGGCCCGTCACGCTCTCGGGCGGCGAGGCCCAACGCGTCGCGCTCGCCCGTGCGCTGGTGCGCGAGCCGGAGCTGCTC
>JBEVNG010000518.1:0-6178 GCA_040508235.1 Polyangiales bacterium | reverse complement strand
GGCGAGGGCGGCGAGACCTGCCACGCCAGCGACGACCGTGGCGACCAGTTCGACGTGCGCATGGGCGGCCGCACGCGCATGCTGCGCGATCGTGACGGCTGCCGCGCTGGATTCAGCGCGCGCGAGCTGGAGCAGGCGCGCGTCGCCATCGAGCGCGCCGTGGGGGTCCGAGCCTGGCTCGAAGACCCCGCTGCAAACACCCCCCGAGCAGCTTCGCCGCGCGACACCGAGATCTGGATGGTGGCGGCAGAATAGGTTGAGAGCACGATGCGCTGGACGGCCGAGGACATCCCGAAGCTCGACGGAAAGACGATCCTGATCACGGGCGCCAACAGCGGGCTCGGCCTCGACAGCGCCAAGGCGCTCGCCAAGCGTGGCGCGCACGTGGTGCTCGCCTGCCGCACGCTGGCCAAGGCGCGCTCGGCGGAGGAGGCGATCCGCGTCGAGACGCCGGGCGCGAAGCTCTCGTCGCAAGCGGTCGACCTCGCGGACCTCGGCTCGGTGCGCGCGTTCGCGCGTGAGGTCAGCGCAAGCCTGCCCGCGCTCGACGTGCTGCTCAACAACGCCGGCGTGATGGCGCCGCCGTACATGCGCACCGCGGACGGCTTCGAGATGCAGTTCGGCACCAACCACCTGGGTCACTTCGCGCTGACGGGTCTGCTGTTCCCGCTGCTCAGCAAGACCCCGGGGGCGCGCGTGGTCACCGTGTCAAGCATGGCGCACCGCATCGGCACCATGCGCTTCGACGATCCGCAGTGGGAGCGTGGCTACTCCAAGTGGCCCGCGTACGGCATGAGCAAGCTCGCCAACTTGCTGTTCGGCTACGAGCTCGCGCGCCGCTGCCACATCGCCGGCATCCCGCTCAAGAGCGTGGTCGCGCACCCCGGTTACTCGTCGACCAACCTGCAGCTGCGCGGCGCGGAGCTGGCGCAGAACAAGCTCTCGCGCTGGGCCTCCGGCGTGTTCACGCCCCTGGTCGCGCAGCCGTCCTGGCGCGGCGCCTTGCCGCAGCTCTACGCCGCGGTCGCGGACGGCGTGAGCTCGGGCGACTTCATCGGCCCGGACGGCTTCTACGAGGTGCGCGGCTACCCCAAGAAGTCGCGCTCCAGCGCGCGCTCGCGCGATCCGCAGGACATGAAGCGTCTGTGGGAGCTGAGCGAGCAGCTCACCGGCGTGCACTTCGGCTTGCTCTGAATGCGCGGCTTGCTCGTGTGTTCGCTGCTGCTGGCGGCCTGCTCGCACCGGGCGGGTCCGAGCACGTTCGATCGCGAGCTGGCCGCGCTGCCGGCCACGGACGCTGCGTATGCACCGCCGCGCAGTCCCAAGCCGCGCGCGCTCGCGCCGGGGCAGTGGGTCAAGCAGCGCGTCGTCGATCAGGACGGCCATCACACGCTGGTGACCACCAAGGTGATCGGGCTGTTCGGTCACCAGGTGTGGCTGGAGCGGGAGACCGAGAGCGAGCAGGGCACACGCGCGCGCAAGCTGCTGGTGGGCCTGGGCGACCGCAATGATGCGCGCACCATCGACGTGTTTCAGTGCTGGCTCAAGCACGCGGATGGCCGCGTCGAGAAGCTGGCGCCGATGTTGATCGGAGCCGAGAAGCCGCGCCTGCAGAGCGAGCTGGCGGCGCTGGTGCTCGCGCGTCCGGCGCAGGGACAAGAGGACATCGCGGTCAGCGCCGGCCGCTTCGCACGGGCTTACAAGGCGCGCGTGAAGGAGCGCCTGCTGGGCGTCGAGGTCGAGAGCGAGAGCTGGTGGCACCCGGAGGTGCCGCTCAACGGCGCACTGCGCACGCGGCGAGTCGGTGCGCCCGGCGGCAGCGAGCTGGTCGCCTTTGGGCTCCGCGGCGCCAAGAGCGTGTTCTGAAACGCTGAACGATCGGACGCATCAAGCGCTGCGGCGCTTGCGCGTGCGCGGCGGCGGCGGCTCGGAGGAATCGAGCTCTGCCTGCGCGGCCACCGCGTGCTCGTGCGCCCGCTTCAGCAGGTCCAAGAACTGCCGCTCCTCGGGCTGGCTGAGCCCGGAGAGCAGCGGCTTGAGCGCGTCGTCGACCACCGGCGAGAGCGTGCGCTCGAGCGCGCGTCCTTTGTTGGTGATCTTTACGTAGCGCTGGCGCCGGTCCTGCGGACTGACGCGCGTGGTCACCAGCCCGGACTCGGTCATGTCTCGAACCAGCCTGCTGACGGCGGCGGGATCGAGCGCTGCGTCGAAGGCCAGCTCGCCCTGCGCGACCTCGCTCTCGTGGGCCAGCCGTGACAGCACGGCGTACTCGTGCAGAGTGCAGCCCACGACATGCAGCCGCTTGTTCACCGTCAACGAGCACAACCTGCGCATCTGCGTCACCAGTTGCGTGATCTCGCGGTGAACCTGGTTCAGCATGCGCGCCGTAACGTAGTCCGCCAGAAGGCGACAATCAACGGGCGCCAACCGCCAATACTTGATTGCTCAATCGTACTCTGACGGCCAAATAGAGCACCGTATCCGACAAAACCGCGCAGTACCGCCCAGCCCCCGAGTACGACGCATCCATATCGTTGAGGACTCAATGATCACGAAGGCCCACCTCGAGTCACGACCGCGGCACCTCTTGCTGGGTGCGAGTGCGCTCGTGCTCGCGCTGTCGTCGGTTTCCCCCGCGCTCGCGCAACAGGCGGCCCCGCCCGAAAAAGCGCCGGCGGGTGCGGCGAACAACGTAACGGCCGCCCCGGCTGCCGCGCCTCCCACCACGCAGGGTCCCGTGGCCCCGCGCCAGCCGTCCGGTCCGGAGTCGACGCGTGCCACCAGTGAGACGCAGGCCGCCACGGAGCAGATGCAGGCGGAGCTGGAGCCCACGGCCGGGGGCCTGACGTCCGACGAGGCCGTGCGCCTTGCGCTGGAGAACTCGCCGAACCTGCACAAGAGCCAGATCGAGTTCGATAAGGCCGACGCCAACCAGGCGCGCGCGAAGATCGCGTTCCTGCCGCGCATCGACACCAGCTTCGGATACACCCACCTGAGCAAGGTCAAGCTGCCGCCGTTCGACCTCTTCCCCTACGCGGACACGACCAGCCAAGCGTGGAACGATCTCGGCTTCAACGACCCGCGCAACGCCACGGGCAAGAGCCCGTTCGCGCCGGTGCTCGACCAGTGGGCGTTGCAGGTGCGCGCCACCATGCCGATCACCGAGATCTTCCTGACCATCATCCCGCAGTACAAGGCCGTGAAGAGCCTGGCCAAGGTCGCGGAGAACCAGCGTGACGCGCAGAGACTGCAGGTTTCGTACGACGCGCGTACCGCCTTTTGGAGCTACGCGCAGCTACGGGGCAACGTGGCGGTGGCGCGCGCCTCGGTGCGCGTGCGCGAGTCGGCGCTGCGCGACCTGCAGTCGCTCGTGCAGGCGGGCACCGCCACGCAGACCGAGCTGGTGCGTGCACAAGGTGAGCTGGAGAACGCCAAGGCGGTCGAGATCCAGGCCGAGGGTGGCGTCGATGTTGCGCGCGAGCGCCTGGTGCAGCTGATCGGAACGCCGGTCGACGCCAGCCGCGGCATCGGTGAGCCGTTCGTCAACATCGACATCGGCGAGTCGCCCGCGTTCGACAAGGTGCTCGAAGAAGCGCGCCGCACACGGCCGGAGCTGCTCGCCCTGGCGAACACGATCGAGGCCCGCCAGAAGCTGCTGAACTCGAAGAAGGGCGCCCAGTACCCCAAGCTCAGCGCGACCGTCGGCGACACGTACGCCAACCCCAACCAGCGCTACATCCCGCCGCTCGCGAAGTGGCGCAATACTTGGGACGTGGGCGTGACCCTAGCTTGGTCGCCCAACGACACCGCGATCGCCTACACGCAGGCGCAGGACGCCGCGAACGATCTCAAGAGCGCGTACGAAGACAAGCGGTTGATCGACCAGGGCATCGCGGTCGAAGCGGCGACCGCCGTCACCAACCACCGCACCGCCGCGGCGACCATCACCGCCAAGACGCAGCAGCTCGAGGCCGCGCGTCGCTACGAGGCGGACCAGCGCGCGCTGCTGCTCGCGGGCGCCGCCACGCCCAACGACTTGCTGCTCGCCCAGCGCGATCTGCTCGCCGCGTCGCTCGACTGGGTCAACTCGTTCATCGCGGGCCGTGTGGCGCAAGCCGCGTTGCTCAAGGCACGCGGCCAGACGGGTCTAGGCAGTACCGGCCAATAAGGAGCACGATGTACCGGTCGCATGAAAGTAAGGCCTGTACTCGCGTTCTGTGCTGCTCTCGCAACCGTCGTCGGATGCGGAGATAAAGGGGAAAAACTGACGCAGCTCCCTGCCGCCGACGGCAAGGGAGCCGCGCCCGTCGCAGTGCGCGTCAGCGCCGCGACCGTCACGCGTCAGCCGATCGTGCGAGGCGTGGTCGCCAATGGCACCACCGAGCCAGCACGTGTTGCCGACCTGGGACCGCAGATGACCGGGCGCATCGGCGCGATGCTGGTGCGCGAGGGCGACAAGGTGAAGCAGGGCCAGAACCTGGTCCGGCTCGATGCCGACGAGGCCTCGCTGCGCGTACAGCAGACGGCCGCCGGCGCCGCGCAAGCCAAGGCGCAGTACGAGCTGGCGCGCGCGGAGTACGAGCGGCTCGCTCCGCTGCTCGATCGCGGCACCATCACGCCGCAGCAGCTGCAGCGCCTGGAGTCGCAGCGCGACGCGCTCAAGAGCGCCACCGAGGCCGCGCACGTGGCGCAGTCCGACGCCGCGCGCATGCAGACCAACACCACGGTGCGCGCGCCGTTCGCGGGGGTGATCTCCAAGGTCAGCATGGAGGTCGGCGAGGTGGCCACGATGATGCCGCCGAGCACGCTGGTGCGCCTGGTCGATCTGTCGAGCGTCGACGTGCGCGTGCGCGTGCATGAGCGCGAGCTGTCGCGGATCGCGATCGGCGACGCCATCGAGGCGAACTTCTCCAGCAGCAAGCAGAAGGCGCAGGGCAAGGTCACCTTCATCAGCCCGGAGATCGACCCGCGCACGCGCAACGCCGAGGTGGTCACGCGCATCCCGAACCCGCAGGGTCTGCTGCGCGCCGGCATGTTCGCCGAGATCGCGATCAAGCCCCACGCGGTGGACGACAGCCTGGTGATCCCCAGCAGCGCGGTCGCCGGCACCGGAGACGACCGCTACGTCTACGTCATCGACGGTACCGCCGCCAAGCGCGTGAAGGTGCGCGTCGCGCCCGTCGACGGTCGGCTGGTCGAGCTGCTGGAGGGCTTGCCAGTGGGCACACGCATCGTCTCCGAGGGCCTGGGCAGGCTGTCGGACGGCGCGGCGCTCGAGGTCGCTAGCGCGGAGTCAAAGCCGTGATCCTGTCCGACGTCTCGATCAAGCGGCCGATCTTCACGGCCATGATCATGATGGCGATCCTGGTGTTCGGCGCCGTCATGTACAAGCGGCTGTCGGTCGACCTGTTCCCCAAGGTCGACTTCCCGATCGTCACCGTCACGGTCGTCTATCCGGGCGCCGATCCGGAGACGATGGAGACCAAGGTCGCCGACCCGATCGAGGAAGCCGTCAACAGCTTGAGCGGCATCGACCAGCTGCGCTCGACGTCGCTCGAGGGCGTGGCGCAGGTGTTCGTGCAGTTCGAGATCGGCATCGATCTCGACATCGCGGCCCAGGACGTGCGCGACCGCATCGCCGGGGTGCAGCGCGACCTGCCGCAGGGCGCCGAGCCGCCGGTGGTCGAGAAGCTCGACATCGGCGCCTCGCCGGTGCTGCAGCTCGCGGTCTCCGGCAGCGCCGATGCGATCACGCTCGCCGCCTACGCGGAGGACGTGCTCAAGCCGGGCCTCGAGCGCATCGACGGCGTGGGCAAGCTGGAGCTGGTGGGCAGCCGCGAGCGCGAGGCGCACGTGTGGATCGATCCCGAGCGCCTGCGCACCTACGGCCTGACCGTGACCGACGTGGTGAACGCGCTCGGCTCGCAGAGCGTGGACCTGCCCGGCGGCCGCGTCACGCGTGGCAGCGAGGAGCTGGTAGTGCGCACCAACGCGCAGGCCGCCACCACCGAGGAGCTGGCCAACGTGGTGATCTCCTCGTCGCAGGGCGCGATCATCCGCGTGCGCGACGTGGCCGAGGTGGAAGACGGCCTGGAAGAACAGCGCTCGGTGGCCGAGGTCGACGGCAAGAGCGCGATCGCGGTGGTGCTGCGCAAGCAATCGGACGCCAACACCGTGA
>JBEVNG010000510.1:0-10404 GCA_040508235.1 Polyangiales bacterium | reverse complement strand
CCTCGAAGATGCGCTCCCGCTCGGCGGCCGGCACGCCGTCGCCCTCGTCTTCCACGCGCAGCACCACCTCGTTGCCCGCGTGCGCGAGCGAGACCGTGATCGGGTCGCGGCCGTAGCGGCGCGCGTTCTCCAGAAGGTTGCGCACCAGGCTGCGCAGCATGCGCGGGTTGCCCAGCACGGACTCGGGCTCGCCCGTCACGCGCGCCGAGACCTGCGCGGCCTCGCTCTCCAGGATCGGCCATAGCGAGACCTCCACGAACTCCTTGGGCAGCTCGGTGTCCGCCAGTCGACCCGCCAGCAGCAGGTCGCCGATCAACGCGTCGAGCTCCTCGATGTCGCGCGTGGAGTCGAGGCGCAGCTTCTCCAGCGCCTCCTCGCTCAGTCCGGGCTCGGTCGAGAGCTCCAGCGCCATGCGCAGCCGCGCCAGCGGAGAACGCAGCTCGTGCGACGCGCTCTGCAGCATGCGCCGCTGTTGCTTGAGCAGCCCCGCGATGCGATCGAAGCTGCGGTTGAATACGTCGGCGAGGCGCGCGATCTCGTCGCGTCCACGCACCTGCACGCGCACGTCGAGCGCACCTTCGCCGAAGCGGGCGACGCCGCGCTCCAAGCGCTCCAGCCGCCGCGTGATGCGTCGCGCGGCCAGGTGACTGCCCGCCATCAGCGTGAACAACACGAAGCCGATGCCGCACAACACGTAGGCGAACTTGTGCTGCGGATCGCCGTCGTCGAACATGATGCCGAGCGTGCGGCCGTCGCGCAGCGGGATGCGCATGGTGTCGCCGTGATCGTGCCAGCGACGCTTGCCCACCGGCAGCTGGGTCGGACCGAGCTCCCGGCCCGCGCGCGCGACCAGCAGGCCGTGCGCATCCCAGACCGACAGCGACGCATGCAGACGTGCCGCGCGCCGCGTGAGCTGCTCCTGGAACGCCACTGGCTCGCTCGCCATGTCGGCCAAGATGAAGTCGCCCACGTCGAGCACGAAGCTCGGCATGCGCTCCTCGCCGCGCAGCAGCCAGGCCGCGGTCATGGTGACGCCGAAGCACAACAGGCCCGTCGCCACCAGCGCGCGGAAGATCTGCCAGTGCAGGCGTGGTCCCATGCGGCGCTCGCGGCGGAAGCGCCGGCCAAAGCGCTGCTCGAAGCGCTCGCGCAGCTCGTGGCGACGCGCGCGCATCTCCTCGCCCAGCTCGCGCATCTGCTGGTGGTGCTCGCGGACGTGCTCGCGCAACTTGCGCTCGTCCTCGCTGGGCTCGCGCCTCACTGCGGATCCTCGGCCAGCGGCGCGAACACGTAGCCCACCGCGCGCACGGTGCGGATGCGCTTGGGGTGCTTGGGGTCGTCCTCGATGGCGGCGCGGATGCGCGAGATGTGCACGTCGATCGAGCGGTCGAACTCCTCCAGGTCCTCGCCGCGCACCGCCTGCATCAGCTGGTCGCGCGTCTGCACGCGGCCCGAGCGCTCCGCGAGCACGCGCAGGATCTCGAACTGGTGCGCGGTCAGCAGGCACGGCTTGCCGTCGACGCGCGCCTCGTGCGCCGCGCGATCGATCTCCAGCTTGCCAAAGCGCAGCACGTCCCCCTGCGGCGTCGCCAGCACGCGCCCACGCCGCAAGATCGCGGTCAGTCGCGCCACCACCTCGCGCGGGTTGAACGGCTTGGGCAGGTAGTCGTCGGCGCCCAGCTCAAGCCCGACGATGCGATCGGTGTCCTCGCCGCGCGCGGTCAACATCAACACCGGCACGTTGGAGGTCGCGCGCAGGCGGCGCAGCACCTCCAGGCCGTCGATGTCGGGCAACATCACGTCGAGCACCACGATGTCGAAGCGCGAGGCCTCCAGCGCGCGTAGCCCCGAGTTGCCGTCCGCGCGCAGCTCGACGACGAACCCGCGCGAGCGCAGGTACGTGCCCAGCATGTCAGCCAGGCGGTCGTCGTCGTCGACCACCAGGATGCGCGCGTTGGCGACCATCGAGGCCAAGCGTACCGCCGTCTCGCGCTCAGTGCTCGAAGCGTGCAAGGCGGTCGCTCAGCTGCTTGCGCTGCGCCGGCGTCAGGAGCTGCGCGACCTCGGTGAGCGAGGCCAGGCCGATGTCGCTGGCCTGCTTGGTGAGCGCGTCCAGGCGCCCGCGTACGGCCTGCACCTTGGCAGCATCGACCTGCTCGGCCAGCAGCGCCTGCTTGAGCTGCTTGCGCACCTCACGGCCCTCGCTGATCACCGCGTACAGCTCGGGGGCGCGCTTCTGCACGATCGCGTCCGCCTGCTTGTGCTGTGCGTCGCTGGCGTCGACCTTGTGCAGCAGGTAGTCGAGGCCGTCGTCCAGGCGCTCGCCGAGCTCCACGGAGGACTCGACGTGGTGGTGGTGCCAGGCCAGGGCGCGCGGCAGCGCCAGCGCGCCGACCAACAACGCAGGTACGACGACGTACAGCGCGCGGCGGATGTTCGGACTGATCTTCATGGCTCTCTCCTCGGGCGACCCGCTCTGGGTCGACATTCAAGGTAGAGGGCGCACGTGGAGCTGGAATTGCTCGCGCGTAAAGTTCCGTTAAGTCAGGGCAGCTTGCTGACGCTGACCGTGACTTCGCCGCTCTGCGGCTTGGCCTGCTCGCTCAAGCCGAGCGGCGGCAGCGCGTCTTCGCGATTGAGGCAGAAGCTCGACCAGTGATGCAGCTCCGCGACCTGCTCGGCGTTGCCCGCACAGGCCGTGTAGGCCGCGCGCGCCTGCACCAGATACGGCGTGGCCTGGGAGCGCAGCAAGTCGACGTACATGGCGGCGATCTCGGGCTCGCTGATCAGCTCGGTGGGCGTGGGCAGCGCGAGCAGGTTGCGCGCGACGTCCTCGTACACGAGGCCGACCATCGCGCCCGCCATGATGCGCTGGCGCGGGCTCTGCACCGCCGCCTTGTCGAGCTCACGGCGCGCGGCCTCCGCGCTGGCGTGCTTGTGCTGCATCCAGCGCTTGAGCTCGGCGTCGCTCCACTGCTCGATCGCCTCGTTGGTGGTCGCATTGGGACGGTGCGGCGGCGCGAGGTTGAGGCACTCCGCGCTGAGCAGGCGCGCCATGCGCATCTCCGCGGTCAGCGTCGACTCGGCCACGTCGAGGCTCGGCAGAGACTCCACGCGCGGCGAGCCCTGCGCGTCGCCCTCCTGGTAATGAATGCCTCGCGCATGTGGCCCCGACGCCGCACAGCCCACGAGCCCCGCCAGACACAACATCCCCGCCCCGATCCGCTGCATGGATCGATTATGCGCGAGATGCTGGCGACTTCGACAGCGCGACTGCGTGATCTCCCAGGCCTACCTGAGCGCTGGGAGTATGTGTCCGCCGCGCTGCCCGCTCATGTACGGGCGGTCGCCCTTACAGGTAGATGACCGGCTCGCACTCGAGCGCGATCTCGACGTGGTGCTTGGAGCCCTCGTTCTGCAGGATTTCGCAGGACGAGCCCTGGATCGTGATGGTCTGCCCGTCGAGCAGCCAGCCGTTCGGGTCGTTGGGCTTCAAGGTCACGCCGTCGAGCGTCACGCGCAGCAGCGATGCGTCGGTGATCTTCTTCTTGAACTCGAACGCACAAGTGACGACCACCTCGGAGATCTTGGTGAACGCCTCCACCAAGCTGTTCTCGTTCTGCACCGGGTAGTAGTCCTCGGTCTCGCCGTGCTGGGCGAACTCGCGCAGAGCGCCGGACAGGGTCTGGTCGAGCGCCGCGTCGTAGCCGACGACGAACGTCTTGATGCCGGCCTCGGCCAGCTTGTCGATCGCGTCGATCGTGTACTGCTTGTCCTGGTTGAGCCGGTTGGTGTTGCCGTTGCCGCCCTGGCTGTTGGGGCAGGTGGGCTGACCGTCCGTCACCAGCAGCACGTACTGCGCGGGCTTCACGGCATCGGCAGCGGCGCCGTTCTGCTGGAAGTAGTCGAGCGCCGCCTCCAGGGTCTGGCCGGTGGGCGTGCCGCCGCCGGGGCTGGTGCGGTCGAGCACGCTGGAGATCATGCCGGACGTGCCGAGGTCGATCGGGACCTGGAAGTCGCCCGGTCCACACTCGTTGTTGCGCGCCGGGAACGTCATCAGGCCGAACGCGACCTTCTCATCGAACTGCGAGGTGAGCGTCTTGACGGCGTTCACCGAGGGCGTCCAGCGATCGATCGGGCCGCGCTGCTGCGTGCCGCCACAGTACGTGGTCATCGCGTCCTGCGCGCTGTTGCAGTTGATGCCCATGAAGGTGCACTGCAGGGCGGAGAAAACGTCCGGGTTGCCGTCGCAGCGCAGGCTCGCGTTGCCGCCGGTGGGCTTCATGCTGCCGGAGCGGTCGAGCACGATCAGCATGTCCGGGATGACCGAGCCGGTGGTGAACGCGCTACGTCCACAGCCCGTGGTCAGATCGTCCTCGGGGTCGGTGCTGCCACCGCCGTCCCGCTTGGTCCCGCTCGAGCCGCCGCCCGCGTCCCTGCCGCCGTCGCGCCGGACCCCGCCGTCCTTGTCGGCCGTGGCGGGGTTGTTGGTCATCTCTTCCGACGGAAGGCTGCTGCCGACGGGGTCGTTGTTGCCGCACGCCGTCATCAACATCAGAGCCGTCAGCGACCAACTTACTTCTCTCATTTGCCACCTCGAGCCGGGTTTGAACGAAGGCCAGTGCGGGGTCCGTTCGGAGTCAGTGCACGGAGACACTGGCGTCCGAAGGTCACAAGCGGCACCGCGGGGGGTACAGTCACTGCGGCTTCGTGAACCCGCACTATAGGTGCTCTGTCCTCGAAGAAGCAAACCCGTTTTCAGCGGGTTTCTATGCACTGTGCGCGCGTGGATCTCGTCTACGAAACGAGTGCGAACGTGCGCGTTTTGCGGATCACAGCAAAGCCGAAAATCGGCGTTACTCCGTGACCCGAATCGCGCGACCGCGCCACAGAACGGAGCCGTAGAAGACGGCCTGATAGGTGGCGACCGCCGCCGCACCGAGCAGGAGCGGCACGCCGATCACGAAGCCCGCCAGCTTGAACAGGTTGGTGTGCATGTACGAACGGGCCAGCACGACGGCGAGCCAGACTTCGAAGTACACGAACAGCCCGAGCGCCAGCAGCGTGGGATTGAGCAGCAGCAGGCCGACGAACGGGGCCGACAACACCGACAGGCCGCCGATGGCGAACGTCAGCGCGAGCGGGACCGCGAGCCAGAAGTTCTCGCCGAACACCGCCAGGCAGTTCTTGATCGAGCCGTAGAACACGGCGCGCGCGCTGCTGTAGAGGCGCACGCTCAGGCACTGCGGAGCGACGCGGAAGGCCACCCGCTGGCCGTGCGACTTGAAGTAGCGAGCCAGCATGACGTCGTCGAGCATCTCGTTACGCACGCCCTCGTGGCCGCCGAGCGAACGGTAGACCTCGGCGTCGACCATGATGAAGGCGCCGATCGCGAGCGCGTCGTCACTGTCGTGGTCGTGGATGGGCCCGCTCAGGAAGTTGGTCATCGCGAGCAGGAACGCGGGGGCCGCGGCGTTCTCCCAGATGCTCTCCCAGTGGAACATGGGGAGCAGCGAGAGCAGGCCGAGCTGGTGCTCTTCCATCTCGTGCACGGCGGCGATCAGGCTGCCCGGCTTGTGCGAGATGTCCGCGTCGGTGAAGACGATATACTCGCCACTGGCGAACTGCGAGCCGTAGCGCATCGCGTTGGCCTTGCCGAGCCAGCCATCCTTGAGGGGCGGGTCGTGCAGGGCGCGCACGCGGGGGTCTTCCGCGGCGATGCGGTTGATGATCTCGCCGGTCGCGTCCGTGGAGTGGTCGTTGATGACGATCACCTCGAGGTCGACGCCCTTTTGCGCGAGCAGGCCGCGCAGGGTGGCTTCGACATCGGCCTGCTCGTTGCGGGCCGGGATCACCACGCTGACGCGGGGCAAGGTGCCCGCGCTCTCGTCGATGTGCTGCTCGGGTACGACCGAGCGACAGCGACGATAGCTGGCCAGCGCCCCCACGGCGATGGCAGGCCATACGATCGCGGCCAAAGAGGTAAGTAAAAGCAACCAGTTCTCAACACTCATTGCGACCTCTCACGACGCCGGGGGGCGCGATGTCCTGAAGGCGTCGTTGCGCCGCCGAGAACGGGCGGCAAAAGACCAGCTCGCTACCTGATAGTGGGCCGAGCCGGGCGCCTTTCTGAGAGGCAAGTCCCGGCCGGTCGTCTTCTTCAGAACGGTGCAGACGCGTACGGCCAACGGGTCACGCCGAGCGCGGCGTGGGGGGAACAACAACTCCTGATGGAGAGATGGCCGTGTCTCGCGGCTTCTGTTGAGGCGCGAGCACATATCCATACTCGGCGATCGTGGGGTGGCGCGTCAAGCGACCCTGCGCCTTGTGTACGGCCGAATACTTGCGGCATCACTGTCATTTTCGATCAGATGCGGTGGTTGCAGAAGCGTCCAAAGGCCGTGCTGGCCACGCCGTTGACCTGTGAATCCTCGGCGTGCAAGATGCGTCGCTCTGCTGGAGGCAGCATGTGGCATCACGTCACCCTTAGACTTGGACTTGGATTGTTGGCGGTCGCGATCTGTGGCGCATTCTCGGTACGCGCGGCGGCCGGAGATCTCGGCGCCAACCAGATCGTCGACAACATGCTGAAGCAGGGACTGTTCGGGCTCGATGAGGCCGAGACGGTCGTGCGCATGGGCCTGATCGATTCTTCGGGATCGCGCACCGAGCGCGTGATGGAGAACCTGAGGCGCCGCAAGAATGGGCAGCTGCAGAGCGTCACGCGCTTCCGCGCGCCGGCCGAGGTCGCGGGCACCGCGTTCCTCATGATCGAGCGCGACAAGGGCGAGTCGGAGCAGCACATCTACCTGCCGGGGCTCAAGCGCACGCGCCGCATCGTCGGTCGCGAGCGCGAAGGCAGCTTCATGGGCAGCGACTTCACGTACGCCGACATGGAGCGACGCGACACGCGCTACGCCGAGCACAAGAAGCTGCCGGACGAAGACGTGGGCGGCGTGAAGGCATACGTGCTGGAGTCGATCCCCAAGAAGGACTCCGGCTCCACCTACTCGAAGATCGAGACCTGGGTTCGCCAGGACAACTTCTTGCCGCTGCGCATCCGCTTCTACGACAAGGCGGGCAAGCTGCTCAAGACGCTCTACACCAAGCGCATCAAGACGATCGAAGGCCAGCCGGTGATCGTGGAGACGCAGATGGTGAACAAGCAGACCGGGCACACCACCGAGATGGTCGTCGACAGCCTGAAGTCTCGGAAGGATCTGCCGGATGCGGCCTTCACGCCCACCGCGCTCGAGCACGGCTGAGCGATGCTGAACGGGTCCGGCCGTGCGCGGCTGGCTTTGTCGCTGTGTCTGCTGGCACTGGCCCTCGGGCCGGTGCCTTCGGCGCGTGCGGACGGCGAGCTCCAGCTCGCGCAGGCCAGGCGCGCGAAGAAGAAGAAGCGACCGCGTAGCTCGCCAGCCGCCGAGCCGGAGCCGGAAGGAACGCCTCAGCCCGCCTGGGACGACACCGAGGAAGATCCAGAAGACGGCGACTCGGGCGCCGATGACGTCGCGCCCGCAAGCGGCGCGAGTGCCGGCAGCTCCGACGACATGGTGATCAGCGATCCGGAGCTCGCGGAGGCCGGCACGATGTCGGACAGCCGCGGCTGGGGCGGCATGGTGCCGGACGGCGAAGCCTCCCAGACCACCGCGTCGAGCGGTGACGAGTACGATCCGCTGGCGAACACCGGCATGGCGCGGCTGGAGCTGATCGGGCAGCAGGGCATCGACATGCACCACGAGGACTACCTCGAGGATGCGTACGAGAGCCGGCTGCGCTTCGACGCCGAGGTCGACTTCCGGCGCTCGCGCAAGCTGCGCATGTCGGTCGGCGTGCGCACGGACTTGCTGTGGGCGCTGCCCGCGCGCGGGGATCCCGATCTGGTTCAAGAGCGGATGGGCATCACCCGCGAATACACGCCCTTCCAGCAGGATCGCTGGGAGCTCGACATCCTGCCGCTGTCGGCGTTCGTCGACACCACGCTCGGCTCCGCGTTCCACCTGCGCATCGGCGAACAGCCGGTCTCGATCCGGCGCATGGACTTCTACTCGCCGATCGACATCTTGGCGGCGTTCGACATGCGTGGGCAGCCCAAGCTCGACCCCACCAGCGGCCGGCTCGCGCAGCCCGCGGTGCGCGTGGACTGGGACCTCGGCAGCTGGGCGACGCTGCAGATGGTCTACGTGCCGTGGTTCATGCCGAACCTCTCACGCCCCAACCGCGATCGCTACGTGGCGACGGTGTTGGGCACGCAGGGTGCGGAGTCGTCGGCGACGCTCGAGGATCTGATCGATCCGTCGTACCAGACCAAGTCGTCCGAGAGTGCGCTGCGCTTCGTGGGGCCGGTGCCGGACTTCGCGCATCCGCAGGGCCAGGCGCGGCTGACCATGCGCGGCAGCGGCTTCGAGATCGGGCTGAGTGGTGGCACCGCGCTGGAGAAGATCCCGTCGGTGTACCTGACGCCGACGGCCGAGCGCTTCGCCCAGGGCAAGGGCTCGGAGGACGCGCTGATCGGCTTCGGCACCGGGCAGCCGCTGATCGACTTCGCCTACCATCGCTACGCCACGTTCGGCGTCGATGGCAGCCTCGATCTGGCGCCGCTGTCGCTGGGCTTCGAGGCGGCGTTCTCGCCCTCGCGCCACCTGACCGCCGCCACGGCGAACGGCGACCACCTGCCGCAGCCGAACGTGTCCAAACAGATCACGGACAACGGCAACGGCATGGTCAGCAACGTGAAGGACAAGAGCATCCGCAAGGGTGTGCCGCTGATCCAGGCGGCCTTCCACGTCGACTGGATCAATGGCGAGCGCTTCGCGATCGCGGCCGAGGCGTTCGTCGTGAAGGCGATGTCGCTGCCCTACGATCTCGATCGCGACTGGTGGGGCTTCATCCCAGGCAAGGGCCTGTACGCGGGCGGCTTGCTCGGTGGCTCGTACACGCCCAACCCGGACACCGGGCGCCTGCGCTTCGATCTGTCGCTGGTGTCCCTGGTGGGGCCGTCGTTCGTGGTGATGCCGCAGGTCGAGCTCAAGGCGCGCGAGGGCCTGTACCTGAGCCTCGGCGCGCAGATCTTCGAGGGCCCCAAGCCCGGCCAGGGTGGCGCGCAGAACGTGAACCTGGGCGGCCTGTTCAGCGGCTACGACCAGTTCCTGCTCGGTTTCCGCTACCTGCCCTGATCGGCCCTGTTTAGAAGCCGATCTTGCGCATCACGAAGCGCGGCAGCCAGCGGATCACCATCATCACCAGCGCCCAGATGCCGGGCGTGTAGACCACTGGGGAGCCGCGATCGATGCCGCGCACGATGTCGCGGGCGACCTGCTCGGGCTCGCCGGCGAACGGCGGCGGCTTCAGGCCCTCGGTCATCGAGGTCTTCACGAAGCCGGGCTTCACGGTGATCACGCGCAGACCCTGCGGCTGAAACTTGTGGTCGAGGCCCTCGAGGTAGGCCGAGAGGCCCGCCTTGCCGGCGCCGTAGATCACGACCGGCTTGCGGCCACGCTCGCCCGCGACGGAGCTGACCACGCAGAGCGTGCCGCCGCCGTGCGCGAGCAGGCGCTGACGTGCGTGCTCGCAGAACACGACGGTGTTGGCGAAGTTCGCGGTCAGCAGGCGGCGCGTGAACTCGAGATCGTTCTCCAGCCGGTCCTGCGAGGCGAACAGCGCCGCGGTAATCACCACCGTGTCGAAGCCGCCGAGCGCGGTGTCGGCCTGCAGCAGCGCGTTCTGGAAGGTCTCGGGCTGCTCCAGGTTGCACTCGCCGAACAGCACCTTCCGGGTGCCGCCACCGCGTTGCTCGAGATCGGCCGCGCTGCGCGTGAGGTCGTCGTGGCCGATGCCCAACAAGTAAAGGTCCGCGCCACGCTCGGCGAGCGCGCGGGCGACCGCGCGACCGATGCCGCTGGTGGCGCCAAATACCACTGCCTTCATGCCTTCTGATCCTCTTCTGGGTCGCGCTCGTCGGCAGGCGCCTCGGCGCCCTTGGGGGCCTGAGCGGGCACCACGAGCGCGGGGATGCCGACCAGCGTGGACTTGCCGAAGCCGGGGCGTTCGCTGGGGGAACGCGGTGGAGTCGACGCGGGGGGCGCGCCGCTGGGCGCGGGCGGAACGGCGCTGGGCGTGGGAGGGGCCGGCACGCTCAAGCGACGCACCGCATCGAGAGCGCGCGCGGGTGGCGGCGGAACGCTGAGGCGACCCGAGGGCGGCGGCAAGCTCGACGGCGCGAACGACGGGCGCGTGGAGGCGGCGGCCGGCACGGGAGGCGGCACGCTGCTCTTCACCGGCTCGTGCACCGGCTCCAGCTCGACGTCGTCGTCTTCGTCTTCTTCCGTGGCTTCGGGCGTCGGCGCCGCGGGCGGAATGCTGGACGGTCCGGGTCCGACCAACGTGCGCTCCGGCTTGAAG
>JBEVNG010000461.1:0-14638 GCA_040508235.1 Polyangiales bacterium | reverse complement strand
CGCGGCTGCTGGCAGCGGCGCGCGAGCTGCGCGATCACGCGTGCCGAGACGCCCTCGTGCAAGGCGCCATCGATCAGCGAGTCGACGGCGAGCAAGCACAGCGAGAGCGTGCGCGGCAGGTCGTGCACCGACTGCGCGGCGGCGGCGAACGCATCCGGGCCGGCGGCGCGGCCATCGATCGCACGCGCGAGATCGAAGCACAGCTCGGTGTGGCGGATCTCGTCGAGGGCATCCGCGTGCGCGCTCGCGATCAACGACGCCGGTGCGCCCAGGCGCATCAGCTCCAGCGACAACTTCGAGAACGCCGCCACCGACGCGTGCTCGGTGCGCCCGTTCTGGCGCCACTGCGCGGCGACCTCGGCGGGGATGCCTTCGAGCTCGTAGGGGCTCGTCAGCCAGCGCGCGTTGTCGCCAACCGGCGCCAGCTGGATGCGCCCGCGCTTGCGCAGCTGCCGGCCACGGCCGAACTCCCCGGTCGAGAGCATCGCGACCACCGCCCCCACGAACGACAGCGCGGCGTTGCTGAACAACGCGAGGAAGCCGAGCGCGAACGGCACCGGCGCGAGCACGGACGAGAACGTGAGCCAGAGCGCGCGCAGTGCGCAGAACAGGCCCGCCAGGCCGCACACACTCGCGACCACGAAGCCCGCGGTGGTCACGTCGCTGTCGCCCAGCAGCGCCGTGCCGCCGGCACCCAGCACGCCCATCACGAGGCCTGCCCCGAGCAGGCGGTACGAGCGCAAGCGCCAGCGCCGCTCGCGCTGCTCCGGGGGATCGGTCTCCGTCCGTACGACAGCGTGCGCCGCGAATGCCTCGACTTTTGCCATGGGCTGTCTACGCGCGACCGCGCGTGCTTATTCGCACCCGCCGGCGACGAAGGTAGACTCCGGCGCATGGCTACCGATTTTCAGTCCGTCCTGGACAGCATCGTGGACGAGCTTCAGCCGCGCCTGACCGAGGGCCGTGTGGCGACGTACATTCCCGCGCTGGCGCGCATCTCCCACGAGCAGCTCGGCATCGCGCTGTGCGCCGCCGATGGGCGCGAGGCGCTGGCCGGCGCGGCGCACATGCCGTTCTCGATCCAGAGCATCTCCAAGGTGTTCACGATGGCGCTCGCGATGAAGCACGTGGGCGAGGAGCTTTGGGAGCGCATCGGTCGGGAGCCCTCGGGCGATCCGTTCAACTCCCTGGTGCAGCTGGAGCACGAGCAGGGCATCCCGCGCAATCCGCTGATCAACGCCGGCGCGATCGCGGTCGCCGATCGACTGGTCAGCGGCTGCGGCGACGCCAAGGACGAGATCCTGCAGATGATGAGCGCGCTGTGCGGCGAGCAGGTGGAGTTCGACAGCGAGGTCGCCGACTCGGAGGGCGCTTCCGGCTACCGCAACATGGCGCTGGCCAACCTGATGCGGAGCTTCGGCAAGCTCGACAACCCGGTGGCCGACGTGCTCGACGTGTACTTCCACCAGTGCTCCATCAAGATGAGCTGCCTGCAGCTGGCGCGCGCCTCGCGCTTCCTGATGCACGACGGCATGCACGGTGGCGCGCCGGTGATCGACGCGCGCCAGACCCGCCGCGTGAACGCCCTGATGCTGACCTGCGGCACCTACGACTCCGCCGGCGAGTTCGCGTTCCGGGTCGGCCTGCCGTGCAAGAGCGGCGTCGGTGGCGGCATCATCGCGGTGTTGCCCGGCGAGTTCTCGCTGTGCGTGTGGTCGCCCGGCTTGTCTTCGACAGGCAACTCCCTGGTGGGCATGCTCGCGCTGGAGGCGTTCGTGGAGAAGACCGGGCTATCGTTGTTCTGAAGACGAGCCTCCGAGGACGAGCTTCCCATGATCGAGATCGACGGGCGAAAGTGGCGCAAGACGGATCCCTCGATCCCGGAGCCGCTGCGCCAGCAGCTGGTCAACGAGCTGATGAGCGCACGCCGCGCGGTCAAGGACGGTAGCGACCTCAAGGCCGCGCGTGCACGCGTGCAGGACGCCAAGGTCGCGCTCGGCGAGCGTGGTCCGCAGTGGTGGAAGCCGATGGACGACGCGCAGTACGCCGCACGCGCCCAGGCAACGATCCGGGCCCTGCTGCGCCAGCGCGGACCGGAGAAGACGATCTGTCCCTCCGAGGTCGCGCGCGCGATCGGCGGCGAGCAGTGGCGCACGCGCATGGCGCTGGTTCGCGAAGTCGCCAACGATCTCGTCAGCGCCGGCAGCCTGGAGATCCGGCAGAAGGGCAAGCGCGTGAATCCACGCACGGCACGCGGGCCGATTCGACTCGCGCTGCGTGGGCTCTGACGTAGAGTGGCGACCGTGCTCGTGCTGTCGGAAATCCGCAAGCGCTACGTCGTCGAGGGTCGCCGGCTCGACGCCGCCACCGAGGCCGCACTCAAGGCCGATCCACGCGCCGGTGCCGCGCAGATCCTGGAGGCGATCGCGCGTCGACGCTTCGACAACCGCTCCGAGGGCCAGCGTCTGCGCACGCTGCTGAAGTACGAGACCGCGCTCTGGAGCACCGGCGTGCTGCACGTGGCGGGCGTCGACGAGGCGGGCATGAGCCCACTCGCGGGTCCGGTCTCCGCGGCGGCGGTCGTGTTCAAGCCCGGCTTTCGACTGCCCGGCGTCGACGACTCCAAGAAGCTCGATGCACGCCGACGCGAGCAGCTCGCCGTCGAGATCAAGGCGCAGGCGGTGGCCTGGTGCGTCGGCTACGCGGAGGTCGACGAGATCGACACCATCAACATCTACTGGGCCGGCCTGCTCGCGATGCGCCGCGCCGTGGAGGGACTGCAGGTGGCCCCCGAGCACGTGCTGCTGGACGCGCGACGGCTCAAGGAGCTGACGGTGCCGCAGCAGCGCATCATCAAGGGCGACGCCAAGAGCCTCACCATCGCGGCGGCCTCGATCCTCGCCAAGACCTCACGCGACGCGCGCATGACCGAGCTCGATCGCGAGTTCCCCGGCTACGGCTTCGCCAAGCACAAGGGCTACCCGGTGCGCGAGCACGTCAGCGCGCTGCGCGAGCTGGGCGCCACGCCGCACCATCGCCGCTCGTTCGGCCCCGTGCGCGAGGCGCTCGGCCTGCCGCCTCTACCACCGTGGCCGAACATGAACGAAGTGCAGCACGAGGCCGAGGAGGCTTAAGACTTCGGGTGCTCGATGAACCACTTGAGCACGAGGTCGCCCCAGGAGAACGGGTTGGTGCCCGTGGAGCAGGTGGTCGCGTTCAGTCCGAAGTTGTTGGGCGCGCCGCTGAGGTCGGTGCCGCCCGGGATGCAGTGGCCGGCGAGCAGGGCCTGACCGCCGTACTCGTGCACGATGTAGCCCAGCTCCATGTTGCCGGCGCCGGTCCACTTCTTCCACGAATAGCCGGCGTCACCCGCGACCTGCTCGCCGCCCGTCAGGGCGAAGCCCTTCACGAACGCGTCGACCATCATGTCCGAGTTGCCGATCTGCGACGCGGTGTCGGTGCGCCCGTTGACGATCAGCATCGGCACCCGCGGCTGCCAGGCGTCGTTCGCCCACTCGGGCTGCTCCAGCGCCCCCGCGAACGGCGCCGCGCTGGCTAGCACCGCGTTCTTGTTCTGCAGGAACCAGAGCGTCGTGAAGCCGCCCTGCGAGAAGCCGGTGACATGGATGCGCTTGGGGTTCGGGTGGTAGGCGGCGATCACCTTGTCGAGCGCGCGGCCGATCTTGGGCGGGTCGTTGGTGAGCTGCCAGGTGCCGCCGGTGTTCGCGTCGACCTTGCTCGGGTTGACGTAGATGTAGCCGGCCTGCGGCGCGATCTCGTTCAGCAGCGTGTTGTCGCGCATCTGCAGGCCCGACATCGTCGCGCCATGGATGTCGAAGATCACGCCGCACTGCTTCTCCAGGCACTGCGGGTGCACCAGCACCAGGTACGTGATCCCTTCGCATGTGAACTTTTTCTCGCCGGACGTGACGTCGGTGATGCAGTCGTTCGCCGTGGGCGGCGTGGCGAGCGCATCGACGGCGACCGAGCTGAACTCCTGGTGCGTCTTGCCGGAGGCGGCCGCGGGCCACTCCTCCGTCTCGTTGGCATCCGAGGAGCTGTCGCCGCAAGCGGCGAGGAAGAGCAGAGCGAGCGCGCGAGCAGTGGGGGAAGCCATGGATCCCTTGCTTAGCTCGACCAACCGCGAGGGCTCAATGTGCCCGCCACGCCATTCGTTCGACCGAGAAGCTACTGCTTGACCGGGCCCGTCGAGCGCTGGTCTCCAACCGTGAGACCGGTCACCTTTGGGCCATGCTGAACGAACGCCGCGCGGAGGTCCGGGCCGCCCTCGCCCACTTCGTCGACACGCCCCTCACGCCCCACCTGACCGAGCACGCGTCCCGCGATCCCTGGCCCGAGCTCGCCGCGTTGTTCGCTCGCACCGTGCGCGACGTGCCGGCGTACGCCGCGTTCCTGCGCCAGCGCGGCGTCGATGTGACGAGCGTGCGGAGCCTGGCTGATTTTTCGCGCCTCCCGCTCGCCACCAAGCGCGACTACGTGCAGGCGTTCCCGCTCGCGCAGCGCTGCCGCGACGGCGAGCTCCAGAGCTGCGACATGCTCGCCTTCTCGTCCGGCTCCACGGGCGAGCCCACGGTGTGGCCGCGCTCCCTCCGCGACGAGCTCGCGATCGCGTGGCGCTTCGAGCAGATCTTCCACGACAGCTTCGAGGCCGATCAGAAGCGCACGCTGGCGGTGGTCTGCTTTCCGCTCGGCACCTGGGTCGGCGGTCTGTTCACGACCGCCTGCTGCCGTCACCTCGCGAGTAAGGGCTATCCGCTCACCGTGGTCGCACCGGGCAACAACAAGGCCGAGATCCTGCGCGTGGTACGCGCGCTGGGCGGCGACTTCGAGCAGGTGGTGCTGCTCGGGTATCCGCCGTTCGTGAAGGAGGTGATCGACCTCGGCCGTGGTGAAGGCATCGACTGGGCACGCCTGGCGATCAAGCTGGTGTTCGCGGGCGAAGTGTTCAGCGAGGCGTGGCGCACGCTGGTTGCGGAGCGCGCCGGCATGACGCGCCCGCTGCGCGACTCGGCCGCGATGTACGGCACCGCGGACGCGGGAGTGCTCGGTGTCGAGACGCCGCTGAGCATCGCCATCCGACGCTTCCTGTCGACGCGCCCCGAAGCGACGCACGCGCTGTTCGGCGAGAGCCGCCTGCCGACGCTGGTGCAGTACGATCCACACCAGCGCTACTTCGAGGTGCACGAGCGCACGCTCTTGTTCAGCGGCGACAACGGCGTGCCCTTGATCCGCTACCACATTAGCGACGACGGTGGCGTGTACTCCCATGCGGAGCTGATCTCCAGGCTTCGCGCGCTGGGCTTCGACGCCGAGGCCGAAGCGCGCCTCGATGGCACCCGCGGCATCCACGCCCTGCCCTTCGTGTACGTCTTCGGCCGCTCGCACTTCGCACTCTCGTACTACGGCGCCAACGTGTTCCCCGAGATGATCGCGCTCGCGCTGGAGCAAGCCGACACCAGCCCGTTCGTGACCGGCAAGTTCGTGATGCAGCTGCTCGACCAGCACTTGAACGTCGCGATCGAGCTCGCCGGCCGGGAAGACGAGGGGCTGCGCGAGCGCGTGGCGAGCGCCGTACGCGCCTCGCTGTTGCGCCTGAACAGCGAGTTCGCCCACTACGTGCCCGCCGAGAGACAGCACCCGATCGTCACGCTCCACCCGCCCGGCGACCCCACGTACTTCCCCGTCGGCGTCAAGCATCGGTATTCGCGCTAACCGGCTATAGAATCTTGCCTGCACGGCCGGCTGTCGGGCGTTCAGGCAACATGGGCAATCTCCGTGCACCCCGCGCTCCTCGGACGGGGCTCTACTGCGTGTTGGCGCTGACGTCCTTGGCCTGCGGGCAGCCGGCGGATGGCCCGCCGGTTGGGGAGCAGGATGCGGCCGCGGGGCCGTCCGAGTCTCCCGAGGCGAGCGTCGTGGATACGGGAGTGCGGGACGCCGCGGCGCGCGACGCCAGCCAGGTCGCGACCGATACCGGCGTGGACCCCGGCGGTCGCGATGCGGACGTGGCGCCGGATGCCGGACCCGGCGTCGACGCGGGCAGCGAACCGAGCGCACCCTACGCGCTCGATTGTGGTCCCGATGGCGTGGCGATCGAGAGCGCGGGTCCGCCCAACAACCGCATCAACTACGTGATCATCGGCGATGGCTACAGCGCGGACGAGCTCGACACGCTCTACATCGAGCACATCGAGGAAGCCATGCGCAAGCGCTTCTCCCCGATCGGCGAGCCGTACGGACGCTACCGCAAGTTCGTGAACATCTGCGCGATCAAGCTGGCGAGCAAGAACAGCCCCATCGGCGCGGGCCCCACGGCGCTCGGCTGCACCGGCGATGACGAGAGCCGGCTCGCCCGCTGCGACTCGCGCGCCACCGACGAGGCGCTCGCCGCGCGCCTTCCCGACGACTTCGAAATCGACTGGAAGGCCGTGGTGCTCAACAACGACCGCTGGTGGAACACCGGCTCGGTGCTGATGCTCTGGTCGGGCGCGCACAAGGACGCCGCGGGCGCCGCGCTGCATGAAGGTGGACACGGCTTCCACCAGCTCGCGGACGAGTACGCCGGGGACAACGGCAACTGCACGCGCGAGTACGGGGAGGTCAACTCGACCGCCGACATGGCGAAGACCAACGGCAAGTGGGACCGCTGGCTGAACTACACACAGCCCAACGCCACCGGCAAGCAGGGTGTGTTCGCGGGCTCGCGCTACTGCCGGGCGAGCCAGTACAGGCCGTCGCAGAACTCGATGATGAACAGCCTGTTCGGCGACAACCCCAACACGTCGTTCAACTCGGTCTCGCGCGAGAAGATGGTGATGGATATCTGGCGCGGCGTCACGCCCATCGACAGCTCGTCGCCGCCCGCCGGCATGGTCGACGCGACGGTGCTGCGGGTCGAGGTGATCGATCCGGACGTGATCGACGTGGACTGGTCGGTCGACGGCAAGCTGGTCGCCGCCAAGGGAGGCGAGAGCTTCGACGCGCGGTCGCTCGGCGCGGGCACCCACACGGTCAGCGCGCGCGCCTACGACAACGCGGGCGAGGAGCTGGTTCGCTACACCGAGGGCACCACGTTTGGCCGCATGAACTGGGCGCGCTCGCAGCAGACGGTGACCTGGACCGTGAGGACGCCGTAGTGCGCCACGCCGTGCGCATCCTGGCGTGCGCCGCGCTGCTGGCGGGTGTGTCCTTGCTGCGGCGAGGAGAGACACGGCCGCCTGAGCGTCTGCAGACTGCGCCGAGCGTGGCTCGACCGGCTCCACGTCAGCTCGAGCGAGCGCGCGTCCAGCACGTCGTGGCGCGCGCGAGCACGCCCGCGCATCCGCATCCGATCACCAGCGAGCACGAGCGCATGCAGCAGGGGCAGGCGCTGCTCGGCGCCCTCAACGACGCGCTCGACCTGGCCGACGCCTCGCGCCTGCGCACGCTGATCGAGCACCTCGACGCGCTCGACCCGGAGGATGCACAGCGGCTCCGCGAGGGCTACGAGCGTATCGCGGACTGCCTCGACGCACCCACGCCGCAGGCCCGCGACGACGCACGTGCCAACGCCGCCAGCTACTACCGCGACGCGCGCGCCTCGGTCCTGCGCCGCTACGTGCGCCGCCACTGCCTGAGCGAGAGCTGACGCCGCCTCCTGGCTCTCGTGGAGACGCATCGGCGCTCCTCAGCGCTGACGCGCCGGGTCCCAACCTGTCACCAGGTTCTCTTCCATGCCATCGAGCAGCGTCATCGCGGCTTCGTCCAGCGTGAAGTCGAAGATGCGCGCGTTCTCCTCGATGCGCTCCGCCCGCGTCGACTTGGGCAGCACCACGAAGCCGTGCTGAAGCCCCCAGCGCAGCAGCACCTGCGCGGGCGAGCGCTCCACGCGCTCCGCAATCGCGACCAGCCGCGCATCCGAAAGGCGCTCGCCGCGCGTGAGCGGACTGTAGGCCTCGAGCAGGATCTGATGCGCGCGGCAGAACTCCACGGTGTCGCGACGCTGCAGGAACGGCGTCAGCTCCAGCTGGTTGATCGTCGGCGCCACCTTCGCGTGCTCCAGCAGCTCGCGCAGGTGAGGCAGCAAGAAGTTGCTGACGCCGATCGCGTGCACGCGCCCCTCGGCGTGCAGCTTCTCCAGGGCACGCCACGACTCCCGGCGCTTGCCCGCCACCGGCCAGTGCAGGAGGTAGAGGTCGAGGTACTCCAGGCCGGTGCGCTTCAAGCTGGCGTCGAACGCGCGCAGCGTGGCGTCGTAACCTTGGTCGTCGTTCCACAGCTTGCTGGTCACGAACACCTGGCTGCGCGTGAGCCCGCTCTCGCGCACCGCCGCGCCGACGTCCGCTTCGTTTCCATACGCGCTGGCGGTGTCGATGTGCCGATAGCCCACGCGCAGCGCAGTGCGCACGGCCTCGCGCGTCACTTCGCCGCGTGGTGTCTGCCAGACGCCGAGCCCCAGCTGCGGAATGTACACACCACCGGTCAGTCGCACCGTCGCGCTCTGCGCGTTTTGCACGCTCATGGGACCTCGCTTCTCGATGCTTCGTAGTTTCGACTTTGCACGGCGTTACCGTCGCCTGATTTCAACTTCGACATTCGCGATCGCTGCGTCGAAAGTTCCTTGCGAGCAGCTCATATGTTCCACAGATTGGACACCTGACTGCGCTCTTGTCCCCCCACCGAGCGCACGTTGGAGTTGTCGTGGAAAGTTCACTGCACGTGGGCGCGAGGCGCCTGCGCGCGCGGCGTGCTGTCGTCGATGCGCGCTCGCTCTGGCAAGGCATCAGCCCGGATCGCATCCGTGCGCTGCGCGATCAGACGCGCGAGGCCACGCTCAGTCCGTACGTGCAGAGCTGGCTCGCACGCTACGCGCGCGTCGGACAGCGCGGCGATTTCCTCTGGCGCTGGTGCTACACGAACGTGAAGTTGGTGACCCTGCCCTGCGTGCCGCCCGGGCAGCTGGAGCATCTGGCGGACACCAAGATGATCCACCTGATCTTCCTGTGCTTGATCGACGACATCGTCGACGAACGCCACGACGCGCGCATGTTCCAGGCCGCGCTGGCGATCACGCAGGGCCACGAGGATCTCGCGCACTTCGACGCCGAGCGCCGCGCCTACCTGGAGCTGCTCGGCGAGACCTGGCGCGAGCTGTGGGCGCGGATGGCCAGCTACGCGCGCTTCGCGGACTTCGAAGATGATCTGCGCTTCGACTACGCGCAGGTGCTGCAGGGGCTGTGGCACTCGCTGCGCATCAACGTGAACCCGGCGCGCATCAACGTCTACGAGAACGACTGCTACCAGCCGCACAACATGGCGATGGTGTACATGGCGATGCTCGACCTGTGCGCCTCACCGAGCTTCGACGTGCGCGACCTCGGTCCCGCGCGCGAGGTGTTCCTCCACGCCCAGATGATGGGCCGCATCGGCAACACGCTGGCGACCTGGGAGCGCGAGCTCAAGTGCCGCGACTTCGCGAGCGGCATGTTCGCGCACGCGGTCGACCTGGGCATGGTGCCCGCGGAGGACCTGAGCGAGGCCGGCGAAGACGAGCTCAAGCGCTCGCTCGGCGCGCCCCAGGTGGAGGGCCGGCTCTTTCAAGTTTGGCGCGTGCACCGCGACAAGATGACCGACAAGGTGCGACGCGTGCGCAGTGTCGACCTGTCCGGCTATCTCTCCGCATGCGAGGAGCTGGTGGCCACGCACATGTGCGGTCGTGGCTTGATGTGACTCAAGCGCGCCAGCGGATGGTCACGGTCAACACGTTTGGGCTGGTCAGCTGGTGCGCCGCCGTTACCTGCTGCGCGCCCGTCAGCGTGACGCCGTAGCGAAAGATCTCCGCGAGTGCCGCGCGCGCGACCGCATCGCGGACGTAGTCGTGGTTGGAGACCACCAGCGTGCCCAGGCCGCGGCTGGTCTCGCTGACCGCGGTGCCGTGCGAGTGATCGTGGCGCCACAGGCTAGCTGCCTGATCGATCAGGAAGCCCGGCGTCGCCAGCCGCAGCAGCGCGCGACGCACGCGGCCAAAGCCGTGGTCCATCATGCTGTCGAGGAACGCGTAGAACTCGCGGTCGGAGCGTCGCGCCATCACCACGTACGCCGCGTGAAACCAGGCGATGGTGTAGCGCTCCGGGTAGAAGCCGACCGACGCCACCACGTTGTCGACGGTCGCGATGCGGACGTCTTCCGGCAACGCGCTCGCCAACGTGCGCAGGCCCGACTCCCCCCACAGCTCCACCGCGGCCTCACGAAACGCGACGAAGACGGTGCCTCGCGCCTTGGAGTCGTCGCCCGGTAGCTCGTTCGGATTCGTCATCGCGTGGCCGGTCTCACCGGTCATGCGGCACTGTCTCTCGTGCGCGTGCGCTCAACGCGGGGCCCCCATGCCCTGGAGTATCTCCGATCTTCGTCGGAGGGCAACAGAGCGGATCACACGAACAGCACCGCGAGCCCGTGCGCCGCCAGCGTGTAGCGTGACGAGACGCGACGAACGCCCGCGGTGTCGAGCGCCACGCGCCAACGCCCGGACGGCAGCACGAAACGCACGGCCTGCTTGCCGGTGTTGACGAGCAGCAGAGCGCGCTCGAGATGCATGGCGAATGCCGCGGGCAGAGGCCCCTGCACGAGCGCTCCCGTCGCATCGAGCCAACGCTCGGGAGACGTCCAGCGACGCAGCCAGCGACGCCGAAAGCGGATCAACCGCGACGTGAACGCAAGCAGCTCGCCGTCGTGTTCCCAGTCCAGCCACGAAAGCGCGGAGTCATGGCAATACGGGTTGTTGTTGCCGCCCTGGCTGCGGTCGAGCTCGTCGCCCGCGAGCAACATCGGCGTGCCGCGCGCGAGCATGAGCATGGCCAGCAAGCTGCGTTGCAACCTCGCGCGTCGCGGCGCGAGGCTCGTGTCCTCGCCCTCGCTGCCGCAGTTCCACGACAGCTCGCTGCTGCTGCCGTCGCGGTTGTGCTCGCCGTTGGCGAGGTTGCGCTTGCGCGCGTAGGTGACCATGTCGTGCAGCGTGAAGCCGTCGTGCGCGGTGACGAAGTTGAGCGTCGCGTTGCCGTGGCGAAACAGGTCGCGCGAGCCGGTCAGGCGTGCGGCGAGGTCGTCGCTGGGGCCGCTCTTCCACGTGCGCCGCACGGCGTCGCGAAACTTGTCGTTCCACTCGCGCATCGGCGCGGGGAAGTTGCCGAGCTGGTAGCCGTCCGGGCCGAGGTCCCACGGCTCCGCGATCAGCTTGCTGTCCCGCAGCACCGGGTCGGCCGCGATCTCGCGGAACAGCCCGCCGTCGAAGCCGCGGTCGTCGCGCCCGAGCGTGGTCGCCAGGTCGAAGCGAAAGCCGTCGACGTGCAGCTCGCTCACCCAGTAGCGCAGGCTGTCGAGGATCAGCGACTTCGCGCGCGGTGCGTGCACGCTGTTGCCGCAGCCGGTCACGTCGTGGTAGCGGCTCGCGTCCGTGGCGTCCGGCGTGTAGTAGCGTGCGTTGTCGAGTCCCTTGAGCGACAACATCGGACCGCGCTCGTTGCCCTCGCAGGTGTGGTTGTAGACCACGTCGAGGATCACCTCGATGCCCGCGCGATGCAGCGCCTTCACCATCTGCTTGAGCTCGTGCACCACGTCGTCCGTGGCGGCGTAGCGCTGCGCCGGCGCGAAGAACGCGAGCGTGCTGTAGCCCCAGTAGTTGCTGAGCCCGCGCTCGATCAGGAACGCGTCGTCGACGAACTCGTGCACCGGCAGCAGCTCGACCGCGGTCACGCCGAGCCGCAGCAGGTGATCGATCGAGGCCGGGTGCGCGAGGCCCGCGTAGGTGCCACGCAGCGCCTCCGGCACGCGCGGGTTGCGCTTGCTGAAGCCGCGCACGTGCAGCTCGTAGATGACGCTGTCCGCCCACGGCGTGCGCGGGTGGCGATCGCCTTCCCAGTCGAAGCGTGGGTCGACCACGCGCGCACGCGGCACGAACGGGGCGCTGTCGGTGCGGTCGAACAGCTCGCTGTCGAGCGCGCGGTGCCAGCTCGGGGCACCGACCAGCGCGCGCGCGTACGGGTCGATCAGCAGCTTGTGCGGGTTGCAGCGGTGACCGTGCGCCGGGTCCCACGGCCCATGCACACGCAGCCCATAGTGCGCGCCCACCGCGAGCCCGCTCAGGTAGCCGTGCCAGACGTCGCCGCTGCGCGTGAGCGCATAGCGATGCTCCTCGCCCGCCGCGAACAGACACAGCTCGACGCCGGTCGCCGGCGCGCTCTCGACGGCGAAGTTGACCCCCGCCCCGTCCCAGTGAGCGCCCAGCGGCGCGGGTGTTCCTGGCCCCAGCTCCAGTCGCATGCCATGCGTTATAGCCCGCAGGGCCGTACGCGGGGCGCAAGCACACTGGCGCGGGGAGACGATGGCCGAGGCACGCAAGTTCTCGATCGCAGCGCGGCTGCGCAGCTTCTACTTCGCGCTGCGCGGAATCAAGACCATGTTCTTGTCGCAGCACAACGCGTGGGTGCACGCGGTGGCGACCACGCTGGTGATCACGCTCGGCCTGGTGGCCGGCCTGACGCGGCTGGAGTGGTTCGTGCTCGTGCTGGCGATCGTCGCCGTCTGGATGGCGGAGTCGATCAACACCGCGTTCGAGTTCCTGTGCGACGTCACCTCGCCCGAGTTCCATCCGCTGGTGGAGAAGGCCAAGGACGTCGCCGCAGGCGCGGTGCTGATCTGCGCCATCGGCGCGACCGCGATCGGCGGTCTGGTGTTCGTGCCCTATGTGCGCAAGCTGCTGGGCTGGTGATCAGCCGCGGTACGCGCGCTCGAGCGCGGCCACGTCGATCTTCCGCATCTTGAGCATCGCCTGCATCACGCGGCCGGCCTTGGCTTGGTCCTTGTCGCGCATGTACGTGGTCAGCGTGCGCGGGATGATCTGCCAGGACACGCCGAACTTGTCGCGCAGCCAGCCACATTGCGACTCCGCGCCGCCATCGGCGATCAGCGCCGACCAGAGGCGGTCGACCTCGGCCTGGTCCTCGCAGTCGACGTACATCGAGTAGTTCTCGGTGAACTTGCGCGGACCGGCGCCGTTGAGCGCGTGGTAGGTCTGGCCGGCCAGCTCGAAGCTGAGCCACATCACGCCGCCCGCGCCACCGGGTGTGCCCTCGGGCGCGCGGGTGACCTCGGTCACCTTGGAGCCCGCGAACAGCGAGCAGTACAGATTGGCGGCTTCTTCGGCCTGGGTATCGAACCAGAGGCACGTGGTGATCTTCTGCATGGTCTCTCCTTGTGGGTTCACGCAAGGTCGGAGCCGACTCGCGTTCCTCGACACGACTCGCGAAAAAAATCTCAGCGCGGCGTCGGGTGGCCGTCGACGCGCATCTGCAGCACGAAATATGGCGGGAGACACGCGCCCTTGCCGGAGCCGGTCCGGGCGCACAGGTAGTCGTCGCGGCAGGGGTGGTCGAGGTCGCAGCCGCGCAGCCCGGCCGGCCGCGAGTGCTGGGTCGCGCAGTCGACGAACGGCTGACCACGCGCCAGGCACTCGTTGAACGGCGTCAGGACCGCGATCGCGCCGCAGGTGCTGCCGGGCGCGCCACAGCCACCCGCGCACATGCCGGAGGGGAAGCCCACCCGCGTCGCCTCGCAGACCTCGGGACACACGCGTGCGCTTTCCAGGCGGGCACGGTCGCGATGGGGGTCGGCGTCGGGCTGCACGCGCGAGGGTTCGCACGGATCACCCACCCCGCGGTCGCCGAGGCACACGCCAACGGCTGGGTCGCCCTCGAAGCCGTCGCAGTGCAGCCCGGGCGCGCAGGTCCAGCCCGCGAAGCTTGGGTCGGCGAGGCCGCAGTGCGCGCCGTACTCTCCGCGCTCACCCGAGTGCTCGGCGAACGGACGGGCGTCCTCGGGAGCGTGCCCCGAGGCCAGCGCCTCCACGTACGCCGCGCGGCGTGGCAGGTCGTCATGCACGTGCGGCGAGTGGCCGATGGCGAGCGCGTTGGCGGCGGGCGCGTCGTCGTCGAGGCCGAGCTGATGAAAGCCGGCGACCGCGCGCGCCTGGTGGCAGCCGCTGCAGCTGAGATCGTCGAGCCTGCGGAGGAAGGCCTCCGGCGTGCGCGTGAAGCGCGCCGGCGCCACGTCGGCAAAGCGCGCGGGCACGAACAGCTGCGTGAAGGGGCGATTGGCGAGCCGCGCGAAGCCGCGTGGCGTCACCGATGTCGCCACCTCGGCCAGGAAGCGCTCCGGGATCACCGCGAAGCCCTGATCGACCTCGTCGGCGTGTGCATGCAGCCACGTGCTCAGCTCCTCGAGCAGCTCACGGTCACGCTTCAGCCTGGCGACGTCCGGCGTGTTCTCCAGCGGACGCGGCACGTAGGCGGTGCCGTCCCAGCGGAAGGCGCGCAGCAAGTACTCCGCGTGGCCACCGAGGTCAGGACGCACCGCCGACGGCCAGCGCCCGGCCTGCACGTTTATCGCCAGCTGCACCAGCTGCTGGCGGGCGGGCTGGTGCAGCGGGCCTCCCTCGCCGGTCAGCTCGGACGCCGGCCGCTGCCAGCGCCTTGCCTCCACCGCGCAGTCGCCCCGGTTGCGCAGCTCGAGCGCGACGGTGAACGGCAGTCGCGATTGCGCGTGGCCGAGCCGATAGATTAAGCGCGTCTCCCCGCAGCTCTCGCGG
>JBEVNG010000457.1:0-4845 GCA_040508235.1 Polyangiales bacterium | reverse complement strand
TGCGGCTGGAAGCGCCGCACTACAAGCCGTACGACGGCCTGCTCAAGCCCACCGCGCCCAGCGCACGCCAGCGCTACCAGCTGGAGCCGCGCTAGCGGCCCGCTCCGGCTAGTACTACTGGCACTACTCGAGTAGTACTAGGGGCGCGCGTCGAGGCCGAGCTGCAGGTTGTCGATCAACCGGGTGGTGCCCACGTGCGCGGCGACCAGGATCGTCTGTGCGTCGCTCGCGGTCTCCAGCGGCTCCAGCGTCTCGGGGTGCACGGACTCGACGTAGTCGATGCGATCGAACTCCGCCGCCACCGACTCGCGCACCAGCGCGCTCAGCGCCGTGGGCGAGCGCTCGCCGCTCGCGTACGCATCGTGCGCCAACCTCAAGCCGCGCGAGATCGCCAGCGCACGCTCGCGATCCCCGGGCGAGAGGTACCGATTGCGCGACGACAGCGCGAGCCCGTCCGGCTCACGCACCGTCGCCATGCCGACCATCTCCACGGGCAGATCGAGATCGTGCACCAGCCGCGTCAGCGTCTTGAACTGCTGGTAGTCCTTGCGCCCGAACACCGCGATGCAGGGCCCGGCCGCGAGCAGCAGCTTGGTCACCACCGTGGTCACGCCGCGGAAGTGGGTAGGGCGGAACTTGCCCTCCCAGCGCTGCGTCACCTGCTCGACCTCGACGTGCGTCTGAAAGCCGGGCGGATACATGCGCTCGGGCGGCGGCGAGTAGATCAGCTCCACGCCGCGCGCCTCGCAGCGCTCGACGTCGGCCTCCAGCGTGCGCGGATAGCGCCCGAAGTCCTCGTTCACGCCGAACTGCAGCGGGTTCACGAAGATGCTGACCACACGCAGCGTGGCGCCGCGGCGCGTGGCCTCGTCGACCAGCGCCAGGTGCCCGTCGTGCAGCGCACCCATGGTCGGCACGAAGCCCACGCGTGCACCTTCGTGCCGCGCGCGTTCACAACGCTCGAACAGCTCGCGCGCGTCACGAAGAATGGTCGCCATGTCAGTGCGTGGGACCGTAGCCGGTGGGCACGCTGCTGGGAAGTGTGCTGTCGGTCTCGACGGCCTGCTTCTGCACGTTGCCGAACGAGTGCTCTTCGGTCGGGAACAGGCCCTGCTTCACGTCGCCGCAGTAGTTGGCGATCGCCTGCTTGCCCTCGTTGAACATGTCGGCGTAGCGCTTCACGAACTTGGGGCGCATGTTCGGCGTCAGGCCGAGCACGTCATAACAGACCAGCACCTGGCCGTCGCAGCTGAGGCCCGCGCCGATGCCGATGGTGGGGATGTCGAGGCTGGCGGTGATGCGCGCCGCGAGGTCGGATGGGATGCCCTCCATCACGATCGCGAACGCACCGGCCTCGGCGATCGCGAGCGCGTCCGCGAGCACGGAGTCGGCGGCCTCGGCGGTCTTGCCCTGCACCTTGAAGCCGCCCATCGCGTGTACGCTCTGCGGCAGCAGGCCGATGTGGCCGACCACCGGGATGCCCATGCGCACCAGCTGGCGCACCGTGTCGGCGGCCTCGACGCCACCCTCCAGCTTCACCGCCTGCGCGCCGCCTTCACTCAGGAAGCGCGCCGCGTTCTTGAGCGCCTGCTCGGTCGACAGCTGCCAGCTCATGAACGGCAGGTCGCCCACGATCAGCGCCCGCCGCGCGCCACGGGCGACCGCGCGACAGTGGTAGATCATCTCGTCCACGGTGACGGGCAAGGTCGAGTCGAGTCCCTGCACCACCATGCCGAGCGAGTCGCCGACGAGCAGCATGTCGGCGCCGCCTTCGTCGATCATCTGGGCAAACGTCGCGTCGTACGCCGTCACCATCGCGATGCGCTCGCCGCGTGCCTTCATCGCGCGCAGGGCGGGGACGGTGAGTCGGGCGTTCCGTACAACGGGTCGTACTACGGATGCGCTGGTCATGTCTGAAGGGCGCTTCAGTCGCGGCCGGGTCGAGTCCCGGTCCACGCATTCACGACCTGGAATCTATGCCGACGCCGCTTCGCTGTCGACTGCCGGCTGGGCCTCGGCCGCCAGCGCCCGTGCCCTGTCTCGCATGCGCTCGGCCTCGTCCGTGAGCTTCAAAACATCGAGCAGGCGTGCCGCCTCCAGGTGGTAGGCGGCATGGTTCGTGACGTCGCTGCCCCGGGTCAGGGTCCGGTACAGATCGGCGGCGCGGGCCACGTTCCCGGCCTTCTCGTAGAGCCCCGCCAGGGCGACCAGGACGGGCGGCGGCAGGTCCTGGTGGCCCTTGGCCAGCAGCCCGCTGATCACGCCCTCGAGCAGCGTCACGGCGCGCTCCGCATGGCCGGCCGCGGCGCAGGCCAGGCCCAGCTCCATGGTCACCGGCCACTCGACCTCGTTGTCTCCGAACGCGTCCACGCACAGCTCCAGCACCTCGATGGCCTCGGCCGGTCGCTCGATCAGGCGCAGGTAATTGCCGAGGTCGAGCAGCGGACGTGGGTCCTCCGGTAGCGCCTCGCAGGCTGCCTCCAGCTCCGCGACCGCGCCCTCCTTGTCCTCGCGGACGTGTGCGATGTGCGCAAGCTCGCGATGGGCGGTCAGCCGGGTGACGTCGCCCTCGTCCGGACCGATGCGCGAGAGGAACTTGCGGAGCGCCGCCTCGGCCTCGCTGTTCTGCTTCAGCGTCAGGTGTGCGCGCGCGATCTCCAGCCACAGGTAGCTGGAGCTGTCGGTGCGCAGCGGCTCCAGCAGCGTCAGCGCGCGCGCACCGTCGCCGTGATCGAGCGCCAGCGCGGCGTCGCGCAGCGGCTCGCCGTAGCGCTCCAGCTCCTCGGCCTGCAGCGGCTCCCAGCTGCCCGCGATCAACACCAGCCGCTCCTCGTCGCTGAGCGGCGCCGCCTCGCGCGCTTGCTCCACCGCATCGCGCCGCTCGAACTTGCGCCCCAGCTCGGCCACGCGCGCCCGCGCCTCGTCTCCACGTGCGACCTCGAGTGCGTGACGCAGCTCTTCCTGCGCCACCTCCAGCTCGCCATGCGCGAACATGCGCTCGGCTTCCTTCAGGCGTGCCAGCGCCATCGCGTCGCAGCACGCATCGACACGCGCCTCGGCGCCCGCGACCAGCTCCGGCTTCTCCTTGCGCGCACGCTCGGCCACACGATCGAACGCCAGCTTGGCGTCTCCGAAGCGCGCCTCCGCGAACCACGCCTCCGCCTCCGCCGCGAGCTCCGACAGATCGCGCTTCTTGAACAGGTTGCCGAACACTTAGCGCTCCCCGCGGTCCTTCTTTTCCTGCGCAGAGATCTTCTGGAGGGCCGCTGACTTGAGGGGCTGTGACACGTTTCGGCTGCGCGACAAGGCCTTGAGCTCGTCCGCGCGCAGGTGACCGATGAAGCGCAGCGCGATGCCGACCGGCGTCTTGGGGTTGAACACCAGCGCGTGCTTCACCTCGTGGCTCTTGGTCCACTCGCGCTTGTTGCCGATGTAGCGAATCACGTCCTCGCCGACCTCCTTGCTACGCACGATCGGGATCACCTCCGACTCCTGCATCGCGGGCGAGGAGATGGCGGCGAACGCCACCGTCTTGTCCTTGTCGCGTACCAGGAACGCGCGCGCCGACGAGTTGCCGACCATCGCCAGGCGCAGCTTCTCGGAGCTGGTCATGTTCCGGATGCGCATCATGAGAGGCAGGTACTGCTGCTTGACCTCGTCCTCGGGCTGCTCGGGGTTCTCGCCCGCGACGACCGCCTCCGGGTTGTCGTCGTCCTCCGCCAGCGCCTGCGCGAAGTCCTGATCCGACGGCAGGGGCTCGTCGCTCGGCTCGGGGATCAGCTGCCCCTTGATCGCCTGCACGTGGGCTTCGAAGGTCGGGATGTCGAGCACCACGCCGTTGCGCGCGGCCAGGTCGATCAAGCGATCGGCGGTCGACATGCGCGTGTTCTTGTTGCGGTAGAGCGCCTCGATCACGCGCGGCTCCGCGAGCAGGCGCTGCTCGTTGACGCTGATGCGCTCGCTGACGCGCTCGCTGCCGCGCAGCGCGATCCATTCCAGCGTGCCGCCAGCCAGCGCCGGGTTGGCGGCCAGCCGCTCCAGCACGTCGTCGCGCTCGCGAAAGTGCTCCGCCAGCCGGTCGAGGAACGACGGCAGCAGGGCGCTCTCGGTGACCGGCAGCAGCACCGCCTCGGGCAGCTTGCCGAGCGCCTCGGTCGCGCTCTTGGCGAGGTTCTCGTCGGCGTCGGCGGAGAGCTGCAAGAGCAGCATGACCTGCTCGCCGCCCTTCACCGGCACCATGCCGCGCGCCGCCATCATGCGCGCCGGCAGCGGCGCCGACGGATCACAGAATTTGCGGATGCTGGGTGGGACCTGGTCGATCGGCAGAGGCAGCGGGGCAGGGCGAGCCATCCGCCGATCGTAAACCAGTTAGTCGTAATACTCGCGGCCGAGGTGCGTGATCAGGTCCTCGCCCTTCAGCCAGCGCAGCGTGTTCTTGAGCTTCATGCTCTGCACGAACAGGTCGTTCTCGGCGTACAGGCCCGGCGCGGTCATCGGGCTCTTGTAGTAGAACGACAGCCACTCCTGGATGCCGCTCATGCCCGCGCGCTGCGCGAGGTCGGTGAACAACGCCAGGTCGAGCACGATCGGCGCCGCCAGGATCGAGTCGCGGCACAGGAAGTCGATCTTGATCTGCATCGGGTAGCCGAGCCAACCGAAGATATCGAGGTTGTCCCAGCCTTCCTTCTGGTCGCCGCGCGGCGGGTAATACTCGATTCGCACCTTGTGGTACATGTTGCCGTACAAGGTGGGGTGCAGCTCCGGCTGCAGGATCGACTCGAGCACACCGAGCTTGGAGACCTCCTTGGTCTTGAAGCTGTCCGGATCGTCGAGCACCTCGCCGTC
>JBEVNG010000421.1:0-15899 GCA_040508235.1 Polyangiales bacterium | reverse complement strand
CCGCGCGTGCCGCGGTACCAGGGGCCGGCGCGTCCCCACGGTCCGCTCCACACGCCCCAGTACATGTCGTAGTTGTCGCGCCACTGCGTTCGCTGCGGCTGCACGTACGTGCCCTGGAACGTGCGCCCATCCGGCAGCGCGGCGCGAATCTCGCCCGTGGAGACGTCGGCGCCGGAGCTCCAGCTCAGCGTGACCTTGCCGCGCGGCTCGGGCGCGCCGTGCTCGCCACCGGGTACACGCAGCTCGCCCACGCCGGTGCCGGCATGGGGACCACACGCCACGAGCATGCCCAAGACCCACCACCCTGGCTTCATCCAGCCAAGGTACCGCCCGCCGGCGACGGCGCTACTCGGCCGCCGCGGGCACCGGAGCGGGCTGCGGCTTGGCGCCCAGCAGCAGCGTCGGCTGGTTGGCGAGGCCGACCACCGCGGCCACGCGGATCACACCCTCCAGCGCCCAGGGCAGGCCGTAGATGCCGCCGTGCACCTGCTGGGTGTGCAGGGCGCTCGCCCGCGCGGCGTCGCCCTGCGCGAGCGCGACCGGCGAGTTGGGGTTGAGCAGGTCGTGAAGCATGAGCAGGCCGCTGAGCGCGCGGGTGGTCGCGGGCTCGAAGATGCGCACGCCGAACTGCGACGCGCCCAGGAACGCCGCCGAGAACAGCGGATGCGAGAGCGAGCGCGTGCGCGTCACGCCGGCGACGTTGGCGGAGACCGCGATCGGCCGCGGCGCATCGGGGTTGGGGCCGTAGACCGCGAACGTCTCGGCGGCGGCGATCTTCGCGATGTACTGCGCGGCCTGGTAGCTCAGCCCCTGCAGCGAGACCGTCGACAGGCTCACGTGGGTGTCGTCGTTGCGCACCCAGCCCGGCTCGCGGGTGACGCCGCTGCGCGCGAGGATGCGCTGCCAGCTCGGGCTGTGCAGCTTGCGCAGCCCCGCGGCCACCAGCGTCTCCTTGCTCAGCACCGCGGGCGTGGTGGGCGAGACCAGCAGCGACACCGAGCGCACCAGCTCCGGCTCCAGGCTGCTGACGATGGCGTTCATGGTGGCGGCCAGGCGCCACTCCTTGCTGGCCCCGGGCGCGTACGCGAACATGCCCACGTGCACCGGGCCGTCGGCGGCGAAGGCGCGGATCGCGGCCGCGACCTCGCGCGGCTGCTCCAGCAGGTTGTTGATGCCGGGGGCGCGCAGCACCAACCCCAGCGAGGCCTTGCGCAGCGGCTCGCTGAGGTCGATCCACAGCACCTCGGCGCCCGCGCGCAGGAGCAGCTCGGTCGAGGCCAGCTCCGCGCCCGCGCCGAGCACCACGAAGCGCTCGCCGCGCAGGTCGAGCCGCTCGTGCGCGATGATCCAGCGCAGCGCTTCGTACGCGCGGTCGCTCAGCTGGTGAGCCGCATGCAGGCGCTCGATCACGTCGTGCGCGAAGCGCCCGCGGTACACGCGCCCCTCGAAGGGCAGCTCGATCTCGGTGCCCTCGGCGGCGCGCCCGATGCGGTGCAGGATCGGCGTGTCGACGTGCTTGCTCAGCACCTCGCGCAGCGGGGCCGACCCGTACTGCAGCGCCTCCTCGCCCACGCGCACCAGCTCGCGCGCGATCGCGACGCGCTCCGGGGAACGCACGCGTGCCGCCTCGAAGCGAGCCAGCGCGCTGCCGTACTCGCGCTTGAAGGCAGCGGCACTGGAGGGAAGCGCGACGCGCGCGAACACGTGCGGGAAGCGGGCCGCGACGTGAGTCAGCACGCTGTGGAAGAACGAGGAGCCAGAGTGTCCGGCGGGCAAGGCGACGGCGTTCGGCATACGGGGGCATTGCCCCGCCCTCGCCCGCTAGCAAGCACGTGGCGCTCCTCGCACGGAAGTTGGCGCGGCTCGCCGGTTCAACGCGTGCGGCGGCGGCGTGCGAGCAGCGCGAGCAACAGCCAGCCGCCCTGCGCGGAGCCGGCGAGGTTGCAGCCGCTGGACTTGGAGGACGTCGGCGCTGGCGTACCCGCGTCCTGTTGCACGACCGCGGCATCCCGTCCTGCGTCTCGCACGCTCGCATCCTGCACGGCCGCATCGCGCGTGGGCGGCACGGAGCCCTCGGGCACGCACACGCCATCGCGACAGCTCTGCCTGGCGGGGCACAGATCACCATCGTCGACGACGCCGTCGCAGTCGTCGTCGAGCGCGTTGCACTCCTCTTCGACCGGATCGCCGGGCGTGCACAGGTTGGTGGTGCAGCTATCGCTGGAGCGACGGCACCAGCCCTCGCCGCAGGTCGCGCGCGCGCCCTCGTCGATGCGACCGTTGCAGTTGTCGTCCTTGTAGTTGCACAGCTCGTCGGCGCCCGGGTGGATCTTGGGGTCGCTGTCGTCGCAGTCGTTGTCGCACAGGCCGAAGCCATTGCGCGGACCGCAGTCGTTCTTGGTCGCGCCGCCGCGCACGCCGTGACCGTCGCCGTCCTTGTCCTCGCAGTAGTCCGAGTACACGACGTTCTCGTCGACCATGCCGTTGCAGTTGTCGTCCTTGCCGTTGCAGAGCTCGGGTGCACCCGGGTTCAGCTTGGGGTCGTAGTCGTCGCAGTCGCCCATCTGCGCGGAGAACGACTCGGGCGCCGTGCAGGCGACGCGCGGCTTGGCCAGGTCGCCGCCGTAGCCATCGAGGTCGTAGTCGGCGTAGTACGTCTTGCCGGTGCAGCCGAACACCATCGAGGTGTAGGCCGAGCCGTACGAGTCACCGGTGGAGTTTCGGTCGCCATTGGTCGCGAGCGCGAACGCGAACAGCTCCACGTCGCCGGGGCTGCCGGGTGCGATCCAGTCGATGGCGAAGGTGGTCGTGCCGTTCACCGCGGCCTTGGGCGCCGTGTGCATGAGGTAGCCATCGACCACGCGCGTCGATTGGCCACTCACGTCGCGAAGCATGCCCACGTTGGGTGTGGTGCGGAAGTAGAGGCCCGCGGCGCTGCCACCCGACACGGACACCGTGAGGCGCACCGTCTGGCCCGGCTGCGGCGCGCTGGGATTCGCGGTGATGCTCACGTTCGCCGGCTTGTCCGCGCTGCCGCGATGGCAGCCCGTGCAGTCGTCTCCCGGAAAGCCTCCGCTGCGCGCCCAGGCCTCGCCGGGCATCAGCACGCCCAGCAAACACAGAGCCGCCAGCCAAACCCTACTGCTCAACGTCGACCTCACCTGCGCTGTCTTGGCCGCAGCATGCCAGATCCGTAGCCGTTCGATGGCGTCGTCGCCGCAACGCGTGTGACTTCGCGAGGCGTGTTGCCTGACGAGGGAGACGGCGTAGGCTGCCTGCCGCGACGGCGGGAACAGGTGGGCACCCTCGTGGCCCCGGCTTCGGTTCTCGCCGCTGGCGATAGGGACGGCCTATCGGGCTGGCAGCCAAAAGGTATTTTTCAGACTGCCGAACCCGGCCTACCTTCTCAACTACAACGACCCCGTCTTCAGGAGGACACCCGTGTCGATCATCAACAGCAAGCTTCCCGAGTTCAAGGCACAGGTCTACCACAACGGCGCGTTCAAGACGGTCACCAACAAGGACCTCGAGGGCAAGTGGTCGGTCTTCTTCTTCTACCCGGCTGACTTCACGTTCGTGTGCCCGACCGAGCTCGGCGACCTCGCGGACAACTACGCCAAGTTCAAGGAGCTGAAGACCGAGATCTACGGCATCAGCACGGACACGCACTTCACGCACAAGGCGTGGCACGACACGTCGGACACGATCAAGAAGGTGCAGTACCCGCTCCTGGCGGACCCGACGGGTCACCTGGCGCGCGCGTTCGGCGTCTACATCGAGGAAGAGGGCCTGGCCTACCGCGGCACCTTCCTGATCAACCCGGAGGGCAAGATCAAGCTCGCCGAGATCAACGACAACGGCATCGGCCGCAACGCCGAGGAGCTGATCCGCAAGGTCGCCGCCGCGCAGTACACGGCCGCGCACCCGAACGAGGTTTGCCCCGCCAAGTGGACGCCCGGTGCGGCCACGCTCAAGCCCGGCCTCGATCTCGTCGGCAAGATCTGAGTCGCCAGCCAGGAGTCACCTGGGGGCGGCTCCTGGCACCCCGGCCTTCGCAAGCGCGGGGGCCGTGATTAACTTCCAGCAGTTTTGCGTCGCGCCTCGTGCGCGCGGCGGCGCGTCGTTCTGCGCAGTCTGCACGTTGAGTCCGAGGAGTCTCCCATGATCGACGAAAGCCTTGCAGCCCAGCTCCGCCAAGTGTTCGGCTCGCTCTCCGCCAGCTACAAGCTCGTGGTCGCTCACGGCACGAGCGACAAGCAGAACGACCTCGTGGAGCTCGCGCGTGGTGTCGCCTCGACCTCCGACAAGATCGACTTCGTGCAGGAAGGCACCGTCGAGCAGGGCGTGCGCATGGACCTGCTCAAGGATGGCGCGCCCACCGGCGTGACCTTCCGTGGCGTGCCCGGTGGCCACGAGTTCACCTCGTTCGTGCTCGCGATCCTGAACGCCGACGGCAAGGGCAAGCTGCCCGACCAGGGCATCCAGGACCGCGTCAAGGCGCTCAAGGGTCCGGTCAAGCTGCGCACGTACGTGTCGCTTAGCTGCACCAACTGCCCCGACGTCGTGCAGGCGCTGAACCTGGTCACGCTGCTCCACCCCGGCATCACGCACGAGATGGTCGACGGCGAGCTGCACCAGGACGACATCGAGCGCCTGGGCATCCAGGGTGTGCCCAGCGTGTTCGCGGGCGACGAGCTGGTGCACGTCGGCAAGGGCAACTTCGCCGAGCTGGTGGAGATCCTGGAGGGCAAGCTCGGCAAGGACGAGGTCGCGTCGAGCGAGCCGCGCGAGGCCAAGCAGTACGACGTGGTGGTGGTCGGCGGTGGACCCGCCGGCGCCTCGGCGGCGATCTACGCCGCGCGCAAGGGCCTGCGCACCGCGATCATCGCGCAGAAGTTCGGCGGCCAGGTGCAGGAGACGCTCGGCATCGAGAACCTGATCGGCACCACCTACACCGAGGGCCCCAAGCTCTCGGCCGACCTCGACAAGCACGTGCGTTCGTACCCCATCGACCTGCTCGAGCACCGGCGCGTGGAGCGCATCGTCGATGGGCCTGACAAAGAGGTGTTGATCCAGGGCGGCGAGCGCATCAAGGCGCCGACCTTGATCGTGGCGACCGGCGCCAAGTGGCGTGAGCTCGGCGTGCCCGGCGAGAAGGAGTACATCGGGCGCGGCGTGGCGTTCTGCCCGCACTGCGATGGTCCCTTCTACAAGGGCCGCCCGGTGGCGGTGATCGGCGGCGGCAACTCCGGCGTCGAGGCCGCGATCGACCTGGCAGGCATCTGCACGCACGTGACGCTGATCGAGTTCGCCGACGAGCTGAAGGCGGACGCGGTCTTGATCAAGAACCTGCAGGCGCGCTCGAACGTGACCGTGATCAGCTCCGCGCGCACTGCGCAGGTGAACGGCGATGGCTCGAAGGTGACGGGGCTCGAGTACGAGGATCGTAAGACTGGGCAAACGCACAGCGTGACCGTCGACGGTGTCTTCGTGCAGATCGGCCTGTCCCCGAACAGCGCTATCGTGAGCGACCTGCTGACCCTGAACCGCTTCGGCGAGATCGTCGTCGACGACAAGGGCCGCACCTCCGTGCCCGGCATCTACGCGGCGGGCGACGTCACCACCACGCCGTTCAAGCAGATCGTGATCGCGATGGGCGAAGGTGCGAAGGTCGCGCTGACGGCCTTCGAGGACCGCATGCGCGCGGTCGCCGCCGAATGAGCGGCGAGTAACGGTAGGAAGAACGCGACGATACGATGACGGCCGGTGTCGACGAGGCGCCGGCCGTGTTCGTTTTGTACCAGCGCATGCTCAGAATATCTGAGTCTGCTCGGGGGCTTACCTACTTACTTTGCATGCAGACGGCATTGTGTAGTCCGCGCGTTTCTGTCTATCGTCCGGCTCATACCCCTCGCTGCTCGTTCCTCGCGTGACGCGGCTCGCGCGCGAGTAGGCAGCGGCCCGTGTCGTACTGACGACGCGGTGTTGGGGCGTGGAGCCGAACAGGGGAGCGGGCGAATGGCCACCATCCAAGCGGGGACGTCGATCGGATCGAGCGCGTCCACACCGCCACAGAGCATGACCGGCGAAGAGAGGACCGTGATCTTCGCATCGTCGTTGGGCACCGTCTTCGAGTGGTACGACTTCTACCTCTACGGCTCGCTGGCGAGCTTCATCTCGGCGAAGTTCTTCTCGGCCGTGAACCCGACCGCCGCGTTCATCTTCGCGTTGCTCGCGTTCGCCGCGGGCTTCGCGGTGCGCCCGTTCGGTGCGCTGGTGTTCGGTCGACTCGGGGATCTCGTCGGTCGCAAGTACACCTTCCTCGTCACCATCCTGCTGATGGGCGGCTCCACGTTCGTCGTCGGTGTGCTGCCCTCGTATGAAACCATCGGCATCGTCGCGCCGATCATCTTGATCGTGATGCGCTTGATCCAGGGGCTCGCGCTCGGTGGCGAGTACGGCGGCGCGGCGACCTACGTGGGCGAGCACGCTCCACACGGCAAGCGGGGCCTGTACACGTCGTGGATCCAGACCACGGCGACGCTCGGCCTGTTCATGTCGCTGCTCGTGATCCTGGGCACGCGCCTGATGATGAGCCCCGAGTCGTTCAACGACTGGGGCTGGCGCATCCCGTTCCTGTTCTCGGTGCTGCTGGTCGCGGTCTCGGTGTGGATCCGACTCAAGCTCAACGAGTCGCCGCTGTTCCTCAAGATGAAGAAGGAGGGCAAGGGCGCCAAGAACCCGATCGGCGAGAGCTTCGGCAACTGGACCAACCTGCGGCTGGTGCTGATCGCACTGTTCGGTCTGGCGGCCGGCCAGGCGGTGGTCTGGTACACGGGCCAGTTCTACGCGCTGTTCTTCCTGACGCAGACGCTCAAGGTCGAGGCGCAGCACGCGAACCTGATGATGGCCGCCGCGCTCGCGCTGGCGACGCCGTTCTTCATCTTCTTCGGCTGGCTGTCGGACCGCGTCGGTCGCAAGTGGATCATCCTGGCCGGCTGCTTGCTCGCGGCGGCGACGTACTTCCCGCTGTTCAAGGGCATCACGCACTTCGCCAACCCCGCTCTGGAGGCGGCGGTCGAGCACGCGCCGGTGACGGTGCTCGCGGACGACGCGCAGTGCAACGTGCAGTTCAACCCGGTCGGCACCACAAAGTTCACCTCGCCGTGCGACATCGCGAAGGCAGCGCTGGTAAAGCGCGGCATCCCGTACAGCAATGAACAGAAGGCGGGCTCGGGGGCGCTGGTCCGCATCGGCAGCCAGGAGCTGGCGTCGTACGACGGCACCGCGGCGGACGCCGCCGCGCAGGGCAAGACCTTCGACGCCGCGCTCACCAGCGCGCTGACGGAGGCCAAGTATCCGGCCAAGGCGGACCCCGCCAACGTCAACACACCGATGGTGATCGCGCTGCTGTTCGTGCTCGTGCTGTACGTGACCATCGTCTACGGCCCGATCGCGGCGATCCTGCTGGAGATGTTCCCCACGCGCATTCGCTACACGTCGATGTCGCTGCCCTATCACATCGGCAACGGCTGGTTCGGCGGCTTCTTGCCCACCACCGCGTTCGCGATCGTCGCCTCCACGGGCGATATCTACAGCGGACTCTGGTACCCGATCGTGATCGCGGTCCTGACCTTCGTCATCGGCGCCATCTTCGTCCGCGAGACGAAGGACGTCGACATCATGGCGACCTGAGCGCCGACCTGGAGGAAGCCATGATTCGTAAGCTGAATGCGGTCTTTGCCACCGCAGGGTTCGCCCTGCTCTCCAGCCATGCGCAGGCGCAGTCCGACGCGCCCGTGACCAACACGGTTCCCACGCCCACGGTGCCGGAGCAGACCTCGACGACGGAGATCGTGCCGCAGCCTCCGCTGCCCGCGGTCGCACCCAACGCCGCGGGCCCCGTGCGAGAAGACAAGCGCGAGCCCAGCACCACGTCGCTCGAGGAAGTCAGCGCGATGGCCAAGGCGGCGCAAGCGCTCGCCGAGTACGTGCGCATCTACGGCATCCTGCGCCCGATCGCGAGCTTCTCCGGGCGTGCGGTCGAGTCGTTCAGCAACCCGAACCAGAGCGCGGCTACGGCGGCGGCCAACCCGGCGCTGGCGGCATTGCCCAACGACGCGCGCCTGTCGTTCCAGGTGGCGCAGTCGCGCTTCGGCATGTGGTTCGGCGAGAAGACGCCGCTGCGTGGCCACATCGAGTTCGACTTCATCGACTTCGCCCGCTCGTCGCCGACGGTGCAGTCGCTGATCCGCCTGCGCATCGCCACCATCGAGTACGACCCGATCGACAAGCTCACGCTGATCGCGGGCCAGGACTGGGACCTGTTCTCGCCGATCAACGCGCACGGCATGAACCTCGTCGGCACGCACTTCCAGTCCGGCAACACGGGCTTCATGCGCAACCAGCTCAAGGTGCTCTACAAGCTGGGCGACAAGCTCGAGCTGGGTGGCGCGATCGGCCTGCAGGGCGCGAACGCGGCCTTCCGCGACGCCGCGCTGGAGCTCGGTCGTATGCCCACGTTCGCGGTGCGCGCGACCGCGCTGCTCGGCAAGCTGGGCAAGGTCGGCATCAACGGCATCGCCACGCGCCTGCGGCTCAGCCCCGGTCCCACCGAGCGCATGACGTTCGCAGGCGCGGGTGGTCTGTTCGGGGAGATCACGCCCACCGAGACGACGCAGATCCGCTTCGAGGGCTACGCCGGCCAGAACCTCGCCAACCTCGGCACGCTGGCGCTCGCGCAGGCCACGCTCGCCGACGACATCAAGGAGATCGGCGGCTTCGTGTCCGTGCGCCAGACCTTCCTCAACCGGCACGCCTTCTACGGCTCGTTCGGCACGGCGCAGACCTTCAACGGCGAGGACGTCGCACCGTCGTACGCGTACGCAGCCAGCGCGGCCGGCGCCACCCCCGCGCTCGGCAGCGCCACGCTGGCGGGCACCGGCCCCGGCATTCGCTGGAACGAGAAGGCGCTGATCGGCTACGACTTCAAGCCCGTCAAGGCGCTCTCGATCGGCCTGGAGGTGTTCTGGTTCAAGACCCGCCACCAGCTGCAGGAGGTCGACGTGGCCCGCATCAGCAACGCCACGCGCAAGGCCTTCGGCGCCGACGTCGGCATGGTCTACTCGTTCTGATGGCAGCGACGCGAGCTTGCTCGACCTCGGCGATGTCGATCACGACCGAGCAACATCGCTGGCACACACGAGGCGCTACGCTTCCTCCGCTCGCTTCGTAGAAGACTTCAGGTCTGTTGATTGCACGCGAAGCTCAATCGTCCAGATCTGCACGATCCACGGGGTAATTCACCCGTTTCCTTGCGCTGCGCGTCGCGACGTCCGTGAGAGTCTGCCCTCACGCAAGGGAGGGGACGATGCGAACGATGCGAGACGGCTTGCGGTGTTTGATCCTGATCGGCGCGACGGCGTGTGGGGACGCGACCGAAGATATGGACACGTTCCTCGACAGCACGGAGCTCGCGCTCGAGGACTATGAAGCTTGTTTGGACGGGATCGACGACTTCGATCGACGTGGTCCGTTCAACTACACGACCCGCACATCCGGCGCGGTGAAGCTCTGGGTGCCTCGCTTGCCCAACGGCTGCCGCGTGCCGATCGTGCACCTGGCCAACGGCACCACCGCGCGTTGCTCTTACTATCAGGACAACCTGGAGCGACTGGCGTCGCACGGCTTCCTGGCGGTCTGCTACGAGTCCAGCAACACGGGCAGTGGCCAGCAAGGCATCGATGCGATCGAGACCGCGATTCGTCTGTACCCATCCAGCGTCTCGAAGAAGATCGGCTCTACGGGACACTCGCAGGGAGGCCAGGCCGCGATCGTGACCACGCAGCTCGCCGAGGCGCGCTACGGCACCGACTACACCTACGCCGCGCTCGCGATGGAGCCCGCGAGCGGCTACGGCAACCAGCCGCGCGGACAGAGCTGGCAGACGTCCTATCGCAAGGTCCGCTCGCCCGTCTTCATGTACAGCGGCCTGTCGACCACGGGCTTCGCCAATTCGTGGCTGTTGGGCATCGGCCCTGGCGATGGACTCGTCGGCATCAGCTGGGTGGAGGAAGGCTTTCGCGCGCTCAGCCCGAGCGTGGAGGCCTACCACTGGACCGCGATCGGCGCGACGCACATCCCCACGCCGCAAGGCACGCAGAACGAGATCCAGATCGCCTGGTTCCGCTGGAAGCTGCTCGGCGACCGCGACGCCTGCGAGTACGTGAAGCGGCTCGGACGCACGAGCGGCTGGAGGGTGCAGCAGGAACAAAACGTGGAGACCTGCCAGTGAGCTCGCGCGGCGCGTCAGGCTGAGCGCAGCCACGCCGTCACGCGACGAAGGAGCGATGCGGTCGGCGGCCTGGGTGTCATGGTGGCGAGCGCCTGGTCGATCGCCTGCAGCTTCTCGACCGAGATCTTGGCCTGCGGATAGCCGGCGATCTTTCGCAGCGTCATGCCGCGCGCGAGCCTGAGCATCGCGCCGGCCGTTTCGATCTCCGGGATGAACGTGGACAGCACCTGCTTGCAGGCGGGGTCGTCCAGCAAGAACGACATCTGCGTGTCGATGCTGTAGCGCGTGGTGGGAGCGCTCGCGCCGCCGCCGGAGACCGCACCCACACGCGCGCTGACCTCGCCGATCTCGTCAAAGATCGAGCTGGGGATCGTGTACGGCTCGGCGCGCGAGACGTGCGCGAAGTGCGTCGCGATGTCATCGGCCGTCGGGTTGCCGCGCGCCAGCCAGCCTTCGGCGAGGCCCACGAACACGCGCGCGAAGCGGCCGGCGCACGCGGAGTAGTTCTGATGCGTGACGTCGCACGCCTTGCTCGCCAGGTAGACGACGATCGGTACCACCAGCTCGGGCTTGATCGCCTGCAGGAACGGATGATCGTCACCCTGTCCGGCAACCGTCTCGGTGACCATGCGGGAGAAGCCGAACGGCAAGACGCTGTTGGCGAGGATGCCGTGCGCCGCTCCCTCGAGCGCGATCACGTTGGTCAGCCCGATCAGGCCCATCTTGGCGGCGGCATAGTGCGCCTCCAGCGGCTGCCCGAACACGCCCGCTGACGACGAGATGAACACGAAGCGGCCGTAGCCCTGCTGCTTCATCACGCGGAACGCCGCCTGCGAGAGGTAGAAGCCGCCGTCGAGGTGCACACCCAACATCGCGCGCCAGTCGTCGACGCGCAGCTCCTCGAACGCGATCGAGTTGAAGATGCCCGCGTTGCTGACCACGATGTCGACGCGACCGAAGTGGCGCACGGCGCTGTCTACGATCGCCTGCGCCCCCTCGGGCGTGGCCACGCTATCGTGCGACGCGACGGCCTGTCCTCCGCGCGCGCAAATCTCGTGGACCACGGCCTGCGCGATCGAGGTGTCCGAGCCCTCGCCGTGCATGGAGCCACCCAGGTCGTTGACCACGATGCGGGCGCCACGACGCGCGAGCTCCAGCGCAAACAGGCGCCCCAGGCCGCGCCCCGCTCCGGTGACCACGGCCACCTGTCCCGCGAAATCGATCATGTGCGCCTCCTACTCCGGTCGCAGAACTAGCGGATTGCCGGCGCGAAGCGGCCTGATTTCTGCCACCGGGCCGCTCTCGCGAGCGAACGGCCGCCGAGGTCACGCCGCTGGTGGCGCGCGGCGACGCGTGGTACGCGCGCCCCATGCACGTGACGTTCAAGCGAACCGGTGCGCACCGCTATGCGGTGATCGTGAGCCACGAAGGGCGCGTGGCGCAGTCGATCCATCCCGCGCCTGGTTATGACGATCACATTCCGCATGACCTGGTCCACTACGTCGTCGAGGCGGAGCTGCGTCTGCAAGCGGGAGTGTTCGGCCGAGCCGCGCGAGGCGGCGGCACCTTCATCTCCGACACCGATACGACGTCGAGCGCGCGCGACCGAGCGCGTCAGCGGCGCAAGCAGCTGCGCAAGGAAGCCAGCCTGGGCGCGCGAGATCGCGACGACGAGCTCCATCACTCCGAGCGCCTTGCCGCCCTGTGCGACGTCGCCTGGCGCAAGCAACACGGCCAGCGCCCCGACCCGCTCCGCAAGGCGCCCGAGGGCAGCCCGGAAGACGCGGTGCAGATCGAGCGCGTCGTCACGCGACTCAACCAGCTCGCCCCGCTCTGGCGCGCGCTGCCCATCGACGGCGAGCTGACCTTCGAATGGCCGAGCACCGCGCCGCGCGGCAGCTAACCGCGGCGATGCTTGGCGATCAGGACCGGTGCGGTGCTCTGGCGGAGCACGGACTCGGCGACGCTGCCGGCTACCAGGCGTGTGAAGCCTTGCTTGGCTTGTGTGCCGAGTACGATCAGGTCGAGCTTCAGCTGCTGGGCCAGCTCCAGGATGACGCTCGTGGGGTCGCCCAGTTCGACCACGCACTTGCCCATCGTGGGCGTGCGCTCGTAGGGGGAGGCCAGGTCGCGTAGGGACTCGCGGGCCTTCTCGTGCAGCGACTCGTACGGGATGGTGCCGGCGCCGAACTCGTTGGGCACCACGATGGGTGCGTAGGCGTGCAGCAGGTGGGCCTTGGCACCGAGCGCGTTCGCGAGCTCGAAGCCGGTCGCGACCACGCGTGCGCTCTCCTCGCCGAGGTCGACCGCGACGCCGATGGTCGCGAACGACGGCGCGCGCGCTTCCTTGATCACCAGCACGGGCACCTGGGCCTTGCGCAGCACGTCCTCGGCGGTGCTGCCGAGCACCATGCGCGTGAGGCCGCGTCGGCCGTGCGAGCCGAGCACGATCAGGTCGGCGGCTCGCGACTCCGCGGCGCGCAGGATCTGCTGCGCGGGCTCGCCGGGCTGCAGCAGGCTCGCGTCGAGTCGGCCGGCGCTGGCGACCGCGTCTGCCGCGCGCGACAGGTCGACCTGCGCGTTGGACTCGAACTGCTGCAGCTGTGCGGCGGTGTAGCCGCCCGAGTCCGCCATGCCCAGCATCGTGAACGCGTGCAGGACGTCCACTTGCGCGTCCAGAGCCTTCGCCAGCTCCAGCGCTGCGGACACCGCGGCGCGCCCCAGCTCACTGAAATCAGTGGCGACCAAGATCTTCTTGCCCATGGTGCGTCTCCTCGTGCGTCCAGCACAGCGTTGCATCGCACGTGCCGCGCGCCAACACGCGAATCGCGCGCGCTGTCGCGTCTTCAGCCGAGGAAGTCGAGCACGGCGCGCGCGGTCGCGAGCGGCTGCTCCAGCGTCAGGTCGTGTCCGCTGTTCGGGAGCACCTGAAACCGGGCACCGGGGATGCTCGCCGCGAGCTCGCGCGGCGGCTCGGTGCCGAGCAGACCGTCGCGGGCGGCCGCCAGCACGAGCGTCGGGGCGCGGACCTGCCCGAGTGGACGAGGTCGATGCAGCAGGCCCGACAACGCCAGCCGGAGCAAGCTGGCTCGCGTGCTCGGGTGCTCGGCCACGATGCGCTGAATGCGCATGACTTCATCCGGATACGCTTCGCGGAACGAGTGCGACAGCACGCGCTTCACCAGCGCGGGCTCGACCTGGTCGCGCGTCCGCAGGAAGCACGCGGCCATCGCCAGCTCGCGACGCAGGCTCGCGTGCGTGAGCTCGAGCCCCAGTGGCGGTGCACACGCCACCACCAGCTTCGTCACGCGCGTCGGCGCATCGATCGCCAGCCAGGTCGCGGCCATGCCGCCGAGCGAGATGCCGAACACGTGGGCATGCGCGAGCGCCAGCGCATCCAGCAACGCCAGCGCGTCGCGAGCGATCGCGCGCGTTCCGAAGGCGGCGCGGCCGCTCGACTGGCCGGAGCCGCGAAGGTCGAACGAGATCACACGAAAGTGTTGCGCCAGCTGCGCACGGAATGCGCCCCACAGCGCCATCGAGCCGCCGAGCGGACGGATCAACAGCAGCGGCGCGCCGACTCCGTGTTGCTCGTATGCGAGCCGTCCCCCCGGGACCGTCACTTCATCGGTCATCGCGCCAGCTCGTCGAGGGCATCCTGCATCGTTCTTCGCACCTGCTCCTGGAGTGCCGCGGGTTCCTGCTCTGGCGGTGCGTCGATCGACGGCAGCGCGCGCAGCCGGACGGGAAACGGCAGCGGCATATAAGGTAGCCACGGCCCCAGCGTGAGGCCCCAGGGCAGCGCGAGCGCGAGCGGAAAGCGCACCGTGCGCGACCAGTGCTTGGTGCGCAGCCAGCGACTCAGCGCCTCGCCCTCGTGGAAGATGTACGCGCTGCGATGTGCGCCGTGCGCGACGATGGGCACGATCGGCACGCCGGCTTGCTGCGCCACGCGGATGAAGCCGGTGCGTGCACCGAGCACGATCTCGTTGCGCCGACGCGAGTGCCGGAACGCATCGATCTCGCCGCCCGGATACACCAGCACCTGCGCCCCCGCGCGTAGCGCACGCAGCGCGTTGGCGGGCGTCGCACGCAGCGCCCCGAAGCGCTGCACCAGGCGACCGAACGGCGGCAGCTGACGCATCGCGAAGTCGTGCGCGAGTGCGTACAGGGGAGCGTCGCGAGGCGCGTCGAGCAGCGACGCCATCGTGCACAACACATCGGGCCCGGCGATGCCGCCGTTGTGGTTGGCCACGTAGAGGCAGGGCCCGCTGGGCAACGTGTCGAAGCCGTCGCTGCGCAGGCGCAGGTAGTGACGGTTGAGCCAGCGCGCGTAGGGCAGGACCTTCGCGATCAACGCGGGGTCGCGCGCGTCGAGCCGGTCCGCGTCAAACACGCTCGCTCAGACGCGGGTCCAGGCGCTGCCGGAGCGCGCCTCGGGAGGCAGCGTGATGCGAGCGCGCGCGAGCTTGGTGATCACCTGCGCCATGGTCGCCGTCAGCGCCGCGCCCGGGGACGCGTAGCCCGGCTCGTCCTCGTCCGCGTGCAGCCGGATCACGTCACCGCGCATCAACGTCAGCTGCAGGTGAGCCTGGTAGCCGTCCTCGACGTGCGCGAGCTCCAGGTGGCAGCGCACGAAGTGGTCCTCGTAGGGCTCCAGGTACCGCACGTGCTCCCGAATCAACTCCATCAGCGATTCGCTCGGCGCCACGTTGCGCAAGGTCAGTCGAACTGGACTCTCCACGGGCTACCTCGACCGGGCGTCCAGCCCGGATGTTACGACGTCGATGTAAGAAGTGAGCCCGCGTAGGCATGCGGCTAGTCCCAGCCGGCGATCACGATCTTGCCGATGGCGCGCCCTGACTCGATTGCGGTGTGTGCTTCACGCACAGTCTCGGCGCGGATGGGCCCGAGCTGCTTGCTCACGGTGCTGCGCAGCGTGCCCGCATCCACCAGCTCCGCGACGCGGTTGAGCAGCTTGTGCTGCTCGATCATGTCCGGGGTCTGGTAGCTGGAGCGCGTGAACATGAACTCCCAGCTGAAGCCGAGGCTCTTGTTCTTGAGCGGCCCGAGGTCGAGCGGCCCCGCCGTCTCCACGATGGAGACCGCCCGCCCCTGCGCACGCAGCAGCTCTGGCAGCTGCACGAAGTAAGGCTCGGTGGTGCTGAAGATGGCGACCGCGTCGACCTCGCCCGCGAGCTGCGCGCGCAGCGGCTGGCGGTGATCGACCACCTGGTCGGCCCCCAGCCCGCGCACCCAGGCGGCGGACTCCGGGCGGGACGCCGTGGCGATCACCGTCAGGCCCGCTTGCTTGGCGAGCTGAATCGCGATCGAGCCGACCCCGCCCGCGCCGCCGACGATCAGCACCGTGCCCTCTGCCTGCTGCGCGAAGCCGAGCCGGTCGAACAGCGACTCCCAGGCCGTGATCGCGGTCAGCGGGAGCGCGGCCGCGTGCGCGAAGTCCAAGCGCCTCGGCTTGCGACCGACGATGCGCTCGTCCACGAGCTGGAGCTGCTGGTTGCTGCCCGGTCGCGTGATGTCGCCGGCGTAGAAGACCTCGTCGCCGGGCTTGAACAGCGTCACCGCGGAGCCCACCTCGGCGACC